>JBHJHJ010000016.1:0-26456 GCA_050330955.1 Elainellaceae cyanobacterium | reverse complement strand
GCTCAGCGGGCAGGAGCTACTCGACATCGCGGCCACCCTCTACGCCACGCGGCAGCTCCGCCGCACCATTGACGCCCAGGAAGACGAAGTGTTGCCGACGCTACAGGCCCTTGTCAGCGAACTGCGCACCTTCCCTGAGCTGGAGCAGGCCATCCGCCACTGCATCGACGATCGCGCCCAGGTGACCGACCGGGCTAACCCCAAGCTCCTCGGCATCCGGGAGCAGCTCCGCACCACCCGCGATCGCATTCAGCGCACTCTGCAGCGAATTATGCAGCGCCACAGCGGCGCCCTGCAGGAGGCTGTGATTACCCAGCGGGGCGATCGCTTTGTGCTGCCCATCAAAGCCTCACAAAAAGACGCCGTCCCCGGCATTGTCCACGACGTCTCCACCAGCGGCGTGACCCTCTACGTCGAGCCCCAGAGCATCGTGCCGCTGGGCAACCAGCTCCGGCAGCTCGTGCGACGGGAGGAGGCAGAAGAAGAAAAGGTGCGCCGGATGCTGAGCGAGCAGGTGGCGGAGGTGCTAGAGGAGCTAGAAGAGCTGCTGGCCATCGTCACCGTGCTGGACTTGGCCACTGCCCGTGCTCGCTACAGCTACTGGCTGGGGGCCAACTGCCCCCGCTTGATCCAGCGAGAAGAAACCGGCGACCGGGTCATCCTGCGGCAGTTGCGTCACCCGCTGCTGGTGTGGCAAGCCCAGCACGAGCAGGGGGCGCCCGTGGTGCCCATCGACGTCACCATCGACCCCCGCACCCGCGTTGTTGCCATCACCGGTCCCAACACGGGCGGCAAGACCGTCACCCTCAAGACCATTGGCCTGGCGGCGCTGATGGTCAAAGCAGGGCTGTTTGTGCCCGCCCGTGAGCCCGTAGAGCTGCCCTGGTTTGATCAGGTGCTGGCGGACATCGGGGATGAGCAATCTATTGAGCAGAGCCTGTCGACCTTTTCCGGCCACATCCGCCGCATTGTCAGGGTGCTAAAGGCGATCGCCCCCAGTGAGTCGCCCGAGGGCACCCCTGAGATTGCTGCTGAGGGTGCCGCTGAAGGCGTTCCTGAACACGTTCCTGGGGTCGCTCCTAAAATCGCCCCTAGGGTGGCCAACGCCCTCGTGCTGCTAGACGAAGTGGGTGCGGGCACCGACCCGTCAGAAGGCAGCGCCCTGGCGATCGCCCTACTCAAGCACCTAGCGGACCACGCCAGCTTAACCATCGCCACTACCCACTTCGGCGAGCTGAAAGCCCTTAAATACCAAGACGACCGGTTTGAAAACGCCTCCGTGGAGTTTAACGACCAGACCCTCTCCCCCACCTACCGGCTGCTGTGGGGCATTCCAGGCCGCTCCAACGCCCTCACGATTGCCCGCCGCCTCGGCCTAGATGACCAGGTGGTGACCCGGGCAAAAGACCTGGTGGGCGTGGGCGGCGCCGAAGACGTGAACGAAGTGATCGCGGGGCTAGAGGCCCAGCGGCGGGAGCAGGAAGCCCGCTCCCAAGAGGCCAACGCCCTGCTGAAGCGGGCCGAAACCCTCCACGCCGAACTGGCCCGCAAGGCCCAATCTCTGCGGGACCGGGAGCAAGCCTTAAAACAGGAGCAAGAGCAGCAGGTGCAGTCGGCGATCGCCCAGGCCAAGGGAGAAATCGCCGGGGTGATTCGGCGGCTGCAAAAAGGGGAAGCCACAGCCCAAGATGCCCAGGCGGCCACGGCAAAGATCAACACCATTGCCGAAAAGAAGCTGCCCCCCAAACCCGCTAAACCCAAACCTGGATTTCGGCCTAAACCTGGCGATCGCGTCCGCATCCCTCAACTGGGGCAGACCGCAGAGGTGCTCACCGCCGCTGACGAAGACGGCGAGCTGACGGTGCGCTTTGGCCTGATGAAAATGACGGTTTCCCTGGCCGACGTTGAATCGATGCAGGGGGAGAGGGCAGAGATGCCCGAGCGCCGCAAGCCTGCCCCGCCCCCGCCCCCGCCCCCACCGCAGGCCGACGCCCCTGCCGTGCGCACCTCCAAGAACACCATCGACATTCGCGGCAACCGGGTGGCGGATGCTGAAATCACTTTAGATCGCTACATCGCTGCGGCAGGGCCAGGGCCAATTTGGGTGATCCACGGCCACGGCACCGGCAAGCTGCGGGCGGGGGTACAGGAGTTTTTGAAGCGGCACCCCCAGGTGGAGCGATTTGAGGCGGCGGAGAAGGCCGATGGGGGAACTGGAGTAACGGTGGCATACATTCAGTAATCTGTAGCGACAACTGCGCTTGTCTCAAGCCTCGATTAACTTTCCGAGGCTAAAATATGCCTGTTGACGCTGTCGCTAAGGCTGAACCTCAAGTCTGATGCTCACGTCTAGAAGAGTGCTAAACCCTAGATAGATTGGAGGAGTGTTATGGACGCTAAAACACTATCTGAGCCGCAGCAAGAAAAAAGGGCTCTGCTGAATGAGATCACCGAAAGACACAACGAATGGAAGAAGCTCAGGCGCGTCAATAGCCGGTGGGACGGGGCGCTTACGATTCTGACGATTGTCCTCACCCTGTTCACCACGATTCTGGGGGTAGAGGGTCTTTCACTGGGGGAAAATACCAGAGATATCTTGATTGGCGTCTCTGGCGGCCTCGTTGTAGCGATTCAATCTATCGGTAATGCCTTTCCAGTTAAGCAGAAAGCTGGCGGCTACAAGTCTTTGGAAAGTCAGGCCTATACCCTCAAGAGCAGGCTTGGCTTCCTGCAGTCCGACGAGGAGATTTCAGAGAAGCTGTCCAGCATTCAGGAGCAGTTTTACCAGCTGCTGGCTAAGTCTGCAGAACTTGATCTATAGCCACCGATTGAGCTATTCCCTCAGAGGGGTTGGGGGTGATTTAGTGGATTGCTCTCCAGACCTGGCGTAGGACGTGATATATGTGGACAAAATGTATGGTGGATAAAGCACTGAGGGGTTGAGAGGATGAACTCTTTTTATCAGAACCTGCTGGGAAGGCTGACAAACAAGCTAGAGCAGACCCAGAAAGAGGCCATGGTGGATCTGTGCCTGTTGGGGATGTATGCAGACAACTCAGTTTCCCTAGCTGAGCAAGAATTCATTGATGAGGAGGCGACAACCCTGAAGTGGGAGTCTGGAATTTCATTCAACGGCTATTTTCAGAGGGCGATCGCCAAGGTGAGGGACGCTAAGGAAGATCCGGAGGCCACCAAAGCGCTGCTTCAAAGCATTGGCGATCGCCTAGGGAGCGAGGAGTCGAAGCGAGTGGCGGTGAATGAGCTGGAGCAGCTTCTGGAAAGCGATGAAATGGTCAAGGTGGAGGAAAGGTTTCTCTCTGACGTGAAGACGGCGATGGGTATCGAAACGGTTTAGCGACTGGTCTGCTTAACGTCGTTGGCGACATTTTTTTTAAATTCAGGCCGATGCCCAAACCAGCATGCAGCCCAGCTCAGTGGAGCTATCGGTTGAAATCAACGGCGAAGGCCAGGTCAACATCGTGGGGAACGGCGGCAAAATTGCCAATACTGGCGGCATTACCCTTAAGTTCACCCGCTGTCCTAAGTTTCGGTGCCGCGATACTTGCTCATTGACATCCTGAGTGTCACCGTCCACTGCTCAGATGTCATCGTTGACCCACAAAGCGTCATCGACGACATCTAGAGTCCCACGCGTGACACCTAAAGTGCGATCGCTGACACTTAAAGTGTCGGCGCTGACACCTGAAGTCTCGCGGCTGACACATCAACACCCATCGCCGGCATCTCAAGTCTCGCCGCCGACAGATGCAGTCTCACCCGTGACATCTGAAGTGCCGTCGCTGACACCTAAAGTCTCACGGCTGACCCCTTAGACGCCAAAGCTGGCAATTCATTAGCCGCGTCTCTCCTACGATGCTCAGGGCTCGTCTGATTATCACAGCTGAAGGGCGCTCAGGAACAGAAGGCACTTCAATGCCGTCTTATGGACGTATAAAGTGCTCAACTAGAAGCCGTCATATACTAGGACAGGGTAAATAACTGTCCCAGGAGGCTAGCAAACTGGGCCCATCACGATGTTGTCTACAAGTGAAAAATGCCAGGGAACCGCTAGTATCCCAAGCCACTATCGCCCACGCTAGGCTCTATCGGATGCCAAATCTCGATCGAAGGATTGCAGCTCAGTAGTTCTCATTTGACATCTTTGAGCAGCGACTGATGTCGCCAGGACTACCGTCAACCTCGCAAACGCATCCTACAATGAGCTGCAGAAACTCGCTGAATAATCGTCTAACAAATGCGGAATGACTGCTATGCGGCAGAATATCTTAACAATGCTCGTCGGCATCGCCTTAGGCCTTAGCGTTGGCGTCATGTTGACGGCTCCGTCCATCGTATTTGCGACATCGTCAGTGGAGGACAGCCAGCAGTAGCCTTCTTTAGTTAGTATTGCGGCTTTTTGTAGCCAAACAGACCCTCTTAAGGATCTCTTTAGGTGTTGGTCGTGATTGAACGCTATTCTGTTTGAAGGGTCACGCTGTGCCTTCAGAGTAATCATGACCAATTCCTCGAATGAGCGGCCTCCTGGTTCTGAAAGCGGGGAGCCCTCCTTGCTGCGACGGGTAGGTACTGCAGCCGCTGTCGTTAGCGGCGTTGTTATATTGGGCACCGGAGCCGGCCTCATTGCAGCGCGCTACTTCGTCTACGAGCGGCTGGCGCCCATCGTTGAGAATGCTTTAAGCGAATCGCTTAATCGCCCGCTGCGGTTGGGGGAGGTCGAGCAGTTTAGCCTTACGGGGATTACCTTTGGTGGGGCAGAGATTCCGACTACGGATACCCAGAGCGACTATGCCGTTACCGAAACGGTGCAGGTTGGACTCAACCCCGTCAAGATTATCGCTCGCCTGGTGGGCGATCGCGAGGTGCCCATCTCCATCAGGCTGGTTGACTCAGAACTTTTTTTAGTAGAAGGGGAAGACGGCTGGCTGCAGACGGAGCTGGAGCAGGACGAAGAGGATGAGGAAGGGCCCGTCTCAATCGTGGTGGAAAAGGTTACGGTAAAGAACGCCACCGTAATTGCTAACCCCAGGGGGTCTCTAGACGCCACCGCCGCCTTGGAGGCGAACGACCCCGATGAAGACGCCAACGACGTAGACGCCCGCGCCGACGTCGCGCCCGACACCTCTCCTGACGTGGACCAGGGCAGTATCGTGCCGACAGAGGATGAAGACGGGGCGCCAGAGATTCGCTTAGAGCCGGTCGTTCTTGAGGGCATCGACGCGGTGGCGGACTTGCGCAATGAGTACAAAGACATTGACTTTGAGGCCAGCGGCGCGCTGGCCAGCGGCGGCGAGTTTGACATCAACGGCGCCGCGGCGCTGGAAAATCAGCGCGTCAGAGGCACTGTTCGCAGCAGCGACGTGTCCCTGCCGGTTCTAGCCGCCCTACTGCCCCTGCCGCTGGCGCTGGAGCAAGGCGTGCTCGACAGCAACGTCACGGTGGAATACCGGGGCGACAGCGGCCAGCCGCCCATCAAGTCCCTCTATTTCCAGGGCACGGCTCAGCTCTCAGACGCGATCGCCCAGCTCGACGCCGCCCCTCAGCCCATCGAAGACCTCAATACCAGGCTGCGCTTTGATAAACAAACCATTCTTCTAGAGGATACCAGTCTGCGCTACGGGGAGATTCTTGTGGAGGCCACCGGAGGCCTTGACTTGCAGGACGGTTATGCCATCGACGCCCTGGTTCCCGAAGTTACCCTGGCGCAGCTGCAGGAGACGCTGAATATTCCCATCCCCGTTGAAGTGGCGGGGGCGTTTGAAGCCGACGCCCAGGTGAGCGGTCCGCTGGAGCAGCCGGTAGTCACGGGGAACATTAACAATCGGGGCCGCATCGACCTAGACCGTACTGCGGTCGATAGCCTGCAGGCCGCCTTCACGTTTACGCCGCCGCTGCTGACGGTGGAGTCATTCCGCATCGTCCCCACCGTAGGCGGAGAAATCGTCGGGGACGGGACGGTCAATCTAGAGGCAGATGGGGACGTCGCGGCCAACATCGACGCCACCATTCCAGCAGATGCACTGGCGCAGGACTACGGCTTTTCCCTCCCGGCCCCCTATCAAATTGGCCCACTGGTGGCAGATTTAGAAGTCTTTGGCCCCTTCGACGATATTCAGGCAGTGGCGCAGTGGCAGCTGCCCCAGGCGACCTACAGCGGGCAAGGGGAAATTAGCTACGGGAATAATCAGCTACGGCTGCAGAACACGCAGCTTCAGGTGGAGGGGGGGACGGTGACAGCCGCTGGCGTCGCGCAGCTGGACCAGCAGACTTGGCAGGCTAACGTCAGCGCCGATGGCCTACAGACCGGTAATATCGCGCCCCAACTTCAGGGGCTGCTCACCGCAGACGTGGCGCTGTCGGGCTCCCTGGACAATCTTGACCTCGCAGCGGTCAATGCTCAAGGCACAGCCCGCCTCGACGACACCCGCATCCAGCCGGTGAACGGGGTTGCCCTCGTCGACCCCGGCACCTACCAAACGGGGTTTCGCTGGACCGGGGACGGTATTCAAGTGGACGGGTTCAGCGGTCCTAATGTGCGGGCGGACGGCTTCATTGGCCTTGATCCGGCGGCACAGCCGGCGATTACCGGCTTTAACCTCGATGCTACCCTCGAGAACTACGAGCTAGCGCGGCTGGCGCCCTTTTTACCGGATGCCGCACGGCAGCAGGCGCAGCTGCGCGGGCGAGCGAGCTACGCCGGGCAGGTGAGCGGCACCCTGAGCGCGCCCCAGGTAGATGGCCGCCTGGCCCTTGACGGCTTTGGCGTCAACCGCTTCACCTTTGAAGATATGGCGGGTCCGGTGCAGCTCGGCTTAGACCAGGGCGGACGCATCGCGCTGCAGGGCGGGGGCGATCGCATTGAGGCCACCGTCAATCGGCGCTACCTGCCGACGAATTTTCTTGTCCAAAATGGCGACGCTTCAGTCAGCGGGGAGACCACGGGCGATACCCTCACAGCCGAGCTGAGGGAATTTCCACTGGAGCGCATTGAATATCAGCCTTTGGGCGCCCGGACCGGGGCGGTGCGCGGCGTGGTCAGCGCCAACGTAGAAGCTAACATTGCTAACTTGAGCAACCCCGCTGCGGTGGCGTCTGTTATGGTGACGAAGCCGGGCCTGGGCGGCGTCAATGCGGACCTGTTCACCGGAGAGGTGACCTACCGCAACAGCGTGGTCAGCCTAGCAGACGGCGAGCTAGCCCTGGACGATGGTCGCTACGCCCTAGACGGGCGGCTTGCCCTGGCGGGGACACGGCCTTTTGAGGCCAGCGTAGGGGTTGAGGAAGGGAAGCTAGAAACCGCGGTGGCGGCGCTAAGGCTCATTTCTCCCCCAGACCCCAACCGAGGGCCAGCGATCGCCTCTGGAGACAGCGACGACCTAACCACGCAGGACCGTGAGCTGCCGGCGTCACTGCCCGACCAGCTGGCCTTCATCGCCGACTTCGTCGAGCGCAATCCCCCCCAAGCGCAAGAGCAGCCCACGGCAGTCATTCCTCCCCTAGAGGACTTGAGCGGGCGCTACAATGCCACCCTCAGAGCCTCGGGGCAGCTTGGCGATATTTTGGGTAGCCTTGACGCTGAGTTTGCCCTTGGGGGGAAAGACTGGCGCTGGGGACCCTACGGTAGAGGCGAAAATTCTAACAAAGTGGAGGTCGCGGGGCGCCTAGCGGACACAACGCTGACCTTAAAGCCAGCCCGCTTTCAGTCCGGCGATAGCTCGGTGGCCTACAGTGGTAGCCTCGGGCTGACGGGTCAGCAGTCGGGGACGCTGGAGGTCGAAGCGGTGCCAGTGCCCCTGCTGCAGGCCATCGCGGCGTCTTTTGTCAACCTGCCCGTCTCCCTCGACGGGACACTCAACGCCCTCGTCCAGTTTGACGGCAGCCTTGTAGATCCCACGGTGGATGGGGAAGTGGCGATCGCCAATGCCGAGGTCAACAGCAACCCGCTAGAGGAGGTCGCCGCTGAATTCCGCTACGCCCAGGCGCAGCTTGACGCCGACGCCCGCATCGTCAATCAGGGAGCCCAACGGCTGGTGGCCGAAGCCAACATTCCCTATGCCCTCCCCTTTATGGCGGTGCAGCCTACGAGCGACCAAATTTCTGTCGAAGCTTCGCTGCAGGACGAGGCCCTTACCCTGCTGGACGTGGTCACCAACGATCAGCTCCAGTGGCAAGGCGGGAATGGTCTGGTTCGGGTTGACGTTAGCGGCACCCTGGAAGCCCCCGTGATTGAGGGAACTGCCCAGTTTGAGGATGGCGCCGTTGCGATCGCCCTCCTCAACGACCCGATTACGGACATCACCGGGCGCGCTGCCTTCGACCTGCAGAAGGTGGAAGTGGGCACCCTTGAGGCCAAGCTCAACGGGGGGAATATCCAGGTGCAGGGCGGCCTACCGCTTTTCGAATCTGAAGCGGGCCTGCCCTCCGAGCTGCTGGTCGCGTTAGAGCAAGTCCCGGTTGATGTGGATGTTCCTACAGCGATAGACATTGACTTCAGCGCGACAGTGGACGGGGAAGTGGTGGTCACCAACGCCGCACTAGAGCCGGTGCTGGGCGGGGAGATCGCGCTGCGGGATGGCCGCGTGGACCCGGTTCGAGGGTTTGTGGGCGGACTGGGTCTACTGGGGGGCGAAGGCGCTGGGGCTGAGCCAGAAGCAGCTGAGGAAGACGAACCGGAAGGCGACGCCTCAACAGACCGTACGGAGCCAGAGCCCGATCGCTTTGCGGTGATTCCGAGCGAAGACTTCCGCGACTCCCGCAGCTCCCTCGCCAGAGACGAAGACGAAGCGGGGGAAGAGGCGATCGCCTTTGCCAACCGCGTCGGCTTCAATGATTTGAAGGTGATTCTGGCGGACGACCTCCAGGTGGCCGGGCAGCCCTTCTTCAACGTCGAAGCCCAGGGCGATCTGACGGTAAATGGTACCCTGGCAGACTTGAGACCCTCCGGGACGCTGGAGCTGATCTCAGGCTGGGTAAACATCTACACCACCCAGTTCCGCCTCGACAGAGATGAACCCAATCAAGTCGTACTTGACCCCGAGCGGGGCGTCAGCGACCCCATTATTATGGCAACGGCGACGGCTGACGTGCGCGAAGTAGATCGAGACCCAATCCCCCCGTCGTCTCCGTTCACATCCTCCGAAGTCGCCGACCAGTCTACCGTTCCCTCCTTTGGCGGGTTCGAGACGGTCGAAGTCACCGCCCGCCTAGACGGACCGCTGAGTGAACTGGATGAGCACCTAGAGCTGGAAAGTCAGCCCTCGCGCTCGGATGACCAGCTTGTCGCCCTCATCGGCGGTGGTTTGGTCAATCAGCTGGCCCAAGGGGACACGGCGCTGGCCCTGGCTACCTACGTGGGCTCGGGCACTTTCGCCAGCTTCAGCAATGAGGTTGTGGATGCCCTAGGACTCGACCTCTTCCGCATTTTTCCCACAACCGATATTGGCGATGAGTCCAATTTGCCGGTCAACATCGGCGTCGAGGCCGGTATCGACATTACGCGGCGGCTCTCGGTCACTGCGCTACAGCTTTTGGGCAGCACCACCCCGCCCCAGGTGGGCATTCGCTACCGCCTCACCGACGAGTTCCAGATTCGGGCCAATACGGATTTAGACGAAGACAACCGCGCCATCTTAGAATACCGGATTCGGTTCTAGCCCCACACGCGCCAGTCCTCCCAGTCCAGGTTAAAAATCGAGGTGTCGGGAAACGCCGTCGGGTTACCGGCATCCTCGATGCGCTGCTGCAGATCCTCCAGTAGAGGCTCCTCCAGCGGCAGCTCGTCCACTAGCTCAAAGGGCGCAACCCCCTGCTCCAGGGCAAAATCCGCCGTGATCCCCGCCGCTGCTCCCACCGACCACTCAAACGAGTGCACCCGGTAGGCCGCTGCCGCCACGTGGCTGGTGGCAATGCTCTTGCTGGCCACCAACAGGTTGTCAATCTGCTGCGGAATCATCGATCGCAGGGGAATTTGTCCAGGGTAGGTCTGACCCTGAGCCTGGCGGGTGCCGGGCCGCTCGATGTTGCCTGGGGCCTCCGCTGGAGACTGCGCCATGCAGGGGTGGAAGTCGATGGCGTACTGGGCGATGCCCACAGCGTCGGGGTAGATGGTGGAGCGGGTGCGGCGGGTGATTTCCTCGGGGGAAGTTTTAGAGGCGATCGCGCTCGTCGCTTCTAGTCCGGCCAAAGCCTTCCATAGATCGCTGTAGAGCGCTGCGGGCAGATCTTGGTAGAATTCGCTGCGGTAGTCCTGACGGGAGATGTCGATTTCATGAACGGCAAAGCCGTCGGGATGGCCCAAAGAAGGGCGACCAATGATGCGTCGTCCTTCGCGAATGTAGGGGTATTTAGACAGGCCGTGTTCCGTACCCATGGGGGAGTCTAGCCCCGTCATCAGCCGGTTGGCCGGATGGGCAACCTTGGGTTTGTCGTCAGCCTGGGCCTCTTCCTGGGAGTCAGTGGTGCCTTCCACTAACCAGTAGAAAAAGCCCAGCGCCAGCTCCTCGCCAGCTTCCAGGGTCTCCTGCCGCAGTCCCCCCATCCACTCACCGGGCTCTAGCTGGCCGGCATCCTCTAGCTGCTCGCGGCTATATACCAGGTTGTCTTCCTCAGTGCCGGGACGGTAGTCATTGCCCCAAACCCAGTTCTGCATAGAGATGTCGCCGGGGGCAGGACGAGGCACCCCAAACACCGTCGGACGCCCCTCGCTGTCAGGCGCCCAGATGCGGCGGTAGGTAAACACCACGTCGAAGTCTGCCAGGTTGGGGTTGGGGTCGTAGCCATAATAAGGCTGGTAGCGATCGTAGAAGTCGGGTCTGACGTGGTCCTGTGGCGCCTCGGTTTGCTCCATGGCAAAAGTGTAGGTGAAGCCCTGGGTGCAGTAGGGGTCGCCGGTTTCGCTGGCGGAGGAGGGGTTGAGGTAGCTGCGGGGGTCGAGGCCCAGGCGGTAGGGCACATCAGCCAAGGCAATTAGCTCGCCGGTTTCAGTGGCTTCAATCACATACCAATCGGCCCCCGTTTCCCTCGCTTGCCGGGGCACAAACTGGATCACGGTTTTAGCGAGGCGATCAGAGTCTTCGTAGTCGTAGGCGTCCTCAATGATTTGGGACAGCGGCTCGTGGTTGAGGGGCGGGGTGCCGGGCTGGGGCTCGTGCTGAATCGCGATCGCCGATTCGATTTGGCTGCCGTCCGGGCTGAGAGTAATGTCTTTCACCACGGTAGAAGGGAACCATTTCAGGGTGCCGCCGCCGTCATCAGCGGCATCCTCTAGCATCTCCGTCAAAATCTCGTGAGCATCGTAGGGCAAAAAGCAGGAGGCGCTCACCCAGCAGGCACCTGGGTTCAGCTCACCGTACTCATCTTCGATTCGCTGGCGCAGTTGGTTATAGCCCGCGGAATAGAACAGGAGCGATCGCTGCATTTTGGCTTCGTCCAGCGCCGAGGTGCCTTGGGAAGAGATCTGTCCGCCCACCCAGTCAGTGAGTTCGCTCATGCAGACGGTGCGGCCCAGCTTGAGGCTTTCGTAGGCGGCAGCGGTGCCCGCCAGTCCCCCACCGACGATGAGGAGGTCGCAGGTTTCAACTTGGCCGGGCTGGGGAGCGGCTTGGGCGGCGGCTTTTGGTGCGAGGGTCAGTTGGGTCGTCACCAGAGCCACCAGCGCTGTGCTAGTGAGGCATTTGAGCGATCGCAGGCAGGAGAGGACAGTCATATAACCCAGAATGTTAGGTCGCTGACCATTATACGAAATGGATTTTTGTGTGGGGCGATCGCTCAATAAAGTAAGGCCGCTCAAGACGTTGAGCTGTACAAGCGTAATCTAGCCGGCGCCACAAAGCTTGGTGCACGATGGCGCGCCATTTGGCTCCAGAATTCTCCAGCTCAGCACCAAAACTGTCCGAAGCAAAGTGGCCGACGCTATATTTGGCGATCGCGCCTTGGAGCGTTCGTTCAGCGATCACAGCGGCTCTTTATCGAACCCTCAGCTTTGGGTTAGTCCTCTCTCAGAGCCCGACTTCAACATAGAAATCGAGCAAAAGGAATCGCCATAAGGCCTTCATCAAAACAAGGAGATACCTGCATGAGACTTATCACTAAAGCCGCACTCTTCCCTGCCATCCTCGCAGCAAGCATTGTCCCTGCAGATGTGATTGCACCTCAACTTGCTCAAGCGCTGTCGCTTGAAGCCGAGCTGAGCGCTGGGGCAGCCCCTAGGCTAGACAGTTACCAGCCGATGCTAGAAGAGTCTACAACGCTGCAGCACCACCGCAGGCAACGTCGCTTCCGCCGCCGCCGCTTTTACCGCCGCCGCTTTTTCCATTAAAAATTTTGGCGCTCCGGGATACGAGGCCCAAAGTTCTACTCTTTTATCAAAATTCCCTGGGCTCTTTGAGGGCCCAGGAAATTTTGCTTTTATGGCAGAGACAGACGTCGAACGCCGTAGTTCAGAAGCTTACTTAATCGCAACCTTCGCCCCAGCATCCTCAAGAGACTTCTTCGCCTCTTCAGCTGCATCCTTGGGCACCGCCTCCTTAATGGCCTTAGGCGCAGACTCAACCATATCCTTGGCCTCTTTCAGGCCCAGGCCGGTGAGGGAGCGCACCACCTTGAGGATGGCGATCTTCTTGTCGGAAGGCACTTCTTCTAGCACCACGTCGAATTCGGTCTTCTCTTCAACCTCTTCCGCGGGAGCTGCTGCACCACCGGGCGCTGCGCCGGGGGCCATCATCATCATGCCGCCGCCGCCAGCAGCAGAGGCATCGACGCCAAAGGCTTCTTCAATTTGCTTGACCAGCTCAGAGGCCTCTAAAAGAGACAGGGATTTGAGCTGCTCTAGAATCTTATCGGTAGCTTCAGACATGGTATTCCTCTAGATAGGGTGTATGGATTAGCTAACAAAACGGTAGTGAAAACAGTCTTTGGTCGAGACAGGCCTAGGCCGCATCGGCGTCGTCTTTTGCCGCTACGGCTTTGAGCGCGCGGGCCAAAGATGCAGGAACCTCCCGAACGCCCACCGCCAGCTTGGTCGGCACCGCCTTGGTTCCCACCGCCAGCTTGGTCGGAATTGCGTTGATCGCGCCGGCAATGCGGGCAATAAGCTCTTCCTTGGTGGGCAACTCAGTGATGGCCTTGATGTCATCTTCGTTGAGCGCCCGGCCCTCCATGACGCCGCCGCGCAGCTCTGTCTTCTTCGTGTCCTTTTGGAACGCTTGGTAGGCTTTAATGCCCTTGCCCAAGTCGTCCTTGAGCAGCAAGAATGCCGACGATTCTTTGAGAAATTCCGTCATCGGCTGCCACGTGTCATCACCATCCACCGCAATACGCATCAGCGTATTTTTAGTGATTTTGCAGATGGCACCGCTTTCCCGCAGACGATTCCGCAGGTCAGTAATTTCCGCCACCGATAGCCCTTTGTAGTCAATGACTAGGGCCAGCTGCATTTCGCTGAGGGTCTCTTTAAGACCCGCAACAATGGCTTGTTTTTCCTCTAGGGTTCTCCCCATTCAACCTCACCTCCTTTTTCGGGGTTAGATGTGCAATATCAAAAAAATGGAGCGACTTGATCAGCGACAAGACTAGCCATAAAAAATCCCGGCTGTGGGGCCGGGACGCAGGAAATACCTAGAGCTGTTGCGCACCTTGTCTGCACGGGGCAGAAACAAGGGCGATCGCGATAGGTGCATCGCGATGAAATTCAACAAACCTAGGCAGGAATTACGGAGCAACCTGCTGTCTTCGGCGTTGCTATTCAGTTGAACTTTGTTTGCTCTGGCATCTCCTAAATTAATGCTGAAAACTTAAACGAAAACCTAGCCGCAAAATCAGCTCTGATAGAACCGCTTAAGCAGCCTCGCCCAGCTTCAAATCCCGCAGCGCGCTGACGTCTACTTGAATTGCAGGTCCCATCGTAGCAGAGACATAGACTGTACGCCAGTAGCGGCCCTTAGCCCCGGAGGGACGGTTACGCTCGATAGTGTCCTGCAGCGCTTTGAGGTTGACCAGCAAGTCTTCAGAAGAGAAGCTGGCTTTACCAAACATTACGTGCACGATGCCGCTGCGATCGGCCCGGAATTCGAGCTTACCAGCCTTAAACTCGGTAATGGCCTGGGGCAAGTCAAAAGTAACGGTGCCGCCCTTGGGAGAAGGCATCAACCCTCGGGGACCCAGAAGCCTGCCCAGTTTCGCCACTTGGGGCATCATATCAGGAGTCGCAATGAGGACATCAAAGTCCATCATTTCCTCCTTCTGAATCTCGGCAATCAGCTCTTCAGAACCAACAAGGTCGGCGCCCGCCTCGGTTGCTTCAGCGACCTTTTCACCCCGCGCGATAACTGCAATGCGGACGGATTGGCCAGTGCCCTTGGGCAAAACGACAGTCGTTCTGAGCTGCTGGTCTGTGTACTTCGGATCGATGCCAAGGCGAATGTGAGCCTCAGCAGATTCAGGAAACTTAGCAGTTGCCGTTTCCCGCAGCAGGTCAAGGGCTTCGGCAGGTTCGTAGACCCGGTCTTGAACCTTGGCCGCTAGATCCTGAAAGCGACGCGATCGCGCCTTTACCATAGGTTTCTCCTCGGGGTACTAACGAAGCATAGGCTTCTCCCCCACATAAATTTTACGGTCTTATAAGATAGCGCGTTTTTTGAGAAATGGCAATGTCATCGAAAACGACAATTCAATCCCGTGAGACCCATTCCATAGCGTTGAACAACGCCAGGATAGGTACACAGCGTGCTGCATCCCTCTAGTCCGATACGGTGACGCCCATGTTGCGCGCCGTACCTTCCACGATGCGCATGGCGGCTTCAATGTCGTTAGCGTTGAGGTCGGGCATCTTCGTCTGAGCAATGTCCCGGAGCTGGTCGCGGGTAATAGAGCCGACCTTGACAGTGTTAGGCGTTCCTGAGCCCTTCTCAATCCCCATAGCTTTCTTGATCAAAACGGAGGCCGGCGGCGTTTTGAGGATGAAGGTGAAGCTCCGATCCTCGAACACAGAGATTTCTACCGGAACGACAAGACCGACCTGTTCTGAGGTGCGGGCGTTGTACTCTTTACAAAACGCCATAATATTGACGCCGTGCTGACCCAGAGCCGGACCGATGGGGGGTGCAGGGTTAGCTTTGCCAGCAGGAATTGCCAGCTTAATAATAGAAACAACTTTTTTCGGCATTGCTAGTTTTGTTTTTCAACCTGATTAAACTCTAATTCAACGGGCGTATCGCGCCCAAATATGGACAGAAGCGCCTTCAGCTTGCTGCGCTCTGGGCTAACCTCAATCACTTCGCCTTCGAAGTCCTTAAACGGCCCAGAGAGGACAAGTATCTTATCACCCTCTGCCATGTCAATTTTGACAACGGCCTTTTGCTCTTCAGCCTGCTTGAAGATACGCTCAATTTCACCCCTGCTAAGGGGCATGGGCTTTACGTGGCCCCGTCCTCTGCCGTAGCGTCGCCGCTGTTCGGCCCCAACAAAGTTAATCACGTTTGGGGTGCTCTTCACCACCTGCCAAGCTTCGTCATCCATCTTCATGCGCACAAGCACATAGCCCGGGAAGACCTTTTCAGAAATCTCCTTAGGCTTACCGCTTTTTTGAGGTTTAAGAATGTGAGTTTGGGGGATTTCGATCTCTAGAATGCGATCGGCAACGTCCATCGTTTCGATGCGCTGCTCCAAATTCATCTTTACCCGCCGCTCGCAGCCGGAGGCTACCTGAATCGCGTACCAGCGAGCAGCAACTTTCTCGCCAGCTCCACTCTCTTGCTCTTCACCGTCTCGCGCGTCCTCCGGCGCTTCCGCTCCAGATTCAATTTCGGCCTCATCGAAAGAAGTCATGTCTAGAACACCTGCCTTGCTGCCCAGCCAAACAGCGCATCAACTAAGTAAATGACGGTTGCGGAGAGGGAAACCATTAAAACCACAGCAACGGACTCGCTTATGAGCTGCTGTCGGCTTGGCCAAACCACCTTACCCAGCTCTTCGCGAGTGCCTTCAACAAACTCTAGCACCTGGTTTTTAGAAGAATCTTGAGATTCAGTCTCCTTCTTTTTGCCTTTTGAAGCTGTCTCTTTATTTGCCACAGCTTTAGTTTCCTCTCTGAATTTTGAAGTTGATCTATGCGGTACCTAGTTTAAGCACTCTAGTTACTATAGCTCTTTTATCTATTCAACTTTCACGACTAAAGCTGCCGTAGGCGCGATCGCCTGCCCTCTAGTAACGGTAAAAACCCATCTATATATTCGGATGAGCTTTATGTAACCAGGGTAGGAACGACCTGCTCAGTCGCTACAAAAAAAGCGCGCCCTGAAGGACTCGAACCCTCGACATCAGGTTTTGGAGACCTGCGTTCTACCAACTGAACTAAGGACGCATGGGGTGATTTAGATCAAGAATCCCCTATCCCATCACTATATCACTTCGAACGGAGGCAGTTGGTGATGACGCCCCAAAGCCAGGGTGCGACCAACGGTTACTGCGATCGCGCTGAAGGCTGGCGCGGCTTTTGCCCCCACAAAAACTTAGAGGGCGCGGTCGAAGCGCTGCTTCAGGCGAGTTGCCTTACCGACGCGATTGCGCAGGTAGTAGAGCTTGGCGCGACGGGCCTTACCGCGCCGCAGAATTTTAATGCCTGCAACCTTTGGGGAGTGCAGCAAGAAAACCCGCTCAACCCCGACGCCTTGGAAGATACGGCGCACCGTCATGGTCTTGTTAATGCCGCCGCCGCGCATCGCAATTACCGTACCCTCGTAGGGCTGAACCCGCTCCTTGCCCCCCTCGCTGATGCGAACGCCAACCCGGATAGTATCGCCCACGTGGATAATGGGCAAGTCGGACTTTAGCTGAGTCGCCTCAATTGACCGAATAATTTCCTGTGCATTCATGATCCGCCTCGTAAAATCCGCGTCTAAATAACTTTCGCACAAGCTTATAAGCACCTTGGCATAAGCTTGTGCCATCAATTGAATCGAGAGCTGGAGCCGCACTGCCGAACGTGGTATCCCTAAGGTACACAAATACCTAAGACACCCCAATCTTCTAATACAGAGGCGGATGCAAGCCCAGCCACGGTCTATCATATTACTGTAAACAATCGGCTTATGCCAAGGCTCTTTCTAAAACTTTCCTCAAGCGTCTTGCTCACCCTGCTGTGCCCAAAGACCGTTTACCCGCCTACAGATGATGGTGTAAATTCGTATACACTTTCGCTCAAGCGGTTGCCCCTCTAGAAATCGCTGCCCCTTAGCTCAACGTATGGCGATGTCAATCGCCCCCTAAATTGTCAATATGGTTGATATCCTAGAGCGCTTATATATAGAAGTGCCAACTCCAAACACCGACGCCGTGCGGAGCTGGCTACAGCGGCGGTTTCAGCCAAAGTTAGGGCACAAGTCAACCACATCAGATGGGTGCACAATCAAGGCGTGCGAAACGCGTGATTCAGGTACCGGCAAATCGACCACGGCATCGACGCTGAACATATTTGTCTGGTCAGTTCAGCGGACAACCTACCTCAAAGCATTTCGCTGGGGCGCTCCCTTGCCCAGAGAAGCAGCCGTTCTTAAGCAGCTGAAGCGCGACATTCGACAAGCTTTCCCCAATGACTACCCCGAGTTGCCCATAGTTGACCTTTCGCAGCAGTCAATCTTTGACGCCCTTGCAGCGACTTACCCCAAAACGGTGCACTACTTTCGCAAAATGCCTCAGGGCGATCGCGACTTGACGCGGGCCTACTGGTGGGAGCGGCGCTGGCGGGAGGGGGTGCGTTTGTCGGAGACCGGCCCTGAAGGGCAATCGCCCGAAACTCCAAAACAGGTGTTGTATAGAGAGGCGCTGCCTGAATCAGAGGCTGAGACTGAGGCCGCAACCTATGACCTGATCTACGTCGGCGGCGCCCTTGGCGTAATTCATGCGGCCCTTATGGCAAAGCTGGGCTACCGCGTGCTGCTGATTGAGCGGCTGCCCTTTGGCCGCATGAACCGGGAGTGGAATATTTCCCGTGATGAGCTGCAGACCCTAGTAGATCTGGAGCTATTGAGCGCCGCTGAGATTGATGAGCTGATCGCCTGCGAGTACGTGGACGGCTTCCATAAGTTTTTTGACGCCAACAATCCACCCCAGGCTAAAGCTCCGGTCCTCCATACCCCCACCGTGCTCAACGTTGCCCTCAAGTCAGACGCGCTACTGGCCCGGTGCGGGGCCATTCTGCGCTCACACGGCGGACGCATTGACGATCAGACCGAATTTGTCCAGGCTGCCACTGACGACCGTGGCGTCACCGTAGAGGCGACGCACCTGCCCACGGGTACTAAAAAGCGCTGGCGATCGCGCCTTTTGGTAGATGCTATGGGCACCGCTTCCCCCATTGCCTGGCAGCTCAACGGCGGGCGGGCCTTCGACAGCGTCTGCCCCACGGTAGGCGGCATCATCACCAGCGGCATGTCTGAGGCGGTGTGGGATCCTGAGTTTGGGGATGTGCTCAACAGCCACGGGGATATCTCACGCGGGCGGCAGCTCATTTGGGAGCTGTTTCCCGGCGAAAACGGCGAGCTGACGTTCTATCTGTTTCACTACCACCAAGTTGATCCCCGCAATCCGGGGTCGCTGCTGGAGATGTACGAGGACTTCTTCACGATCCTGCCGGAGTACCGGCGCTGCGACATGGAAGCGCTCACCTGGCGCAAGCCCACCTTCGGCTACATTCCCGGCCACTTTAGCGTTAGGGCCAGCGATCGCCAAGTGGCCTACGCTCGTCTAATCGCCATCGGCGACGCCGCCTCTCTGCAGTCGCCGCTGGTGTTCACTGGCTTCGGCTCCCTAGTGCGCAACCTGCCGCGCCTAACTCACCTGCTAGACGTGGCGCTGCGGCACGATCTGCTGCAGGCCCAATATCTAAATCAAGTTCGCGCCTTCCAAAGCAACGTCGCCGTCACCTGGCTATTTTCTAAGGGGATGATGGTCCCCACCGGCGAATTCATTCCCCCTGAGCGCATCAACGCCATGCTGAACACCTTCTTTGGCATTTTGGCCAGCGAGTCGGAGCGGGTAGCCGATGATTTTATCAAAGACCGAGCTGGGTGGGTCACGTTTAACCGCATGGCCCTCAAGGCAGCATGGCGGAACCCCGCTCTTTTGGGCTGGATTTGGCAGCTGGCCGGACCGAAGGATTTTCTCCGCTGGATCGGCAGCTATCTCAACTTTACGGTGGACGCCCTGCTGAGCTGGCTCCTCTCCTGGCTTCCAGGTACTGTGGTCAAGCTAAGCCCCAGGCTAGAGGCAGCAGCCCCAGGCCTATATTTTTGGCTACTTGTCCGCAGCTATGGCATCAGCTACGCCAAAGGCAGCACTAGCACTCTCCAGCCTGCTCTAGCTGAAGCCAATGCCAAGATGGCGCCCCAGGCTTCCTCAGCCCAGCCGACTTCCGTTGGCGATCGCCCCCCAGTTTGATCCCCAGTTTGGAGTCCCGAATTTGATGCCCCAAACCTAGTCTGGCCCTACCGCCTGCACTGACAGCGCTGCCTCCATCTGATCTAGCCGATGCCAAACCTCATTTAGCATCGCCTCCAGCCCCGTGCGAGCCACTGCAGAAATGAGGTGCACCGGCTCGCCGCTGAGCCGCTCAAGGGCGATCGCCTTTTCCTCAATTTCCGCCTCGGGGATCGCATCAATCTTGTTGAGGGCCACAATCTGGGGGCGATCGGCCAGCCCCTGACCGTAAGCCTGCAGCTCGGCCTGGATGGTCCGGTAGGCTTCGGTGGGGTCTGGTTCGGTGCCGTCAACCACGTGCAGCAGCAGCCGGGTTCGCTCAATGTGGCGCAGAAATTCGTGGCCCAGACCGCTACCCTGATGGGCCCCTTCAATCAGTCCAGGGATATCGGCAAACACGGTACCGTCGCCCGTGGGCTTGCGGACAACCCCCAAGTTGGGAATTAGGGTAGTGAAGGGGTAGTCGGCCACCTTAGGGCGGGCAGACGAGAGGGCCGAAATCAGGGTGGATTTACCGGCGTTGGGCAGGCCGATGATCCCTACCTCTGCCAGCAGCTTCAGCTCAAGACGAATGGTGCGCGACTCCCCCGGCAGCCCCGGCAGGGCGTGCTCAGGGGCGCGGTTGCGGTTGCTAAGAAAGTGCTTATTGCCGAGACCGCCTTTCCCGCCTTGGGCGACGCAGAGCACTTCCCCCACCTGGACCAGATCCCCCAGCACTTCCCCCGTATCGGCGTCGTAGACCACCGTGCCGCAGGGCACCTCCACTATCCGGTCCTCCCCCGAGGCCCCGGTTTTGTTGTTGCTACCGCCCCGCATGCCGTTCTTCGCGCGGAACTGATGGGTATATATGAAGTCCAATAGGGTTTGAAGCTGCTCGGAGGCTTTGAGCAGCACCGAGCCGCCCTGCCCGCCGTTGCCCCCGGCCGGACCGCCGGCAGGCACAAACTTCTCTCGGCGGAAGGCCACGATGCCGTCACCGCCGTCCCCCGCTTGGACCCCTACCGTCGCCTGATCAATAAATTGCATTGGGTTTTACCGCGCTACCCTTAATAGTAATATGGTAGCCGTGGTTGTGGCCCGACCCTTGATTTAGCGTTGGCTTACGCCCCCAGTACGCCAGGGCTTGGGGACAGGGCGCTTTTGGGCAACGCTTCTACAGTGCAGATATTCAGTATTGCCGAACTATGGTAGCAGTCGCAATTTTGGCAGCCGGACGCGGCACGCGCATGAAATCCCAGATGCCTAAGGTTTTACATGCTCTGGGCGGGCGATCGCTGGTGGAGCACGTCCTGCTGAGCCTAAAGCAGCTCAACCCCGAGCGGCGCCTGATAATTGTGGGCTACGGCAAAGAGCAAGTGCAGCAGTCACTGGCGGAAAGCGGGGCAGGTCAAGCCGGCGAGCTTGGCGCAGCGCTAGAGTTTGTAGAGCAGACAGAGCAGTTGGGCACCGGCCACGCCGCTCAGCAGCTCATTCCCCACCTGCAGGATTTCCAGGGAGATCTGCTGGTGCTCAACGGCGACGTGCCCCTGCTGCGGCCCAAGACTCTAGAGCGGCTGCTGGAAACCCATCAAACCCAGAACAACGAAGCCACCATCCTGACGGCGCAGCTCTCCAATCCTAAGGGCTATGGTCGTGTCTTCTGCGACGGCCAGAATGTGGTCACCCAAATCATCGAGCACCGTGACTGCACCAAAGCCCAGCGGCAAAACCCGCGCATCAACGCCGGAGTCTACTGCTTTCGCTGGGAAACTCTGATGTCGGTGCTGCCCAAGCTGCAGACCAACAACGACCAAAAAGAGTACTACCTCACCGACGTCATCGGTATGATGTCTCCGGTGATGGCGGTGGACGTGGCGGACCCTGGCGAGATTCTGGGAATAAACGATCGCGTCCAGTTGGCAACCGCCTACGACATTTTGCAGACGCGCCTTCGGGAGGAGTGGATGCGGGCGGGCGTCACTCTGGTTGACCCCAACAGCATTACCATTGACGACACGGTGCATATCGAGCCCGACGTGATTATTGAGCCCCAGACCCATCTGCGGGGTGACACCACTATTAAAACCCGCTGCCATATCGGACCAGGAACGCTGGTAGAAAACAGCACCCTGGAAGAAGATGTCACGGCCCTGTATTCCGTCATCCGAGATAGCACCGTCAGCGCCCACAGCCAAGTCGGCCCCTATGCCCATCTGCGGGGCCATGCCCAGGTGGGGGAGAGCTGCCGTGTTGGCAACTTTGTGGAGCTGAAGCAGACCACCCTCGGGGATAAGACCAACGTGGCCCACCTGTCCTATCTGGGCAACGCTACCGTCGGCCAGCAGGTGAACATCGGCGCAGGCACCATCACCGCCAACTACGACGGCGTCAGCAAGCATCCCACGGTGATCGGCGATCGCAGCAAGACGGGATCTAATAGCGTCCTGGTGGCGCCCCTGACTCTGGGGGCCGATGTGAACGTAGCGGCGGGTTCCACAATAACCGAAGACGTGCCGGACGACGCCCTGGTGATTGCCCGCTCCCGGCAGACAGTGAAGCCGGGCTGGCGACTGAAGAAATAAGCCGTGGCCCAAGTAACCCTAGCGCACGTCTACAAGCAGTTTCCCCAGCGGCGGCAGCCCGCTGCGGCTGCAGCGGGCTCAGCACAGCCCCAGGGCAAAGAAGGCCCCCCAGCTCACCAAAGCGAAGAGACGCAAAATGCTGTCTCCGTCCTGCGGGACATCAACCTCACTGTTGAATCGGGGGAATTCCTTGCCCTAGTAGGCCCCTCCGGCTGCGGTAAAAGCACCCTGCTGCGCCTGATTGCGGGGCTAGAGACCCTAACCGCGGGGGAGATTTGGGTGGGCGATCGCAAAGTCAACGAACTACCGCCGAAACAGCGGGACGTAGCTATGGTCTTCCAAAGCTACGCCCTCTACCCCCACATGAGCGTGTACGACAACCTGGCCTTTGGGCTGCGGCGCATGGGGGATGTCAAGCTGGCTTCGACGGGCCGCTGGCAGCAGGGGCTGGGACGGCTGTCCCGATCGCTCCCCCCCCGCTGGCACTACGCCACCCCCCGCGAGGCGGACATTGCGCAGCGGGTGAACGAGGTGGCCCGCATGCTGCAAATTGACCCGTTGCTCTCCCGGCTGCCGCGCCAGCTCTCCGGCGGCCAAAAGCAGCGGGTGGCTCTGGGCCGGGCGATCGCCCGCAGCCCCAAGGTGTTTTTGATGGATGAGCCCCTGTCAAACCTCGACGCCAAGCTGCGCACCGAAACCCGGGCCCAAATCTCAGACCTGCAGCGGCAGCTCGGCACCACCACCCTCTACGTCACCCACGATCAAACCGAGGCCATGACCATGGGCGATCGCATTGCGGTGATGCACCAAGGCCAGATTCAGCAGGTGGCCGCCCCCTTGACGCTATATCACCAGCCCGCCAATCGCTTCGTGGCTCAGTTTATCGGCACATTACCCATGAACTTTCTGCAGGTGCAGGTCCAAGCACCGCTGCTGGTCACCCACCCCGCCTTCCGCTTGACGCTACCAGAGCGGTGGCAAGGGGCGATCGCCCCCTACAACGGTCATACCCTGTGGCTCGGCATCCGCCCTGAGCATCTGAGCCTTGCCCCCCCGGCCCCAAAAAACCTCTGCCTGCGGGTCGACCGGCTGGAGACCTTGGGCAGCGATACCCACATCATGGGCCAGTTGACCGACGCCGAAGACCAGATACAGGCCCGCCTCGCCCCCACACAAAGCGCGATCGCGGGCGACACGGTGTGGCTATCTTTAGACCCAGAGCATATCCATCTCTTTGACCCTGAAACCACGGCAGCGCTACAATTCGAGGCTTAACAACACCCAACCCATGACTTCAACCCCCAACGCTTTAGCCGAACTACCCTTCATCCCCTACGTTAACGCCGACGGCCAGCTCCCCGACATCAGCGCCGTCGGCATCTACGCCATCTTCGACGCCGACAAAACCCTACAGTTTGTGGGCTACTCCCGCGATATTGGCCTCAGCCTGCAGCAGCACCTGATCCGCTGCCCGCAGCAGTGCCACTGGGTCAAGGCACACACCATTGAACGGCCCAAGCGCTCTACCCTAGAAGAAATTCAGTCAGCTTGGCTGGCAGAAAATGGGGCGGTGCCGCCGGGAAACCGCGAGGAGGAGACCCGCTGGACCCAGCCCGTAGACGCAAAGCTGCAGATGACAGCAGACGAGAAAATTGCATATGACAGCGCCGCTGGAGAGCTAGAGCAAATCAAAACCCTCAAGCGCGTGGCCCGCCGCGTGGAGGAGGCGATCGCCACACAGCTCAAGGCGCGGGGTCTGAAGGAGCAAGTTCGCTTCGACCCAAAGCTAAAGGAGCAAGGACTCCTCAGCGTGAAGCCACAGTAAGAGCCTACTGGCTAATCTGCAACATCTGATTTCCTCCCGCTAAAGCTCGTAATCCACAGTTTAGGCTTGTACTCTAGCCCTTTTACCCAAAGGATTTGGCACCGTCGCCATGAGCAGCACTCCCCCATTCCCCGGCATGAATCCCTACTTGGAGAGCCCCTACCGCTGGCCCGAGATTCACCACGCCCTGATCTCAGAGCTGGCAAGGACGCTGAATCTCCAAATTGTGCCGAAGTATCGAGCCGCCATAGAGACGCGGGTTTATATTGATTTGTCACTAGTGGGCATTCCAGATATCTATATTCGGCAGCGATTGGCACAGCAATCTAGCCGGTCCTCCGCTGTAGCACTCTCAACCAAGCCAGAGCGGGTTATGTTACCAACGCCTTGTGAGGTCACAGAAGGCTATTTAGAGATTAGGGAATCCGCTACTAAACGGGTTGTCACCTTGATCGAAGTTCTCTCCCCTGCCAACAAGCGAAACGGCGAAGGGAGGCAAAAGTATCTCGAAAAACGGCAGACCGTCCTCAGCAGCGCTACCCATTTCGTTGAAATTGACCTACTGCGTCAGGGCGAGCCCATGCCTTTGGCCAGTGGACACCAAACGGATTATCAAGTTCTTGTGAGCCGCTCAGACGATCGCCCCACTGCCGAGCGGTATGCGTTTAATCTGCAGGAGCAGATCCCCAAGTTTTTACTCCCCTTAGATACAGAAGACGCAGAGCCTGTAGTCGATTTGAAGAGGCTGCTCGACCAAGTCTGCCAGAACACGGCCGTAGACATTGACATTGACTACACCACTCAACCAGAACCTCCGCTGTCGGAACAGAATGTGTCGTGGCTGCGATCGCTGTCACAATAGCGGTCTTGGCGCGATAGTCGTAACTAATACCGCCGCTGCCGAGACGCATCATTAAACAGGCCAAACATCGGCCCCAGCAGCGCCCCGAATACAAACCCCCCCGCATGGGCCCAGTAGGCAATGCCGCCCTGCCCCATATCGCTGGGGACGCTGAGGCTAGCGACGCCGTAAAAGGCCTGCTGAACGAACCAAAAGCCCAAGAACAAAATTGCCGGAATCCGCACCGTCGTGATGAAGAACAACAGGGGAATCAAGGTCAAAATCCGCGCTTGGGGAAAGCGAAGAATGTAGGCCCCCATCACCCCGGCGATCGCCCCGCTAGCCCCGAGTGAAGGCACCGTTGACATCTGAGAGAAAAACCACTGCGACAGCGAGGCCAGGACGCCGCAGGCCAGGTAAAACACGATGTAGCGTAGGTGGCCCAGCTTATCTTCGATATTGTTACCGAACACCCACAGATAGAGCATGTTGCCCCCAAGGTGCAGAATGCCGCCATGCATAAACTGGGAGGTGAATAGGGTAATCCAAACCAGCGGCGATAGCTGCCCCGCAAAGCTGGCGCTCAGGTTAGCCGGAATCACCGCCCAAGTGCGGAAGAATTCTTCCAGACCCGCCTGCCCCAAACTAATCTGATAAAGAAATACAAAGATGTTGATGCCAATGAAGACATAGGTCACATAGGGCGTAATCCGGGTTGGATTTTCGTCATTTAGGGGGACCACACTAGCCTCTCAAAAGAATGATTGAAAATGAACTTAAGCAAATCGGCGGGCAGCGCGACCAATATTTAGTGATACAAGGTGGCAAACACGAGCACCATACCAGACGTGAACGGTACAATGGCTAACACAAGAGCCGCAAATAAGGCGGCAGGTCACCCCACGGTCGATCAGAATCATTGCCGGGCTTGATGGCGATCGCCGGCGATCAAGGCTACCTTTTCGCGTTGCGATCGCTCTCTTGCATTATGACGTGGATCACTACTGGAATTAGGACAGATTTGCATGGCAGTTTTACACGGGAGCTGGGTTGTTCTCGCAGCAGGCTCTAGGCAGCAAACCCATTCCAGCACCTCAGCCGTTGGCTTCTTCCTCTGGGGGGAAAAATGGCGTCGTGCCGCTCCACACCGGCTAACAGCGCCTGAAAACGCTGTCTTGGGCGAAGCGCCCAAGGAGACCGATGGAGGCTTCCACGTCCCTGCTCACCCCTACGGAATGGGCGCTGGGGAACTGGGTCAGTGGCTGATCTCGCTGCAAGTGGCAGGCCAGCTCCAGTGGCCCGCGAAAAGCCTCTCCCTGAAAGACCTGGCAGAAACCTCAGCCATGAATGAGGCCTGGCGATCGCTGTCGGTGCTCCTGCCCAGTCATGTGCTAGCGGCCCATGCTATAGATGCCGATGCTCTAGGGACAGAGGCTCCAGATGGGGCACCAAGCGTAGGTGAACCCGACCCAGCGCCGCCAGAGCGGGAGTCTGAAAAAGGGGACAGCTCACCCTGCCGCGCAGTACTGCCCCAGCACTCGGGCTCTGTGCTGCCCAACATCACCAAAGATAACCCCATCCTCGACGAGGCCCTGACGCTCCATCCCTGGCGCCTCTCTGGGGTGTGGCTGTCGGCAGCAGATGCGGTGGCCTTGCTCCACTCCTTACCCCTAAGCCTTGCGGACCAAGAATCCACCTGGGGAACGGACCTGCGGTTTTGGTCCCACGTGAGCCGCTGGCA
>JBHJHJ010000015.1:0-2598 GCA_050330955.1 Elainellaceae cyanobacterium | reverse complement strand
TGCTGTGCGCCGGGGCAATAGGTATTGTGGGCGGGCTAGTTGCAACGGTCTACTACTTTGTTTTGGAGAGTATGATGCATGGCGTCTGGCACACCCTGCCAGAATACGTTAAGCCCTATTTCCCAAGCTGGCTCTCTCCTCAAAATTACGTTTGGATCGCTACGACAATTGGGGGCTTTTGCGTTGGGCTTGTACTCTACTTTATGGGGCTTCCTGGAGAAATGGCCCAGGTTGTCGATAGGATCCATGAGCCGGGCCGAATCGATATTCGCAAAACCCCTGCCATGGTCATCGCCTCTCTGGTGGCCATTACGTCGGGGGGTAGCGCTGGCCCGGAAGCGCCCCTTGTGCAGGTCAACGGCAGTTTTGGTAGCTGGCTGGGAGATACCTTAAAGCTCAACACCACAACCGTGCGGGTGCTGACCTTCTGCGGTATGAGCGCAGCTTTAGGGGCCTTTTTTGGCGCTCCCATCGGCGCAGCGATTTTCGCCCTCGAAATCCCCCATCAGCGTGGACTGGAGTATTACGAAGCGGTGGCGCCCGCTGTGATATCCGCCATTCTGTCCTTTGCCGTGTTTCGCATTAGCACGGGCATGACCATTGGCGGGTTTTATCACTTTGAAACCGTTCCTGCCCTAACCCCGATGAATCTACTCGAAGGGTTGTGCCTAGGCGTTATTGGGGCCGGTGTCGCTGTGATGTTCATCGTCATCTTTAGAGCAGTTGGTCAGGCCTTGGAGCCGCTAGAGCACTATCGAATCGTGCTAGCAACATTGGGAGGCCTGTCTATTGGTTTAATTGCCTTCTTCTTGCCCCAAACCCTATTTTTCAGCGAAGCTCAAATCCATACGGTGATTGAGACCGGTATGACCCTCGGCGTTGCCATGCTACTGCTGATTGCCGTGGCCAAGATGTTTGCTATTAGCTTCACCCTGCACTCCGGCTTCCTAGGGGGATTCATTTTCCCGCTGTTCTTTATCGGGGCGAATGTTGGCCTGGCGATCGCTTTGGCGGTACCGCAGATCCACCCTACCCTCGGCATGGTGTGCCTAATGGCAGCCGTTAACGTAGCCGTGACGAAAACTCCAATCAGCACAAGCATCATCCTCAGCGTGCTATCGGGGACGGCGATGCTGCCGGTTATTGTGATTGCTAGCTTTACGAGCTTCCTCTTAACCAGCAAGGTTACGATGATTCGCACCCAGCGATCGCGCCAGTCCAGCGAGGTTTCCTCAGACTGGTCACAAACGGGTTTGGTGGCCAGTCTTCAGTAGGTTAAGCCGCCATCAAGTCTGGCTTTGAGAGCACAGATTGGTAGAGCGTCTGAAGCTGCTGCGTAGCCGCAGACCAGCCCCAGCGCTCCGCCTCGGCCCTAGCCTGAGCTCGCAATACGTTTCGCTCCTCCGGCTGGCTCAGCAGCCGCTGGGTCGCGGCGATCGCCCCGTTCTCATCCGTCGGGTCGAACAGGTAGCCGTTTACCCCATCGTCCACAATGTCGGTAATGCCGCCCGTGCCCGCCGCCACTACGGGGCAGCCCGCCGCCATAGCCTCCAGCAGCACCAGCCCCAGGGTCTCGGTACGGGAGGGGAAGATAAAGGCATCGGAGGAGGCAAAAGCCGCCGCTAGGTCCACACCAGTGAGGTAGCCCACAAAGTTGGTTGCCGTGCCGGCAAAGTGCTGCTCTAGCTCCTGACGGTGGGGACCGTCGCCTACCAAGGCCAGCCGCGCATTGGGTATGGCTTCTAGCACCGGCTTAATCCGGTCAATTTCTTTCTCCGCCGACAGCCGACCGACATACAGCAGCAGCGGGCTCTCAGGACTGCCCTGGCTGAGACGCGATCGCATCTCAGCGCTGGCATGGTGGGGCTGAAATAGCTCGGTGTCCACACCCCGCTGCCACACCGCTACTCGCTCAATGCCGTGGCTCGTGAGCGCCTCTTCCATTGCCGTGGAGGTGCAGAGGTTAATTTGCGCTTGGTTATGCATCGCCTTGAGCAGCTCCCACAGCACCCCTTCCAGCATGCCTAGACCGTAATGCTCTAGGTACTTGGGCAGGTGGGTGTGGTAAGAGGCTACTAGCGGCACGCCCAGAGACTTAGCGTAATAAAGCCCGCCCAAGCCTAGCACCGCTGGGTTGACGATATGTACCAGGTCGGGCTTGAACTCATCCATCACTTGGCCAATGGCGGGGCGAGGCAGCGCCAGCTTAAGCTCGGGGTAAAGCGGCAGCGGAAAGCCAGGAACGCCATAAATTTTCGCGCCTCGGTACTCGGTGAGTCCACCATCTGGTGACACCACCAGCACTTGGTCCCCCAAACGCTGCAGGTGGTCTACAGTCTGACTCAAACGGGTGACGATGCCGTCGACCTTAGGCAAAAAGGTTTCTGTAAATAGGGCAATCCGCATACACTCTTACCTCACACACTCAACCAACTCAAGACTAGGCGATCTAGCCCGGTTTATCTGGGTCTAGATCGCTTTAGGGCTAGGCGTTCTTGGGTTTGCGCCAAGAGACCTTGGGCAGGATCTGCTTTTGATCGACTCGGTTCTTATACTTCACCGCTACGTTCAGCAGCGAATCTAAAAGTGAGTCTGAGA
>JBHJHJ010000014.1:0-61281 GCA_050330955.1 Elainellaceae cyanobacterium | reverse complement strand
TACCGAGTTGCTTTAAAGCTTAAAGAGCCAAGTCGAGATCTGTTTCTAGCGGTCCCAGCCAAGGTGTATCGGAACTTTTTCTATGGAGAATTAGCTCAACTCAGCATTGCTGAGTACCATATCAAGCTTCTCGTCTTCGATCCTGAGCAAGAGGTGATTGTAGAGTGGATAAACTAGACCAGTACCGACAGTGGATTCAACAGTTACTCACTACACACAGTAGGCATGAGCTCGCCTATGGAGACTTAGAGCAATTCACAATACTTGATAGCCACAACGATCACTATCAACTCTCGACGGTAGGTTGGGATGGCGATCGCCGCATTTTTAGCTGTTTAATTCATATCGACATCAAAGGCGACAAGATCTGGATTCAGCATGACGGGACAGAGGTAGGCGTCGCTAATGAGCTAGTGGCGTTGGGTGTGCTTAAGCAATCCATTGTGCTCGGCTTCCACGATCCGAACGCCCGTAGATTGACAGAGTTTGCGACAGGATAAAACTTCGGTCTTACATTTGCGACGTATCCTGCTTACGCCATCGCCATTTCAGTCATTAGGGGTATGGCGAGAGAACACATACACCCGCTGGGTCTGGAGGCGATCGCCCAAATCAGACGGCTGAACGGCCTCTTCGGTCGTCAGGTCGCCCTGGGGTAGCTGAAAAATCTGGCGGTCCAGCTTTACCTGCAGGTTCGCCATCGGGTCATGTCCCGGAGACACCATAAATTCTAGCCGCTCCACCGTGGGCCAAGTCACCACGTGGTCGAGCATGGCGGTCACGGCCCGCACGTAGGGGTGGTCTGAATCTTGATACCAGTCTGCAGCAGCGATCGCCGGCTGGTCTAGCCCCAGATGAAAGATCAGCTCTGAACGGTCGAACAGCGCCAGCGCTACCGAGCGGGCCTCCTCCTGCAGCAGCAAATTTTGCGACTGACACAGGTGCCGCAGCTTTTCCAGCCGCTCGTAGCGCACCTCGACAGAGGGACTGTCCGTCCACTGCAGGGCCACCGTAACCAAGTAAGTTTGCAGCAGCAGATGCCCTAGCTTTTCAGCCTTGGTGGCGAGATAGGAGGCATTATAGGTGTTGGCCTCAATCAGCAGCGGCACCCGATTGACCATCTCCAGACCATATCCCTTCAGGCCCGCAATCTTGCGGGGGTTGTTGGTGATCAGGCAAAAGCGCCGGACGCCGATGTCGTTCAAAATTTGTGCCCCCATGCCGTAGTTGCGCTGGTCGGCGGGGAAGCCGAGGCGCTCGTTAGCCGCCACCGTGTCTAGCCCCTTGTCCTGCAGCGCGTAAGCCCGCAGCTTATTCACTAGCCCAATGCCGCGCCCTTCCTGCCGGAGATAAACCACCACCCCAGCCCCGGCGCTGTCAATCATTTTGAGGGCGGCTTGGAGCTGGCCGCGACAGTCGCAGCGCAAAGACCCCAGGGCATCGCCTGTGAGGCACTCGGAATGGACTCGCACCAGCACAGAGCGATCGCCAAAGGTCTGGGGGTCGCCTTTAACTAAGGCCACATGCTCCGAGCCATCGAGCTGGTTGCGGTAGGCATAGACCTTGAAGTCGCCAAACAGGCTGGGCAAATTGGCCACGGTTTCCCGCTGAATAAACCGCTCGTGCTGCAGCCGGTAGCTAATCAGATCGGCGATGCTGATCAGCTTTAGGTTGTGCTGACGGGAGTATTCAATCAGCTCCGGCAAGCGAGACATGGACCCGTCAGGATTCTGAATTTCGCAAATCACGCCTGCCGGATACAGCCCCGCCAGTCGCGATAGGTCTACCCCGGCTTCCGTGTGCCCCGCCCGCCGCAGAACGCCCCCGGCTTTCGCCCGCAGGGGGAAAATATGCCCAGGCCGCCGCAGGTCATCGGGCCTAGCTTTAGGGTTGATGGCAACCTGAATCGTGCGGGCGCGGTCCTCCGCTGAGATGCCAGTGGTGACGCCCAGGTGAGCCGCCGCGTCGATGCTCACGGTGAAGGCGGTCTGTTCGCTGTCGTCGGTTTTGTGGCTCACCATTAGGGGCAGGTCCAGCTCATCGAGGCGATCGCCCGTCATGGCGAGGCAAATCAGACCCCGCGCCTCCACCGCCATGAAGTTAATCATGCTGGGGGTGGCAAACTGAGCGGCACAGATGACGTCGCCTTCGTTCTCGCGGTTCTCGTCATCAACCACCACAATGGCGCGCCCAGATTTCAGCTCCACCAAGGCGGCTTCAACAGAGTCGAATTCGAAATCTAGCGTCGATCCAGGCTGATATTGCGATTCCACAGGAACACTCAACGTAATTAATAATGGGGGCAGCCCCATCTAAATCTTATCGTTGCGCGATTTAGATGGGGGGATGTCATGGTTATTGCTGACCGTTGCCCGCCACGTCACGCCATGCCTTAAACTTTGAACTACAATTCAACTGCAGCACGCGGGCCAAATCAAGACAGCGCAGTCAGGTAGGTAAACGCAATGGGAAATTCAACAGTGCCAGTTGGCATCGTGGGGGCATCGGGCTACGGTGGAGTTCAGCTCGTGCGGCTTCTGCTGGAGCACCCCCAAGTCGAAATTGCCTATTTGGGCGGAGACAGCAGCGCCGGCAAGTCCTTTGCTGAACTCTATCCCCACCTCGGTCATCAGGTGACCCAATCCGTTGAGTCCATTGACATCGCTCAAATTGCAGAGCGATGCGAGGCCGTATTCTTGTCGCTGCCCAACGGCTTGGCCTGCAAAATGGCCCCGCAGCTCCTCGAGAAGGGGTGCCGCGTTTTGGATCTGTCTGCGGACTATCGATTTCAGAACCTAGAGACCTACACCGCCTGGTATGGCGGCGATCGCACCGACCAAGCGCTAGCTCAGGACGCGGTATACGGCCTGCCCGAGCTGTTCCGCGATCGCATCCGCTCGGCCAGCCTAATTGGCTGTCCGGGCTGCTATCCCACCGCGAGCCTCATGGCCCTTGCACCCCTGATGAAGCAGGGGCTCATTTCCCCCGGAAGCGCAATCATCGACGCCAAGTCTGGCACCTCGGGCGGGGGACGCAGCGCCAAAACCCACCTGCTGCTCGCGGAAGCAGACAATTCCTTAGCTGCATACGGCGTTGCCAGGCACCGGCACACGCCAGAAATTGAGCAAATCTGCAGCCAGATCGCAAGCCGAGAGGTAACAGTGCAGTTTACACCCCACCTGGTGCCCATGGTGCGGGGAATTCTCGCTACGGTGTATGCGACGCTGCGCGACCCTGGTCTGGTGCGAGAAGATTTGCTGACGATTTACAGCGCCTTCTACCGTGACTCCTCCTGGGTTCGAATTTTGCCCAACGGCATCTATCCTCAAACCAAGTGGGCGCTGGGAACGAATCTTTGCTACATCGGAATTGAGGTCGATCCGCGCACGGGACGCGTTATCGTCATGTCTGCCATCGACAATTTGATGAAGGGTCAGGCTGCTCAAGCGGTTCAGTGTCTCAACCTGATGATGGGCTGGGATGAGTCTCAGGGGTTGCCAAAGCTGGGCTTCTACCCCTAGCCCGGATCTCTCTCTACCGTGATCATCATGAGCCTACCCCGCTTCTGGAACGTTAGTCTTGCGATCGCCTGCTTCATCCTCCCCAGTTTGGCCACGATGCGCCCTAAGCCTGCCGTGGGTGCCGAGGAAATCCAGGTGGTGGTCGGTGGCCCTTTGACCCTGACCCTATCGGTGGCGGATCTAGAGCGTTTTGCCGCCACAGGGGAGGCAGCTGGCGATCTGGCTCTGGTGACGGGCTTTCTTGACCCTGAAACCCGCGAAGGGGTCCGCCAGCAGCTCGCCCGCCCCATCCCTCTGGACCTAATCGCAGTAAACAATCTGGCCTATTCCCCACTGGGGCGAGACGTAATTGCCAATGTGGGTAAAGTGATTCGGATTCACCCCGACGTCAATGGGTTTTACGGGCTGCGGGGTGCGGCGATTGGGGCGGCGGCGGCGGCAGGGCCAGACGGCTGGACGGTGCTGGATCTGCTGCGGCAGTTTCCCTCACAGAGTATCCACGTCAGACTCAGGGATCTGCTGGCCCTCCGCCGGACCATGGCGGTGTATTTTGGCTACAACCAGGCCGTTGTCGCCGCCATTCAGCAGCAGTCTGCCGCGGAGGCTACAGCGGAAGTCGCGCCAGTCGACATTACGGCCTTACGGCTGACGGGCCTCTCTGGAGTAGCTCCAGAGGACGCTCCAGGGGAAGCCGCACTGCCAGATTTGAGTCAGTTTGGCCCCCACGCGATCGCCAAACGGGTGATTACGGTAGAAAACCCGGCCCTTCGTCAGACCAATGCGGGGCTCACCGTCAACTACGACTTCTCAGTGGATGTGTACCATCCCATCGGGCTTGACGAGCCTGCCCCGCTTCTGATCATTTCCCACGGCTTTGGGGACGTGAAGGATAGCTTTGCCTTCCTCGGGGCGCACCTCGCATCCCACGGCATCGTCACCCTGCTTCCAGAGCACGTGGGCAGCGACTTGGGCTACCGTCAGGAGTTTTTAGAGGGGGGGCTGAATACGCTGCTCAGCCCGATGGAATTTCTCAACCGTCCCCAGGAAATTTCCTTTTTAATTGACGAATTAGAACGGCTGACCGAGGGATCGCCCTGGGCATCTCGCCTAGACCTAGGGCGAATCGGCGTCATGGGGGATTCTTTAGGCGGTACCACTGCCCTGTCGTTAGCTGGCGCTCAGATTAACCCCTCCCGACTTACAGAGGCCTGTGAGCAGGACAATGTGATTCTCAACATCACGCTTTACCTGGAGTGCCGCGCCCAATTTTTGCCAGCGCAGGACTACCGGCTTGCGGATGAGCGGATTAAAGCTGTGGTGGCGATGCACCCGATGGGGGGCTACCTATACGGTCCGGAAGGCATGGCCCAGGTAGATATTCCGCTGCTGATGCTTTCAGGCAGCAACGACATTGTGGCCCCGGTGGTCACCGAGCAGGTTTACCCGTTCATTTGGTCCCAGGCCAGCCCCAAGTATTTGGCGCTGATGCAGGTGGGAACTCACTTCACCTCCAAACCAGGCAGGCTGGGGGTAGAAGGGATTTTTCAACTGCTGACCGGGGCCCATCGGGATATCGGCACCCGCTATGCCAAGACCCTAATTACGGCGTTTTTGCAGACCCATTTGAGCAGCGGTGAGCCTGGGGCTGAGTCGCCCTACCTCACCGCCAGCTACGCCCGTGCCCTGAGCGCAGATGAACCCCTGCGGCTTGACCTGATCCGCGCCCTAACCAGGGAGCAGCTCGAAGCGGCCTACGGGCGCACGCCGCCCATCCCGGTCAACCCGTCTCCAGCAACCTCCCCGAGCCCCCCTACAGATGAGCCCGTCCTGGCGGAAATCCAGCGGACCGGAGTGCTGAAAGTGGGATTTCGCAAAGACGCGCCGCCCCTGGGGTATCTCAACCCAGCCAATGAGTGGGATGGCTATTGCGGCGCCATGGCGATCGCCCTGAGGGATTACTTGACTGGACTATTGGCCGGTCCCGTTGGGGTGGAGATGGTGGAGCTAACCTCCACCCTGGAAAACCGCTTCGACCTAGTGCGAGACGGCGCCGTTCATCTAGAATGCGGCCCCAATACCATTGGCGCAGCGGTCGAAGGGGTGACTTTTTCCCAGGCGGTGATTGCCGCTGAGGCCTACGCGCAGCTGCAGCGCGCGGTGGGTGTCGACGGGGTGCAGGCCCCGGAACAGCGGCTGGACTGCCCGTTTTACGGCTTTATTCTGCCGGACGGGGACGCAGCGTGGAAAACCACAGTGGATGCATTTTTGGCATCGGAGGCAGAGGACGCGATCGCCGCTGATTGGTTCGGTGCCCCATCCTTAGATCTGAGTGCGGCAGCGTCCTGCCCTGGTCAGAATTAGCCTCTGTCTTCAGCCCCGCTGCAGGATAGCGGCGCTCACAGCTTGTTGGAAATGCCCTTTGGTATAGATTTTGTTGGCCACTCCCACTGCGACAACTGTCACGTAACGTGCTTTGTCCTATATCGGCTTCGCTATCGTCGAGGTATCGGGGGTAATGCAGCAGTCTGCCCTGACCCTGCTGGCGAAGCCTGAAAAGAGCTATGGGAGTTAACGGCCATCCTGTTGGCTTAAAGCCGCCCCATGGGTTGACGACTTTGGGTACTGCCAACCAGCAGCTTAACCGGCAAACTGGATATGTAGCGCTGGCCACTTCGCTTAGGACATTTTTGGTGCTGAACCGAACAGCCCTGGAGCGGAGCGGCGAGCCATCACGCACGAAGGCTTGTGGCGATGGCTATAAATGCTCCCGACCTGTATCACTTATCACGCTTGCGAGGACCTTAACCGTGCTGGATCTCCGCCGCTTCTATAGGGCCTGTAATCCGACCAGAACGCTCAAGGTTGAAGATCCCCAGGATCGAAAATACTACATCGACTTTTCCCCGGTGCGCGGCAGCGACCTCATCCGCGAGCTGCGCCGAATGATCACCATACTCGCTACTGACGAACCCACGTGCCAATTGTTCACGGGCCACATCGGCTGCGGCAAGTCTACGGAGCTGCTGCGGCTAAAGGCAGAGCTGGATATGGAGGGCTTCCACACGGTCTACTTTGAGTCCAGCCGAGACCTAGATCTCGCGGATATCGACGTCACCGACATTCTGCTGGCCATCGCCCAGCGGGTCAGCGCCAGCCTAGAAGCCATCGACATCCATTTGCGCCCCCGCTACTTTGCCAGCCTGTTTGAAGAGGTGTCTACCTTTCTCAAGACGCCGGTCAACCTCAACGTTGAGGCGGAGCTGTCCCTGGGCATTGGCAAGATCACGGCCCAAACTCGGGAGAGCCCCCGACTGCGCGATCGCCTGCGGCAGTATCTAGAGCCCCGCACCAGCAGCATTTTAGAAGCGATTAACGCTGAATTGTTCACCCGAGCTAACGAAGAGCTGAAGCAGCGCGGTAAGCGAGGGCTCGTGGTGATTGTGGACAACTTGGACCGGGTGGATAGCTCCCTAAAGCCGTCGGGGCGATCGCAGCCAGAATATCTGTTTGTGGACCGGGGAGACCAGCTCAAGCAGCTCAACTGTCACGTGGTGTACACCATTCCCCTAGTGCTGGTGTTCTCTAACGAACTGGGTCGCCTCATCAACCGCTTTGGCGTAGACCCCAAGGTGCTGCCCATGGTGCCCGTGCGGCTGCCCAGCGGCGAAATCTGTGAGCCGGGTCTAGCGCTGCTGCGGCAAATGGTGCTGGCGCGGGCCTTCCCTGAGAAATCGGCGCCGGAGCGTCTGACCCGCGTTCTAGAAGTGTTTGACCACCCCGACACCCTAGACCGGCTGTGCAGCATCAGCGGCGGCCACGTTCGCAACCTGCTAGTATTGCTCAACCGCTGCCTACAGCAGGAAGATCCGCCCATTTCTCGGGCCTGCCTGGAGAGCATTATTGCCCAGCGCCGCAACGAGCTTAGCCTTGCCATTACAGGGGACGAGTGGCCCCTACTGCAGAAGATTATGCAGCAGCGTCAGGATGTGCGGGGGGAGGATGCCTACAAGCTGCTGCTGCGCAGCCTGTTTGTGTTTGAGTATCGCCATGGGGGGCAGCTGTGGAACGACATCAACCCAATTTTGGCAGAAACCCAGGAGGCGAAAACGTGGCTAGCCTCCAGCATGTAGCAGAAGCAGATCGCTATAACTGTCAAGCGGTCAGCAAAATTGTGCGGGTGGTGGAGCTGGTGCCAGAGGAGTTCTCTCTGGTGCTGGCTCACTGCAACTATGCGGACCTGCAGCACACCATGGTGGACTGGATTCACCGGGCCTGTCCGGTGCCCATCACAGCGGTGCACCTCAAGCAGGCAGACTGCACGGTGCTGACGGCAATCCAGCAGGCGATCGCTGTCAGCGACCCACCCCAAGCCTTGATGTTGACTGGGCTTGAGTCAGTGCCCCACCTCAACCAGCTGCTGAAGTCAGCTAACCAGGTGCGGGATGAGTTCCGCAAGGCCTTTCCGTTTCCGCTGATTATCTGGGTCAACGATGACGTACTGCGGCAGATGATCCGGCTGGCTCCCGACTTTCAGAGCTGGGCCACCACTATTGACTTTCAGCCCGCTACGACTCAGCTCCTAAAGGCCCTCAAGTGCGGTGAGGAGCAGCTCTTTGACCAGGTGCTAGGGACCGGCGTGGGTCGTTTCTTGAGCAATACGGACACCTTTGGCAGCCGCTACGAGGCTGAGCTGATGGCGGCGCTGCGCGATTTAGGGCGGCGCCAGGTCGTAGTAGAACCCGAGCTGGAGGCCAGCTTAGATTTCTTGCTGGGGCGGGAAGCCTACGCCAACAATCAGCTCTCAGAAGCCGACGAGCGCTATAGCCGCAGCCTGGCCTTTTGGCAGCGCACTGGCAACTGGCAGCGCCAGGGCTGTTTGCTTTACAGCCTGGGGCTGATGTGGCGCACCTGGGCTGAGCACAACCGCTTGGAGCACCGGCAGGCCTGCCAGCGGGCGCAGGCCTATTTTCAACAGTGCATCGACACCTTCGAAGCCGCCCATCACCCAGACTACACGGCCAAATTCATCAGCGCTTTGGGGGAAGTGCTGCAACGGCTGGAGCAGTGGGACGAGCTAGAGCAGGTGTCTGAGCGGGCGGTGGTGCTGCAGCGCTATTATCGGGCGCCGTTTCGACTAGCGCGAGCCTACGGGTTTTTGAGCGAGGTGGCCCTAGCCCGTGAAGACTGGCAAGAGGCTAAAACTTTGGCGGATCGGGCGATCGCCACCCTAGGGCAGGCACTTGCGCAGGAAGCAGATCTCACCCATGAGCAACAGGCAGACCAGGCTTGGGAGCGGGCCTTCCACCAGGGGTGGTATTTGCTGGCCCAGGCGCGGGCCCTGCTGGCGCTGCAGCAGCCCCAGCCCGCCATCCAAATTTTAGAAAAAGCGCGGCTGGAGACTAAAGCCGAGTATGACCCTGAGCTCTATATCCGCATCCTTAACCAGCTCCGTCGGGTGTACTTTCAGCAGAAGCAGTACCTCAAAGCCTTTAAGATTCGACAAGCCCGCCGCTCAATCGAGTACCAGTTTGGCTTTCGCGCCTTTTTGGGGGCAACGCGCCTTCAGCCCAAGCAACCTGTCACCAATCCGGCGATCGCCCATCCCTCAGCCCGCCCCAGCGTCCATGAATTGGCGGCATCGGGGCGGCAGGCCGACATCGATCGCTTGGTTAACCGACTGAGGCGCAACGACAATCGGCTGACGGTGCTCTACGGCCAGTCGGGGGTAGGCAAAAGCTCTATTCTAGTGGCCGGATTGATTCCCACGCTGAAGCTCACCACGATGCGCTCTCGGGAGACGCTGCCAGTGCTGCTGCAGGTCTACACTGACTGGCAGGAGAACCTATACGAGGCGCTGCTGCAGGCCCTAGGGGAGCAGCGAGTCTTGCTGGAGGGCTCAGCAGAACACAGTACCTTGGGACAGCTGGCTCTCAACGACGAGCGAAATTTGACCACGGTCTTGATCTTTGACCAGTTTGAAGAGTTCTACTCGGCCTGTAAGCTTCCACACCAGCGGCGGGAGTTCTACCTCTTTCTCAAGCAGTGTCTCAACATTCCCTACGTCAAGGTGATTCTCTCTCTGCGGGAGGACTACCTGCACTACCTGCTTGAAATTACCCGCTTCATTGACCTAGAGGTGGTCAACAACAATATCCTCGACCAGCAGGTGCTCTACTACATCGGCAACTTCTCCCGCGAAGAAGCGAAATCGGTAATCTATCGCCTCACAGAGCGCACCCCCTTCTCCCTAGAGCCCGACTTGATCGACGCCTTAGTGGATGACTTGGCCGTGGACCTGAATCAGGTAAGCCCCATCGAGCTGCAGATTGTCGGCGCGCAGATGCAGGTGGAAGGGATCACCACCCTGCAGGCTTACCGGGAGCGGGGCCCCAAAGCAGAGCTGGTGCGGCGCTATGTGGATGCGGCGGTGGAAAACTGCGGCCCGGAAAATCAACAGCTGGCTAAGCAGCTTTTGTATTTCCTCACGGAGGAGCAGGGCACTCGCCCCCTCAAGACCCGCACCGAGCTGGCAGAAGAAGCGGAGGTGGATCGGGACAAACTGGCGCCTGTTTTACGCATTCTGGTGGGGGCCGGCTTGGTGTTTGAGCTGCCCAGCGCCTCCATTCGCTACTACCAGCTTGTCCACGACTATTTGGTAGCCTTCATTCGTCAAGAGCAAACCTCTGGGCTGCTAACTGAGCTGAAGCAAACCAAGGCTCAACTGAAGCAGGCCCTCCACAAGGAGCAGCAGGAGCGCAAGCGCGCGGAGCTGGCCGAGATCAAGGTGCTCAACGCCCTGGCCCAGGCTCTGCTGCTCTCCCACGACCATCTGGGGGCGCTACTCTCCAGCGTTAAGGCGGGGCGCAAGCTGCTGGCGGCGGGGCCAGCCTCTAAGGCTTCAGGCCAACCAACTGCCAATGACGCCAATATCGTCGAAATTCAAAAGCAGACCCGCGATCGCCTCTGGCACACCCTTAACCAAATCCGCGAGGTGAACCGATTTTCGGGCCACACTGGCCCCGTGTTTGACATTGAGTTCAGCCCTGACGGCCAAACTCTCGCTTCAGCCAGCGCTGACCATACGGTGCGCCTCTGGGCTCTGACGGGAGAGCCGCTGGGGGTATGCACTGGGCACCGGGATCAGGTGCATCGGGTGAAATTTAGTCCCGATGGGGCGCTGCTGGCGACGGCGAGCGCCGATCGCACAGTGCGGCTGTGGCGGCGGGATGGGGTGCCTGTACGGACGCTGAAGGGCCACGGCGATCGCGTTTTTAGCCTCTGCTTTAGCCCCGACGGCAGCCAGCTTGCCTCCGCTGGGGAAGATGGGGTGCTGCGTCTGTGGAGCACGAAAGGGGAGTCTCTGAGGACCTTTCGCCGCGGCGTTGCGATTTACACCGTTTGCTTCAGCCCCGATGGCGAGGTGCTGGCCACCGCATGCGAAGGCGGTAAGATTCGCCTATGGCACCACAACGGCACCCTGCTGGCGGAGATCAAGGGGCACGAAGGTCGCGTCTTCAGCCTTACATACAGCGCCGATGGACAGATGCTCGTCTCAACTGGGGAAGATGGAGCAGTAAAATTTTGGACCCCAGACGGAACCCCGACCGGCACCTTCCATCAGCACAGCGCCTGCGGCTACGGTGTCTGCTTCAGCCCAGATAACCAGCTCCTCGCGCTCACCAGCGCCGACCGTGCGGTGCGGCTGTGCAATACCCAAGGGCAGGTCATCGCCCAGTTTGAGGGGCACTCTGATTCGGTCTATGGGCTCAGCTTTAGCCTCGACGGACGGCTGCTCGCGTCCGCTGGGGAAGACCGCACCATTCGGCTGTGGGGACTGGACGGCCTAGGGCTCTATATCGATCAAGGGCACCGGCATCGCGTGCTCGACGCTAGCTTGAGCACAGATGGACACTTGGCTACAGCAGGGGAAGATAGCACCGTGAAGCTCTGGCAGCTCAACGGTGAGTTGGTGAGGACGTTCAACGGCCATGAGGAGCTGGTGCGCAGCGTTAGCATTAGCCCTGACGGAACGCTGCTCGCTTCCGCCAGTAACGACCAGACGGTGCGGCTGTGGCGGCTGGACGGCACCCTACTGCAGGTGTTTGACGAGCATTACAACGGGGTGCGCCACGTCAGCTTCAGCCCCGATGGGCAGCTGCTCATCTCTGCCGGAAACGATCGCATCCTGCGGCTGTGGCGGCTGGACGGTTCGCTGGCGGCCTCGCTGTATGGCCACAGCGCCCGAATTATGGGGGTGAGCATGAGCCCGACGGGCGAGCAAATTGCGGCGGCGAGCGGTCGCACCATTCACCTGTGGCGGCCCGAGGGAGACCCGATCGCCTCCCTACAGGGCCACGATGCCCGGGTGCTAGACGTGCAGTTTCGCCCCGACGGCCAGCAGTTTGCCTCAGCCAGCGCCGACGGCACCGTGAAGCTTTGGCACCAGCACGGCGCCTTGCTAAAGACCTTTCGGGGGCACCAGGCGCGGGTGCGAGGCGTGCGCTTTACTCCAGACGGAGACTATATCCTCTCCTACAGCGCTGACCGCACGGTGCGGCTGTGGCATCGAAACGGTAGCGCAATTCGGGTGCTCAGCGCCCAGCGGTCTGCCATTTGCTACGCCAAAGTTTCTGCGGACGGCCAGATGCTTTTAGTGGTGGAAGAGGCCGGCTGCGTGCGGGGGTGGGACATGACCGTGCTGCTGGGGCAATCTCAGACGGTTGAGCCCCTATTTGAGTTCAACCTTAACGGGCGGCCATCGCCGTCGCTGCAGAACGAGGCCAATTTGCGGGAGCTGCTGCGCGATGGCTGCCAATGGCTCAACAACTACCTCAGCCACAACCTTGAGGTATCTGAGGGCGATCGCACCATCTGCGACGGGGTGCTGTGACTGTCTCCAGGCTTTGGGAACCCTAAACTTAGATTACGATGACAAATACACAGGCGATATCGCGACCCTCATCGTCTCTGTCGCTCCTCCCGCTTTTGTGAACCTAAGTTTTACATATGACAGACCCCACGCATTCTGAATCCGTGATCACGGTAGAAAACGTCAACCTCACCAACTGCGATCGCGAGCAGGTCCACATTCCAGGCGCAATTCAGCCCCACGGTGTTCTGTTTGTCCTCAAAGAGCCTGACTACACTATTATTCAGGTCAGCCAAAACACCGATGAGCTTTTGGGCCGCAGCCCCGAAGACCTGCTGGGAACGCCCGTGGTTGACCTCGTCGGCGCTGAGGTGGTCGATGAGATTCGGCACTGCCTATCAGGGGACTTTGAGAGCCTAAATCCCATCGCGGTCACGATTGATGCCCCAGAAGCTGGCCTGACGTTTGACGGCATTGTCCACCGCCACGATAACACCGTCATCTTCGAGCTAGAGACTGTCCCCGCCGTCGAAACGACCAGCTTTTTCGACTTCTATCGGCTAGTCAAAACCACCCTCACTAAGCTACAGCGGACCCGGACGTTGAAAGATCTCTGCCGGGTGGTGGTGCAAGACGTCCGCAACATCACTGGTTTTGACCGCGTCATGGTATATCGGTTCGAGGAGGACGGCACCGGCGTTGTGGAGGCCGAAAGTAAGGCAGAGGAGATGGAGGCGTTTTTGGGTCTCCGCTACCCCTCTACAGACATTCCCAAACCAGCGCGGCGGCTTTACCTACTCAACTGGCTGCGTCTTATTCCCGATGTGAGCTACGACCCCGTTGGCCTGACTGAGCATGGCGAGCTAGCTGACCAAGCGCCGCTAGACCTAAGCTACTCGGTGCTGCGCAGCGTATCGCCGCTCCATATCGAGTATTTGAGGAATATGGGGGTTCAAGCCTCCATGTCGATTTCTCTGATTAAAGACGGCAAGCTTTGGGGCCTGATTGCCTGCCACCACAATAGCCCCCGCTACGTCACCTACCAAGTGCGCACCTCCTGTGAGTTTTTGGGGCAGGCCATGTCCCTAGAGCTGTCGGCCAAAGAAGAAAATGAAGACCTGCTCTACAAAATGACGGTGAAAGAGCTGCAGGCAAAGCTAATCGACGGCCTTACTGGAGAAGACTCCTTCACCAAGAGCCTGCTCAACAACGACACCATGCTGCTGGACATGGTGAACGCTCATGGGGCCGCCATCTGCACCGACGAGGGCCTCTTTCGCACGGGTATCACGCCGGGTGAGGCAGAAATTGAGGCGCTAATCGAGTGGGTGCGGGAAAATATTGAAGACGACCTGCTGATCACCCAGCATTTGCCGAAGCAGTATGCCGCTGCAGGGGCGTATAAGTCCATTGCTAGTGGCCTACTGGCTCTATCCGTTACCCGCATTACTAAAAACTACATTCTCTGGTTTCGGCCCGAGGTGGTACAGTCGGTCACCTGGGCTGGCAACCCCAACAAGCCAGCCCAGGTAATGCCAGACGGCAGCCTCCACCTGTCTCCACGTCAGTCATTCGAGCGCTGGCAAGAAGCTGTCTTTGGTCGGTCTTTGCCCTGGAAGACCTGCGAAATTGAAGGCGTGTTTGCCTTGAAGAACGCCATCGTGGGGACGGTGCTGCGCCAGGCTGACGCGATCGCCGAACTCAACAGCCAGCTCATGACCAGCAACGAAGAACTGGATTCCTTCGCCTATGCGGCTTCCCACGACCTTAAAGAGCCCTTGAGGGGCATCTATAACTACTCCAGCTTTTTAATGGAGGATTACGCCGAGCAGCTCGACGAGGAGGGGGTGAGGCATCTTAAGGCCATCTCTAAGCTGACTGAGCGAATGGAAAGCCTGATTAATTCTCTGCTGCACTACTCGCGCCTGGGCCGGGCTGAAATTGTAAAGCTCCCCGTCAACATGTCAGAACTGCTGCAGGAGATGGCTGACCTATTTCAGGCACAGGCTTTAAACGGCGAGCTTGAGCTACGCATAGCCCCCTCGCTGCCCGTGATTCCAGGGGATGCCATCCAGATTATGGAGGTGTTCACCAACCTAGTGAGCAACGCAATCAAATATAACGACAGCGACAGAAAGTGCGTTGAGATCGGTTTATGCGGCTGTAACGATGAAAATGCTATCGCTACCCTGGTGCAGAGACCCACGGTGACGTTTTACGTCAAAGATAATGGCATTGGCATCCCTGAGAAGCATCAGACCAATATTTTTAGACTGTTTAAGCGCCTGCATTCTCACAAAAAGTATCAAGGCGGTACGGGGGTTGGATTGACCCTGGTCAAACGAATCATTGAGCGCCATGAGGGTTCTATCTCTCTTACCTCAGCATGGGGCGAGGGCAGCACTTTTTACATTACGCTACCTCTTGAGATATAATTCGATAAATTCTGCTCATTTCCGTATGACAGCCTTTTCTGAAGACTCTCAGCTCATTGTCGTTGAGGATAGCGACGCCGATTTTGCAGCGCTCAAGCGATCGCTCAATAAGCTAAAAATTCCTAACTGCATCCGTCGATTTGAGAACGCAGATGACGCGCTGGATTTTCTTCAGGCCCGCTATCAAGAAGGCGTACAGCCAGAGCCCATTATTATCCTGCTCGATCTGAATCTGCCCGGAACCGACGGTCGGAACTTCATTGTTCAAGTTAAGCAGGATGACGCATTAAAGCGCATCCCCATCGTCGTATTCTCCACATCGTCAAACCCTAAGGACATTGAGTTTGCCTACGTCAACGGCGCCAATGGCTATATGGTCAAGCCGGTGAGCACGGAAAAGTTCTACGCCAGCATAAGCAGCTTTAAAGCGTACTGGCTGGAGACCAACCAGTACACGTAGTACACCGTTACGTCACGTATCGTTTAGGCCTCAAAGGGCGATCGCCCCTATCCGGTTGAGCACTACCCCCCTCCATCTCTACGAGGAGGGATCTTTACGATGGTGAACCAAAACTCCTCTAGCGCATGGATGACATGGGTAAATTCATCTAAGCCAACCGGCTTACTGACATAGCAGTTGGCCCCAAGCTGGTAGCTATCGTCGATATCCTGCTGGGCCTGGGAGGTGGTCAGCACCGCCACGGGAATGTGGCGCGTCGCCTGCTCTGCCCGAATAGCCTGCAGAATCTCCTTACCGCTCATACCCGGAAGATTGAGGTCTAAAAGAATTAGGTCGGGTAGAATAGCGTCCTGAAAGGGAGGCGCCTGATTGAGATAGGCTAGCGCCTCAGTGCCGCTGCGAACCGCACTGAGGCGAACATGGAGCTTTGAATCCAGTAAAGCTTCCTGCGTCAGATCGATATCCGCTGCGTCATCCTCGATGAGGAGTACTTCGAAAGGCGAACCCATATAGAACCTCTTTGGCAACCGTCTATGCTTCATAATCTAACGAAGTGTGAAGGCTAGGCGCATCCGCCAGAGCTATGAAATAGTCAAATTGTATTAAGTGGCTGGCCGCTCAGCGGAGGTATCTGTTTGGCGAGCGCGAAAAACTGCTCTACAGCGGCGAACCCCTCAACAGCATCATTCATTTATGATCACCCACTTGTTGGGAAACGGCGGCAGCTTTGGGAACCTGCGCCATCGGCAGCGTAAAGTGGAACGTCGCCCCCTCTTCCACCTGCGGCTCTAACCATATCCTGCCGCCGTGGTGCTCTACAATTCGCTTGCAAACAGCAAGTCCGATACCAGTTCCCTCATAGGCTTCCCGGAGGTGCAGCCGCTGGAACACAACGAAGATTCTTTCCGCGAACTCGGGGCTGATGCCAATACCATTATCGCTAATGGAAAGTTGCCAAAATTCACCAGCAGGCACAACATCAAGCACAATCACAGGCGCCTTCTCAGACCGGTACTTGAGGCTATTGCCAATCAGATTCTGCAGAAGCTGCCGTATCTGAACCTCATTCCCTTGAATTGTGGGCAATGAAGGAGGGACATGGATCTCAGCTTGAGTGTCTTCGATTTTGGCTTGGAGGTCGCTGGTGACTTGATGCAGCAATAACTCCAAATCAAGGGGCTTACTCTGGAGCTTACCTCGCCCCATCCGCGAGTACTCTAGCAGGTCGTTGATCAAGTTTGTCATTCGCCCGGTGCCATCAGTGATATAGCCAACGTATTTGTCGGCCCGCTCGTCCAGTTGACCCCTGTAGCGCCGCACTAGCAGGTCAGAATAGCTGCGAATCTTGCGCAGAGGCTCTTGCAGGTCATGGGAGGCGATGTAAGCGAAGTGCTCTAGCTCCTTATTTGAGCGCTGTAGCTCTTTATTCAGTGTTTCAAGCTGCTGCTCGTTTTCTTTTTGCTGGGTAATGAATTCGGTGAGCATGATCAGCCCACCGACCTTGCCCTCGTCGGTGCGCCAGGGGTGCAGCTCCCACCTCAGCCACTCGGTCTGCCCATCTTCACGCACAAATGAGTCTTCGTCATGGCTCAAGACCGCTCCTGCTAAGCAGTTTTGGTGGTCTTCCTTCCAGCGGTCGGGAGTTTTCGGAAAGATGTCGTAGTGGCAGTGTCCCTTCAAATTTTGATCGCCCAGACTATAGTCACTCAGCCAGCGGTGGCTGTAGACGATGTAGCGAAGATCGGTGTCCAACATGGCGATCGCAGCGGGAGCATGCTTAACAAACAGCCGCAGCTGGTTTTCCTGCTCTCGCAGGGAGGCTTCGGCCTGACGACGCTGTTCGACTTCGCACCGCAACTGCTGATTAGTGTCTTTGAGCAGCTGGGTGCGCTGCTGGATACGCAGCTCTAAATTTTGGTTGATTTGCTCTAGCTCCCGTTGCGCGTTGGCCAGGCTTTGCTCGGCGCGGCGACGCTCTGCCAGCTCATCTTGAAGCTGCTGCAACAGCGTTGTTTGCTGAATCGTAATCCCAAGCTGGACAGCGATTTCGCTCAACAAATCGATATCTTCAGCCATGGGTGCCACAGCGGCAGAATAGTGGGCGATCAGCGTTCCCCAGTCTGCGCTGAGCTGGTGGCGATCGTCAGTGTCGTCCGTCGTCATGCGGATGGGAATCCACACCTGCACATTGCCGTCATCGCTAGGAATAACCTGAGGGCTGTGGAGCTGGTCAACCGCGCAGCATTGGCGATAGGGCAAACGGGTCAGCGTTTCTCCCCCAGCGTGAGCCCGCGGCTCGCAGACTGACGCCTGCTCATTCTTCTGATAGATTGCAACGGTTTCACACCCAAGCACCTGCTGAACGTCCGTCACAGCGGTCTCTAGGGTCTGCTGCAGATCGAGCGACTGGTGGATTCGCAGGGCTGAGTCAGCAATGAGCTGACGGCGGCGATCGCTGCGGTCTAGCTCCAGGGCCATGCGCTGCTGTCCAAGCACGCGATGCACAACGCTAGTCAGCTTTGCCTTGCTCACCCGGTGCTTGACCAGGTATTCAACGGCGCCGGCCTTGATCGCGCTTACCGCAATTTCCTCGTCTCCCTGACCGGTCATCATCAAGACAGCGGGAAACACACCGGGCTGCTGTTGCTTCAGCTGCTCTAAAAGCTCCAGTCCTTCAGAATCTGGAAGCCGGTAGTCTAAGAAAATGATATCGGGCTGATGGGCTTGGGCCAGCGCCAGCCCTTCCTCCCCATCTTCGGCGTGAATGAACTGATAGTTGTAGGTCTCGTCTCCTTTGAGGGCGCGAATGTAGGAAAGGCGATCGCCCTCAAAGTCATCAATAATCAAAATCTTGACGTCTTTTTGGGTGACGCTGACGCTGATGCGCTCGGTAATTTTTTTCATGTCTGCCCGGGATTTAGCGAGTTTATCTTCGGCTAGCTTTCGCGCCTCAATTTCCTGGCGTAGCTCTTGATTTGCCGCCTCAATGCTCATTAGATTAGGGAGCTTCAGCACCTGCTGAATGGTGGGCACTAGGAGCGCAGCGGCGAGGACCGACACCAGCGCCATGGCGGCCTTGATGACTCCCGAAACCCAGTAATCGGGGTGCCATAGGGTCCAAATGTCCATCACGTGAGCAGTGCCGCAGGCCAAGATGAAGCCGCCGAACAGCACAAAAATCCAGTTGAAGGGCAGGTCGTCTCGCCTCCGCACCAGGAATATTAGCGACAGCGGAATCGAGTAGTAGGCGATCGCCGTCAGCGCATCGGATGCTACGTGCAGCGCCACCAGATTGGTTTGCCACAGGTAGCAGTGCCCATGGGGAATCATGGTAGACGAAGCCAAAAGAAACAAGCGAGAGAGCAGCATAGTCCGGGGTTTCGGCAAGGAAGGGGAATGAACAAGAATGCCCAGGACTCTTTAGCCTAGGCGACCGCAGCGGCCTCAGCTCGGCGGGCCTCGGCAGCTTTTACGAGGGCGGGAGGCGGCGTTAAGGAGGTGGGCATAGCGATCGCATAGCCCTGCATATAGTCCACCCCAAGGCTTCTCACTTTTTCAAGCAGCTGGGCATCGCTGACAAACTCTGCCACGGTGCGCAGCCCCATCAGGTGGGCGACGTGGTTGACGGCTTCGACCATGGCGCAGGCCACCTGGTCGCTGGCAATGTCGCGAATGAAGCTGCCGTCAATTTTGAGGTAGTCCACTGGCAGGGTTCTGAGGTAGGACAGGGACGACATGCCGGTGCCAAAATCATCGAGGGCGAACCGGCAGCCCACCTGCTTGAGCTGCTCAATGAAGCTGACGGCCCGCTTCAGGTTAGAAATGGCGGCAGTTTCGGTGATCTCAAAGCAGATAATTTCGGCAGGAATGTCGAAGTGCTCTAGCTGCTCTTGAATGAACCTCAAGAAGCGATCGTCGTTGATGCTCGCCCCCGAGAGGTTGATAGCGTACACCGAGTTAAGTACGGCATGTCGATCCTCTGAGGCACCAGAGGCGCTATTGCCCTGCCCCCAGGTGAGGCGATCGCTCAAATACTCAAAGCAGTGGAAGATCACCCAGCGATCGATCTCGGGCATGAGGCTGTACCGCTCCGCTGCTGGAATGAAGGCGGCGGGAGAGACTAAGTTGCCCTGCTCGTCGATCAGCCGCAGAAGTACCTCGCAGTGATACGCTCCGCCCAGGCTGCTGTCCGATTCAGCAATGGGCTGATAAAACAGCTGGAACTGATCGTTCTCTAGGGCTTCAGAGAGGCGGGTAAACCACTGGGTTTCGCTAGAGTAGCGGGTCAGCCCTTGGTCCTCATGCTCGTAAACGTGGACCCGGTTGCGGCCTCGGCGCTTAGCAGCGTAGCAGGCGGCGTCAGCGGCGTTCATCACCTCGTCTTTGCTGTGAGCAGATTGATCGATCAGACTGAGCCCAATACTGCTGCCAATCTTAAACACGCGGTTTTGCTGAGAGAAGCGAAACTGACTGAAGATATTGCAAATATTGTTGGTGATGCGCAGCGCCTGATCCAGTGGGCATTCATAGAGCAGAATTGCAAACTCATCGCCTCCCAATCGGGCCACCACATCAGTCTTGCGCACCTTTTCCTGCAACACTTCCGCCACCTGCCGCAGCAGCTCATCTCCAGCAGAGTGGCCGCAGGTATCATTCACCACCTTAAAGTGGTCCAAATCAACGTAGCAGAGCACGTGAGGTCGGGAGCCGTCTCGAACCGATTTGAGCGCCTCCTCAACCTTGTGTCGAAAGGCCCTGCGGTTAATCAAGCCGGTGAGGGCGTCGTGGTTGGCCTGCCACGAGAGCTGCTGCGCCCGGCCCCGAGCTTCGCTGACGTCATGGAACACGATGACGCTGCCCACGATATCTCCCGTGTTGGAGTGAATCGGCGCCGTGGAGTCGTCGATGGCAATCAGCTGCTGGTCTTTGGAGCGCAGCATGGGGTGGTTGCTCAGGCTGACCACTCGGTCTTCACTGATCGAGATTTCAACCGGGTTAGGTAACGGTTCGTGGTTTTCTTCATCCACCACCGCGAAAACCTGCTCAATCAGCTGTCCTCTAGCACTGTTGAGGGTCCAGCCCGTGAGCTTTTCAGCTGCTGGATTGAGGGATTCCACCCGACCGTCTCGGTCGGTGGTGATAACGGCATCCCCGATGGAGTGCAGGGTAATCATGGCCAGCTCTTTTTCTTCAAAGAGCTTTTGCTCTAAGTATTTGCGCTGAGTGATGTCGCTGAGGGATCCCGCCATCCGGTAGGCCTGCCCGGTGCTGTCCCAAAGGGCCATGCCGCGACACAGGGCCCAAATATACTCGCCATCTTTATGGCGCACCTGATGCTCAATTTGCCAGTGGGCATCTTGACGGGTGAGATGGCGATTCATGGAATCGATCACCATCTGCAGGTGGGCGGGATGGACCCGGTGGAGCCATTCCTCTGGGTGGCTACCAATTTCGTCCTCTTCGTAGCCCAGCATTAGCTTCCACCGAGGGGAGAAGTAAACGGTTTGCCGAATCAGGTCCCAGTCCCAAAGCCCATCGTTTGCCCCCTGAATGGCGATCGCATATCGCTCTTCGCTCAGCAAAAGCTTATTGAGCAACTGCTTTCGCTCAATAGCGTAGTGAATGGTGCGACTGAGGACGTCTTCGTTAATGTCGCCTTTAATAAGGTAGTCCTGGGCGCCCGCCCGCAGGGCCTGAATAGCCACCGCTTTATCGTTCAACCCCGTGAGCACTACGATAGGAACCTCAGGACTCGCCTGAACAACCCGCTCAATAGTGGTCATGCCGCTGGCATCGGGCAGAGAGAGGTCTAGCAAAACCACATCAAAGCAGTTTTTGACGTGCTGACCGCCGAGGTAGTTCAAACCGTCGCCCAGTGTCCGAACGTGGACCAGCCCACAGTAAACTGGGCTGACAAGGTCAAGGTATTCCCGCAGCAGGTCGGCGTCGCCTGCGTCATCTTCAATCAATAGTATTTGTAAGTATCGCTCTAACACTGGGACGTTTGCCTCCGCCATGCACACTCCACCGACGTCTGAGACTTACTGATATTGGGGCTCATTACCCCCTAGGATGCCCCCAGCTTGAGCCGATTAGACCATCGGAGATTACTGAAACTTCTTTTAATCTGAGGATGTGCAATACGCAGATGACAAGCTGTTGCGCTAGCCCCTAGTCCAGCTGCGTCACCTCCCGCACCACCAGCCGATACCGCCCGCGATTCTCTGCATCGTGGGCGTTCGCAACCACGACGTAGGTTCCATCCTCAGGTAGAGTGGTCACAATACCCGCGCTGAGGGTTGTGGTATTAAAGTCATCGTTCTGCGCCAGCTGCCTATTCTGCGGACTGAATAGCCAGATAAATGGGTCAAATGTCGCGCTCTCCATAAGGATGCTGACCGTCTGCCCCGCTTGTCCCTCAAAGGAGTAGGTATCGTAGAGGCTGCCGTCCTGCTCTAGCACGGCGTCTCCGGTTTCCAGCACCCCCTCCACCTCTAGCAGCGGCGAATCTGAGCTTTGAGCGTCCAGGCTTTGCGTGTCTGGGCTTTGAGCAATAGCGCGGCGAGTTACCGTCGGCAGCAGCGTGAGCAGTGTGGCTAAGCTGAGCCCTGCGAGGAAAAGATGCATAGGGTTGGTCTCCAAGGTATTGGGTCAGTGGCAGTCTATCTTCCACACCGCAGGGATAGGGGAGCCGCAGGGTCTATTTAAAATCCGTCTGCCATTGCTGGTATGGTGAAAGGCGTACTTATTACAAAGAGTTTTGAGTATGGCGCTACGCAACCGGCTTGCCCCACTTTTCGCTTCACTTCTGATGGCGGTTTCGCTGATTCTATTCGCCGCTTTTTTAGGCTCACCTTCTACCTCGGCAGCAACGGGTGAGGTCCAGATTACGCCCCTCGGTAGCCACGAGGGTGAGTTCTGCGCCCGCGATCGCGCCCTCGTGCTTGAGGACCCCAGCGGACTACGCATTCTCTACGATGTGGGCCGCACCGTCGCTGGCGCTGACGACCCGCGTCTAGGGGACATTGACGTCGTGCTAATCAGCCACGTCCACGGGGATCATTTGGGCGATCGCCGCATTGCCGCGGTCAACGACGGCACCTGCGCCCAGCCCCAAACCGACATTCCCACAACGCCCAACTCTAACAGCGTTGAAATTGCTGTGGCAAAGGGGGCACGTATCCTAGTGGGTAGCGAGATGGCAAAATTCTTATCCAACAAGGTTGCCGGTTTAGGGGGCGACCCTGACCTGGTTCAGCTTGTGCGCTTCGGCGCGTCCCGCACCATCGATGGGGTCAGCATTACGACGGTGCCTGCCGTGCACTCAAACGGACTGAGCGGCGATTTCATCGAAGGCCCGCTGGGGGAGGACCTTACCGCAGCAGGGCTAACGGCCTATGTGGGGCCGCCGACGGGGTATGTGGTCACCTTCTCTAATGGCCTAGTGGTCTATTTGTCTGGCGATACCGGGGTCACAGCGGAGCAAGAGACGGTGGTGCGCGGCCAATACGGCGCTGAGCTAGTGGTGATCAATATTGGCGACACCTTTACCACCGGCCCCCAAGAGGCGGCCTACGTCATCGATGAACTGATTCAGCCCACTACGGCGATCGCGTCCCACGCGAATGAGGCGGCGACTCGCGGCGGAGTGGTGCAGCTCGACACCCGGACAGCGACTTTTATTGAGGCCACCCGAACTCCGGTCTATGTCCCCCTGAGCGGCAGGACGATGGCGTTCGACGCTGAAGGCAACTGTGCGTCGAACTGCTCGGCAAGGTGAGATCTCTCGCGAATGGGCTAGCCAAACGTCTTTGCAATTCGCGCCATCGCCGTCTCTACGTTCTGGCGACTGTTGAAGGCCGAAATGCGAAAATATCCCTCACCAGCGGCGCCAAACCCGGAACCTGGCGTGCCCACTACGTTACAGTTTTGCAGCAGCTTGTCAAAGAAGTCCCAGCTCGACAGGCTGTGGGGCGTCTTGACCCAGACGTAGGGCGCATTGACGCCGCCATAGACCTCGATGCCAATCTGGGTCAGCGACTGCCGCACAAGGCGAGCATTCTCTAGGTAAAAGGCAATGAGCTGCTTAATCTGTTTTTGACCCGCCTCAGAATAGACCGCCTCAGCCCCCCGCTGCACGATGTACGAGACGCCGTTGAACTTGGTGGACTGACGACGGTTCCACAGCCGGTGCAGGTCCACATCGCTGCCGTCTGCCGCTTTCCCCGTCAAGGTCTTGGGCACCACTGTGTAGGCGCAGCGGGTGCCCGTGAAACCGGCGTTCTTAGAAAAAGAGCGGAATTCTAGGGCGCACTGCCGCGCCCCCTCAATTTCGTAAATGGAGTGGGGGAGCTCAGGGTCAGTGATGAAGGCCTCGTAGGCGGCATCAAACAGGATTAGGGACTGGTGCTCTAGCGCGTAGTCTACCCACTGCTTGAGTTCGGCTTTGGTGACAGTGGCGCCTGTGGGGTTGTTGGGAAAGCATAGGTAGATTAAGTCCACCTTCTGGGACGGTAGCGCCGGGGTAAAGCCGTTGTCGGCAGTCATGGGGAGGTACACTAAGCCGCCGTACTTACCGCTTTCGTCGGCGGGGCCGGTGTTGCCCGCCATCACGTTGGTGTCGACGTAGACGGGGTAAACCGGGTCGGTGACGGCGATGGTGTTGTCGTGACCGAAGATATCAAGGATATTGCCGCTGTCGCACTTGGCCCCATCGGAGACAAACACCTCAGAGGCGTCCACGTCGCAGCCCCGCGCCTGAAAATCTTGAGCGGCGATCGCCTCCCGCAGCCAGAGGTAGCCCTGCTCAGGTCCGTAGCCGTGAAACGTATCGCGATCGCCCATGTCGTCTACGGCAGCTTTCATCGCATCACGACAAGCCTCAGGCAGCGGCTCGGTGACATCGCCAATGCCGAGCTTAATGATGTCGGCGTCGGGGTGGTCAGCTACAAAGGTCTTGACTCGCCGGGCAATTTCGGGGAAGAGGTAGCCGGCTTTGAGCTTGAGGTAGTTGTCGTTGATGGTTGTCATAGCGGTATATGTCCGTAAGTCAGCGGTAGAGGGCGGCGCTTTCACCCGATAGCTTTATCGTAAGCCCCGTCTGGGTCGGGAAGTGGAGCTTCCCGCAAGGAAAACGCCACTTCGCAACTTTTGGGTTACATAGTCAGTTCGTCACTGAAAGACTTAAATTTTAAGGGGTTTTCGCTAGAATCGCGAACAGTCGAATCAGGGCTAAGTCTCTACGCATCGTTCAACAACTGTGCGACCTCCGCATGCATAAAGGCAATGTCGGGGCTGTGCTGAATTGCCTCGTAGTAGCGCTGCTCAGACTCAGTGCCCTCCTCGCTGGCGCGCAGCAGCGATCGCGCATCTCCTAAAATCTGGTTCACCTCGCTCAAGGTCGCGGGCTCCTTAGCGCTTAGGGCCTCATCAATGCGCACAATAAACTGAGACATGGGCCGCAGCCAGTTAAACCATTCGTGGCCCACGACAAGACGGAAGAATTCACCATTGTTCTGAATGCGTCCATGCTCTCGCTCATAAATAGAGCGCTCCCAGTTGAGCAACGCCTTGTGCAGCCGCAGCAGCATGGTTCGCAGCGTTCGCAGCCTCTGGAATGGGGCATCGAGGGGAAGATTATAGGTCATAGCGCGTAAGTCGTGACAAACAAACTTGACCCTTAGGGAAAAAAGGGTAGAACATTGATCTTGCCATATCGGGCGCTAGTCTAACCGTCAACTTCTATTGGAAGGCCCGCCGCTTAGTTGAAAGGCACAGCCCGGTAGCTGTGCCCTAGTCATCAAACCTCGTCTAGGTCGGTGAGCAGAGCTTTCACTTCTACTCACCAACGTGGTTTTGGCTCAACTGCGCCTTAGTAAGCGTCCTGAAGCTCGTAAAAATCAGGCGAAATGTAGTCTTTACGCAGCGGCCAGCCTTTCCAGTCCTCCGGCATCAGAATGCGCTTTAGGCCCGGATGCCCTTCGTAGACAATGCCGTACATGTCGTAGCTTTCTCGCTCCTGCCAGTCCGCAGCCCGCCAGATCCAGTACACAGAAGACACGCGGGGATCATCCCGAGGAATGAACACCTTAATGCGTACCTCTTCTGGTATTTCGACGTTGTCGGCTACCTTGATCAGGTGGTAGGTGCTCACCAAATCCTTACCTGGGCCTAAATCATAGGCCGCCTGACACTGAAGGTAATTAAAGCCGTAGGCGTATAGCGCAGTGCAAAACGGAATCAGCAGCTCGCGATCCACCTTGAGAACCTCCGTCTCTTGGTGATCAGGAGATAGAATATCGTGCTCAAAGCCATTCTCGGTCAACCACTTAGAGACCTGACCAGCCTCGACAATTTCCCCACCCTGTTCATTGTTCTTCTCAGCCGTCTGATCAGCCACGCTCAGTCTCCTCCGCTACTTCTTTCTCTGCCGCTTCGGTCGGCATTGACATCCCAAAGGCTTCAGCCAGCTCCTTCGGCGGAGACTGCCGCTCTTGGGTCATGAGATATTTGCCGTCATGAATCGTCGGAACCGACTTCATCTCGTGGGAGCGGGTGTAATAGCGGTGAGTCTGCGCCCTGATTCCTCGTTCCTGAGCCGCCTCGGCAGAAATCTTCTTGCGCAGCTTGATGATGGCGTCCACGATCGCCTCCGGGCGTGGCGGGCAGCCAGGAATGTAGACATCTACGGGAATCAGCTTATCGACGCCGCGAACCGCCGTGGGGGAGTCGGTGCTGAACATGCCACCCGTGATAGTGCAGGCCCCCATAGCGATGACGTACTTCGGGTCGGGCATCTGCTCATAAAGACGCACTAGCGCCGGAGCCATTTTCATCGTCACCGTACCGGCGGTGATCAGCAGGTCAGCCTGACGGGGACTGGCCCGAGGAATCAGACCAAACCGGTCAAAATCGAAGCGGGAACCAATCAGGGCCGCAAACTCGATGAAGCAGCAGGCTGTACCGTACAGCAGGGGCCACAAGCTTGACAGGCGGGCCCAGTTGTGTAAGTCGTCAACCGTCGTTAAAATTACGTTCTCTGAGAGATCCTGTGTAACCTCAGGCGTTCCAACGGGATTTGTAAGTTGCTTAATTGCCTCGTCGGAGCGAGTGCTCGGATTCATGACCATTCTAGTGCTCCTTTTCTCCATGCGTAGACTAGGCCAACAACGAGAATCGCAACGAAGATGAGAACCTCGATAAAGGCAAGTAGGCCGAGCTGGCTGAACGCGACTGCCCAGGGGTAGAGAAATACGACCTCAACGTCAAAGATGACGAAGACAAGCGCAAACATGTAGTAGCGGATGTTGAACTGAATCCACGCACCACCAATGGGCTCCATTCCAGACTCGTAGGTGGTCCGCCGCTCAACACCTTCGCGCTTGGGGCGAAAGATGAAGGAGGCTCCCAGCGCCAGCACCGGCACTAACCCACAAATAACCAAAAATCCGAGAAGATATTCGTATCCGCTAAGGACAAACACGGCGTTAACCCGCTCAAAACGTTACGTCTCGATGTTACCTTTCTTTTCATTATAAAAGCCCTCTCATCTGACGGTTCTGCCAAATTAGCGGTATTTATTCCTAACGTGTCCAATTTCAACAACAGCGGTGCCCGCCCTGCCGGTGCAGATCCCCCTGCAGCCTTCAGCAATGCCTTTGAGCGCCGATCGCCTCGGGGTCTCAGCGCCGAAGAGGCGGTCAACCAACTGCTGCAGCGCACCGCGAAAGCCGGCGTTCACCTCGGGCTAACGCAAATTACGCAGCTCTTGGCGCGCCTGGGAGACCCTCATCAGGCGGTGCCCATCGTGCATGTGGCCGGAACCAACGGCAAGGGGTCCGTCTGCGCTTATCTTTCCTCAGCCCTCACCCAAGCGGGATATTGCGTCGGGCGCTACACCTCGCCGCATCTAGTGAGCTGGACTGAGCGAATCTGTATTAACGAAGAGCCGATCGCCTCTGAGGTTCTGCTGGAGCTGCTCCATAAGGTAACCGAGACCGCCGCCACCCACGATCTTGCCCCAACGCAGTTTGAGCTGATTACCGCCGTTGCCTGGCTCCACTTTGCCCAGCAGCGGGTGGATATTGCCGTGATGGAGGTTGGCTTAGGGGGGCGCCTCGACGCCACCAACATTTGCGATCGCCCCCTTGCCACCGCCATTACCTCTATTGGCCGCGATCACTGGCAGCGCCTAGGCCCCACCCTGGCCCACATTGCCGGTGAGAAGGCCGGCATCCTTAAGCCGGGGGTGCCGGCGGTGGTTGGCCCCGTTCCTGAAGAGGCGGCTGCGGTCATCACCCAGCGATCGCAGACGGTAGGCTGTCCGCTGATCTGGGTTTCTTCGGCGGTGGCCTGCCCTGGCCCACTCAGCCCAAAAACCCCGCAGAAAGATCCACAGCGCAACTGGGCTGAATTTCTCCCCCCCTCAAGCGCCTTTTCCTCGCTCACCTATCCCCTGGGGCTGCTCGGAACGCACCAGTACGCCAACTCAGCGGTGGCGATCGCCCTACTCCAGCTTCTACAGGCCCAGGGTTGGGCCATCCCGACAAAAGCGATTCAGGCCGGCTTGGGGCAAGCTCAGTGGCCTGCCCGACTGCAGTGGACGCGCTGGCGCGGGATGCCGCTGCTAATCGATGGGGCCCACAACGCCGATGCAGCCTGCGCCCTGCGGCATTACATAGACCAAGCTCACAGTGCAGCAACCCCCACCGCTTGGGTCATGGGCATGCTATCAACAAAAGATCACCGTGAGATATTGACTATCCTGCTGAGACCGGGCGATCGCGTCTGCTTTGTGCCAGTGCCGGGGCACCAAACCGCAGCGCCACAGGATTTACTGGCTCTGGCGCACCAGGTCTGCCCCCAGCTCTGTGCCACCACTGCTACGGACGGATTTCAAGGCTTAGATTGGGCTAGCTCGGATCCGTCGTCCCAAGCATCGCCCTTAGTCCTATGCGGCTCGCTGTACTTGATTGGCCATATGGTGTCCCAGCGTGGCCAGCAGCTTGTTTAAGGCCATCGTCCAAAGCTCACAAGACCACGGCCAAGTTTGAGGGTGCTCTGACTTCATGCCCACAATTGACTTGACAAAACGGCTATCCTAGGAAGGTACCTACAGCAAATGCCACGCCCTGATGGAGATAGGGTACGGCTGTAAACAGGTGCTGTAGGGATTGAGCGAATAAATGGGAGACTTCAAATGACCTGGCGCGGACAAACGAATCTTCGGGACCGCATATTTGCCTGCTTGGTATACGTATTGCCGCTGATGGAAGCCTATATGCAGTATGGCAGCGCCTTCTTCTCTCAGTTTCCTGCACTTGAAGTTTTGATGTTGCCGCTAGCGCCGTTTTTGTTTGTCTATGTCGCTCTTTTGGGTGCTTTCCCCTTTGGTCTGGGAGGGTTAGTGGTTTTCATTGCCCTGATTGCCTTAGTGGTTCGCAATGAGCGTATCCGCCACTTTATCCGCTTCAACACCATGCAGGCGATTCTAATTGGCATCGCCCTCAGCATCTTTGGACTGCTGCTAGATCTGGTCATTACCCCTGCGCCCGCCCTGCGCGGCAGCATTTTCGCGCTCACGATTGCAAATGTCCTATTTTTGGGCACCGTAGCGCTGGCAGGTTACGCCATCGTTCAGTCGGCCCGCGGTCGCTACGCCGAGATTCCAACTCTATCGGAAGCGGTCTACACGCAGGTCCGCTAGTGTTCTGCAGCACTCACCGGCTGACGCGCTGCAACCGGATTTTCTAGAACGCCGATGCCCTCAATGCTCACCCTGACGCGATCGCCCACGTTGAGGGGGCCGACGCCCTCGGGAGTTCCCGTCAGAACAATATCCCCAGGCAGAAGCGTCATGGTTTGGCTGATGTAGGCCACGAGGGCGTCTGGCTGATGCACCATATCGCTAATGGTGGCCGACTGGGCTGGTGTCTTGGCGTCATTGATAAAAGTCTCTAGGCGAGCCCCTAAAGGTAGCTCCCGCACAATCCAAGGCCCTAGAGGGCAGAAGGTGTCAAATCCCTTAGCCCGGGTCCATTGGCCATCTTTACGCTGCAGGTCGCGGGCGGTGACGTCGTTAGCGATGGTGTAGCCCCAAATTTTGCGACTGGCTTCATCTAAAGAGCAGCCTTTGCAGCGACCGCCGATGACGACTGCCAGCTCTCCCTCGTAGTCAACCTGGGTGGACTGGCGAGGATATTGAATGGGGCTGTGGCTCGCCAGCACTGATGTCGAGGGCTTAAGAAACAGCAGCGGCTCCTGGGGCACTTTTCCCCCCATCTCTGCCGCGTGCTTAGCGTAGTTTCGGCCTACAGCAACAATTTTTGAGGGAGCGCAGGGGGAAAGCAGTTTATAGGTTTCAGCCGCTAGAACCTGATCAATGGGCTGACCCTGAAGCCAGGGCGGGGCATCTAAAATCTGGACCCGTCTGTCGAGCTGTAGGAGTCCGTAGTGGAGCTGCCCGGTTTCGGTTTGGACTCGAACATAGCGCTGTGCCATGGCGTTTGTGCGGGTTACAAATAAAATCTTTTACATAAATTTGGCACACGAACCTTTGGTGTACCCATGATAGGTATACACCAGAAGACCGCAAATGGGCAGATCAGTTATGTGACGCATTTGGGTCGTTTAGGTTCCCGCCCGCGATCGCAACTCCTCAGGTAAATGATGGCGATCGTCAATAGCTTGAGCCTTCAGCAGGTGCAGAAAGCACTAACCCAAGATTTTCTCTACTGTGATTGGCCGAGGGCTATGCTTCGCGATCGCCCTCGGCCAAAATTCCAGACGCAACCATCTGGTGATACTGACCCACGGTAAATTTTTTTGCGCAGGATTCGGGCTGTCATTCGCAGGCCCTTTCTCTAGCGCGGCAATCGACGCAGGGCAGTCTGTGGTGCTGGCCGCTTTGCTGGCTACAAGCGATTTGGGCTGGCAGATATGCGAGAAGGGTTCACGGATGTCGCGGCTCACTCGATTTGGGGCGACTCGGCGTAATCTGATTTAGTAGGGTACCAATGCCGCGAAGAAAGTAGACTTGATAGGGAGCGCGAGGGCGCATGTGATAACCGAATTAGTGCCACGTCAGTTCTACTCTGAACTCAGGTCGCTGGCTCATAGTATCTAAAGGAAAGCTGATATTCACCAGAGAAATGGTTACCAACTCTGCACGCCAGCTATTTTATCTTTTCAAACGCTCCCACGGATAGGTCTGCCTGTTTCCACGCTTCGAGTAATCTTAGATGAGGCTTCCAAACAGCAAGCCTAGCACTAGAGCTTATCTGAGAACGATTGAGTCTGGCCTTAATTGAATCAATTAGCTGTTCACCTTGCTCGTGACTACATCCTACGCATAGAACTGCGAACTTATCACCATCAACACGAGCAAGATATCCTACATATTGCCGATCAAGAGCACCTCTAATAATTTTTGCTGCTCTGCGCATATAGCTGTCGCCGGCTGAGTATCCTTGTATATCATTGATTCGTTTCAGGTTGTTTAAACCAATCGAAATAACGCAGGCTGACTGACCTAAAAATTTACAGTTTTCCTCTTCTGTGGCAAGCAATTTATTCCATGCGTGGCGGTTAAATGCGCCGGTCAAAGAATCTCTGAACAGCAATGTCTCAATTTCTGTAGCCTGTTCTGTTGCAGCATCAATCTCTGAATGAGCATCTAAAAGTGCAGCGATCAGCTTACTGATGGCGATGATGAGTGGCAAGTGAGATTCGACAGATTGAGGTAGTGACTCAGGATGGATAGCGCATAAGGTTCCCCGAAGATTCCCATTCTTTGAGACCAGTGGTACACCTGCATAGGCCCCTATTTTTAGATGCTCTCCAATCAGCACTCTCATATAGGCGTCAACGCTCTGGGCAGTTGGTGCAATAAACGGTCCGCTCCCGAGTACCATCTGATAGCAGCAAGAATCTAGCCAGTTAAAAATAGAACTTTCTTCGACTCCGTAGCTATGGTCATCGACTTGCATGATGATCCGGTCTTTTCCGTCGACGTGGGTAATCATCCAAAGGTCAAATCCTACTGTTTGATGAAGAGTTACCAGTGTCTCACGGAGTAGACATTCGAGATTAGAAGTGGGCATTGTCAGACAATATGAGAGCAACAGATAGGTCTCAAAATAGAGTGCGATTTTGTTCAGGCGTACCGAGTACAGCTTGATTTAGAGACCAGCCGTTTATTTTACGTAGATTAACAGTAGTTAATGATTCAAGCAAGATCTCTAAGAATTCCTCAATAATTAATGTGAATCGCGTTTTCTCTTACCAGTACGCCGCGAAGAAGCATCCAGACTAGGGCACTATTCGAGAGACTCAGCATAATTTATACAATGCTTTACGGGATGTATCAGGAAGGAATGCGCTTCAAGCTCAGCAACTTGTGTTTGAATATTTTTATCGAATAATTACTGAACACCCAGAGCCGCGCGTAGCGCTAAGTTTAGCTTTCAACAGAAATCTCTTGCACCCATAGCGCAAAGAACGAAATCTACTAAAATCCAAGGTCCAATCCGGCTTAAATAAACGTTGGCGGGGAGCGAACTCGGAAATAGCGTCATTATGATTCAGCTGCGGCCAAATGGTCAGACTGTGTGTCGGGCTGACGCACTGCAGGTTTATGGGCTACCACCACTGGGCAAGGGGCGTGATGCACCACGTCGTTACTGACGCTGTCCAAAGTCGAGGAGAAAAAGCGCATTGTTAACGCGCATTTTTAAGGTCAAAGTGGGTCACTAAACCTTGAGGGCAGCGTGAGCCTGAACATAGGATTGTGGCGCAATCGGGACAGGCTGGACACGCCAAATGCCTTCAGCGTACTCTCGAACCGCGCGATCTGAGGAAAACTGGCCCATGTGCGCCCCATTCTGGATAGACATACTCGTCCAGCGCTCAGCATCGCCGTACGTCAGACTTACGCTGTCCTGACAGTCAATGTAGGATTGGTAATCCGCTAGCACCATGAATGGGTCGTGGCGTGTCAGGTTTTCCACCAGAGGCCGGAACAGGTCTGAACTGCCGCGGGCAAAGTAGCCGGAGCTAACTAGATCCAGTGTAGCGCGCAATTCGTCATTGGTTTGGTAATACTGCCAAGGGCTGTAGTTGGTCTTGAGGGCTGCAACTTCGTCAGTGCTGAGACCGAACAAAAAGAAGTTCTCTGCTCCCACTGCATCACGAATTTCGACATTAGCTCCGTCTAACGTGCCAATGGTCAGCGCGCCGTTCAGGGCAAATTTCATGTTGCCCGTTCCTGAGGCCTCCTTTCCTGCCGTGGAGATTTGCTCCGACAGGTCCGCCGCTGGGTACACCCGCTGGCCAAAGGTGACATTGTAGTCCGGCAAAAACACCACCTTGAGGCGATCGCCCACGTCTGGATCGCGATTGACCACGTCCCCTACTGCCGTAATGAATTTGATGATTAGCTTGGCCATGAAATAGCCCGGCGCCGCCTTGCCGCCAAAGATAAAGGTGCGGGGCTGGATATCGATGCCGGGGTTAGCCTTGATGCGGTTGTAGAGGGTGATGATGTGCAGCACGTTGAGGTGCTGCCGCTTATACTCGTGGATGCGCTTCACCTGGATATCGAAGAGGGACCGGGGATTGACCACCACGCCAGTGCGCTTGTAAATGTAGGTAGCCAGGTCTTGCTTTACGTCTAGCTTGATCTGTCGCCACGCCTGCCGGAACTGCGGATCGTGGCCAACCTCAGCAAGCTGCTGCAGCTCGTCTAAATGCCGAACCCAGCGATCGCCAATTTTGCTGGTAATGAGCCGCGCCAGACGAGGATTGCTCTGCACCAGCCAGCGGCGGGGGGTGACACCGTTGGTGACGTTGTGAAAGCGCTCAGGAAATAGCGCGTAGAAGTCTTTGAGCACAGTGGATTTAAGCAGCTTGGTATGCAGGGCGGCGACGCCATTAATGGCGTGACTGCCGACGCAGGCCAGATTTGCCATGCGCACATAGCGCTCTCCCGTCTCATCAATCAGCGACATGCGGGCTAGATGGTCACTGCCTCGAAACCGCAGCCGCACCACATCCAAAAACCGCTGGTTGATTTCGAAGATGATCTCCAAATGACGGGGCAGCACGGCGCGAAATAGGTCGACGGGCCAGCGCTCTAGCGCCTCGGATAGCAGCGTGTGGTTGGTGTATGCAAACGTGTTGTGGGTGATGTGCCAAGCCTGGTCCCACCCCATATGGTGTTCGTCCACCAGCAGGCGCATGAATTCCGCAACGCCAATGGCGGGATGGGTATCGTTGAGCTGCACCGCAAACTTCTCGTGGAAGCTGTCTAGGGTATTGCCGCGGCGGAAGTGGATGCGAATCATATCCTGCAGCGCACAGGACACGAAGAAAAACTGCTGCTGCAGGCGCAGCTCTTTTCCTTGAGCGGCTTCGTCATTGGGGTAGAGCACCTTGCTGATATTCTCAGCCACAACCTTTTGATTCACGGCGCCGTAGTAGTTGCCCACGTTGAAGGCCTGAAAGTCAAAGGACTCGGGCGCTTCTGATTTCCACAGCCGCAGGGTGTTAGCGGTGCTGACCCGGTACCCCAGGATGGGGGTGTCGTAAGGAATGCCTTTGACCACTTGCGCCGGCACCCAGCGCACCCGGTAATTGCCCTGGTCGTCGGTGTAGGGTTCAGTGTGGCCGCTAAACCCAACCTTTACCGAGGCTTCTGGCCGGGCCACCTCCCAGGGGTTGCCATACTGCAGCCATTTGTCCGTGATCTCCACCTGCCAGCCGTCCTTGATCTCCTGGTCAAAGATGCCGAACTCGTAGCGGATGCCGTACCCCACCGCAGGGATTTCTAGGGTAGCCAACGAGTCCAGGTAGCAGGCGGCCAGCCGCCCCAGCCCACCGTTACCCAGCCCCGGTTCCTCCTCCTGCGCCACCAGCTCTTGACAATTGAGGCCGGAGTCCTCCACGGCCCGCTTGACCTGGTCGTAGATGTCGAGGTTGATCAGATTGTTCTCAAGGTGAGGTCCCGGCAGAAACTCCGCCGATAGGTAAGCTACCAGCCGCACATCTTCGTTGAGATAGGTCTCAATGGTGTGTAGCCAGCGGTTGAGGAGGCGATCGCGCACGGTGTAGGCCAGAGCCATGTAGTAATCGTTCTGGGTTGCGATGCTGGGAAACTTGCCCTGCACATAGAACAGGTTGTCTGCTAAAGCGCGGCGCAGGGTTTCGAGAGACAACCCGGTGCGATCGTCTTCGACTTGAGGACTAGTGACCATTGACAGCGGATTCAGACAGGACAGTGCAATCTAAACCCCACGAAACCCAGCGATGGGATATTCCCGTGGGTTCCTCAACCGCCATGGGGCGAAGCTGGGCAAGGGTCGCGCCCTCAGTGTCGGCATCCTCAAGCTCAATGTTATCTAAGCAAGCCCGAGTAAAATTTGCGCCGCGGAAATTTGCGCCGCTGACTTCCGCGCCGCTCAAATTCGCGCCGCTCAGGTCAGCCTCTTCAAAGTTTGCCCCGCGCAGGTCAGCCCGTGAGAGGTCGGCACCCACTAGGTTCGCGCTGGAAAGATCGGCGCCGATCAGATTAACCTCCTGCAAGCAAGCGCCGCTCAGATCGGTGTGTCCAAGGTCACTATCGGTCAAGTTCGCTTGGGCCAAAACCGCGCGAGTCAGATCGGCATTTCGCAGGTCAGCGCTGCTTAGGTCGGCGCGGGTGAGTTCAATTCCGCTCAATCTTGCCGAGCGCAAATCAGCGCTGTGGAGTGAGACTTCGGAAAAGTCTCGATAGCCCTGGTTAAATTCGTGTAAAAGCGTTTGAACATTTGCCACTGTTCCTTCCTCCTAATGTGCTTCCAAGGAGCCTGAGTGCGTCGTCCCCTTCAGACCAGCTATAGATCAAAAGTTTGAGGAAGTTATGAGAGGCGCTGGTGAAGTCAACAATTCCCAAAGGGGGTCAGCCCACGGCCCCACTCTGAGGGCTAGAATAGATGCGGCTTCACCAACTCCCCTTCTCTATGTCCGTCCGCGTTCGCATCGCTCCTAGCCCCACCGGCAACCTCCACATCGGCACCGCCCGCACGGCGGTGTTCAACTGGCTTTTTGCCCGCCACCACGGCGGTACCTTTCTCATTCGCATCGAAGACACCGACGAGGAGCGATCGCGCCCAGAATACACCCAGAATATTCTGGAAGGTCTGAGCTGGCTGGGGCTGCACTGGGACGAGGGGCCGTTTTACCAAAGTCAGCGCATGGCGTTGTACAGGCAGGCGGTGCAGACGCTGCTGGACGCCGGGCTGGCCTACCGCTGCTACACGTCCGAGGAAGAGCTGAGCAATCTGCGGGCGAGCCAGGAGGCCAAAGGCCAAGCGCCCCGCTACGACAACCGCCACCGCGACCTAACCTCGGAACAAGAGGAGGCGTTTCAAGCGGAAGGCCGTCAGCCGGTGGTGCGCTTTAAAATTGACGACAGCCGCACCATCGCCTGGTCCGACATTGTGCGGGGCACCGTCAATTGGAGCGGCAGCGACCTAGGGGGCGACATGGTGATTGCCCGCCGCGCTCCCGCTGACCAGATTGGCCAGCCGCTCTATAACTTCGTGGTGGTGGTTGACGATGCCGACATGGGCATTACCCACGTGATTCGCGGTGAGGACCACGTGGCCAACACCGCCAAGCAGATTTTGCTCTACGAAGCTTTGCAGGCTCAGGTGCCTCTCTTTGCCCACACGCCCCTCATCCTCAGCCCTACGGGCAAAAAGCTCTCCAAGCGAGACGGGGTCACCTCTATTTCAGATTTTCAGAAAATGGGCTACATGCCCGAAGCCCTCGTCAACTACATGAGCCTGCTGGGCTGGTCGCCGCCGGACGCCACCCAAGAGCGCTTTACCCTGGCGGAAGCCGCCCAGCAGTTTAGCTTTGAGCGGGTGAATAAGGCTGGGGCCAAGTTCGACTGGGATAAGCTCAACTGGCTCAACTCCCAGGTGATCCACGAGGCTGACGTGGCGCGGCTGACGGATTTGCTGGTGCCCTACTGGCAGCAGGCGGGTTTTGATACCAGCGGCGATCGCCTGTGGCTAGAAGGGGTGACGGCGCTAGTGTCCCAGAGCCTAGTGCGCCTCGATGAGGCGGTGGAGATGTGCCGCTACTTGTTCGATGGCGACCTGCCCCACGCCGAGGCGGCCCAAACCCAGCTCCAGCAGGCGGGCACGGTGCCCGTGCTGGAGGCAACCCTGAACGCGCTGAAAACTATGCCCGTAAACACTGCTGATGACGCCAAAGCAGTGGTGAAACAAGTGACAAAAGACGCCGACGTCAAGAAAGGCCTGGTGATGCGATCGCTGCGGGCGGCCCTCACCTGCGACATGCAGGGGCCTGACCTAGTGGACTCCTGGCTGCTGCTGCATCAGCACAAGTTGGACATGCCGCGGGTGGAGGCGGCGCTGGCGCTGGCCAAAGGCTCGTAATAAGCGCGATCGGATTAAATTAATCTCAATACGTCTACGGGAATCAAGGAGCTGCTGTGTTTCGACTGTCACTGTCCACGTTTCGTTATCTGGCCTGCCCGCTACTGATTTCGGCTGCTGGGCTGCTGGTGCTTCCGGCTCAAGCGCAGCTCTCTGCTCCCCTGCCCACTGCTCCAACAACCACTACTCCCCTGCCTTCCGATCCCCAGCCCGCAGCCGACCCATCTGAAGACGAGCTACCGCCGTCCGAGGTTCTGCCTGATGCACCTGATGACACACCTGAAGAGCCGACCTACGAGTTTCCGCCCATCAGGCCGCTTAACCCGCTGCCCGCGCCCATCGTTCCGCCCACTAGCGTCACCCCAACGGCGGCCCCGCTGTTCGAGAATGTCACCCTCAATCCCGGCGCTCCAGACATCACCGTGCGCGGCATCAGCGGCGGCTCGCAGATTGCCACTTTGGTTTCGGGTCGCCAGGAAACGGACACAGGAGCCTGCATCGGCTATGTCGATACAGACGCCGACCATCGCATGGTGCTGACGGATTTTTTTGAGTTTTTGAGCCTCCAGGTGGAGAGTCCTGAGGACACCACCCTCGTGGTGCGCGGACCGGGGGGAAGCTGGTGCAGCGACGATCTCAACGGGCGCAACCCAGGAATATTAGGAGCCTGGTCGCCGGGAGCCTACGAGATTTGGGTCGGCTCCTATCAGCCCGGCAACTATTCTCCCTACGTGATTCGAATTTCTAACCGACCTGAGGTGGCTGGCAACTAGGGTCCGCCGCGATCGCGGCCTATCTTTACTGTCGCGAGCACGGCACCCCGGCCCTAATGGGGACCGGGGTGCGGTTTGACGGCTACTCCACTACGCAGGTGAAATATTGCCAAGCGGAGTCGGGGCTGGCGTTGCCCGCCGAGTCGAGCGATCGTACCTTCCAGCGGTGGAGCCCAAAGTTCCCCACAGCGGCCGAAACGTCCAGCTGGGTTTGACCCACGCTCTCGCTGAGCACGGGACTCCAAACCGGGCGGTCGTCTACCGTTTCTTCCCGCTCTAGCATGACCTCGTAGGCCGATCCGGACCCGGTCCAGCGCAGAATAACAGGGCTGGCGACGCAGGTCACCGGCAGCACATCCCCAGCGGCCCCCGGCGAAACCGGCGTAGGCGTGGTGAGGGGCGCAGCGTCGGGCTGGCTGGCCTCCGCTACGGTGACGGTGACCGACCGCTCCGTGCGCTCGTCCCCGGCCTGGGCCACGAAGGTGTAGGTGGTTGTTGCCTGGGGCGTGAGAGAAAGACATTCTGCCATATTCTGCAGCCGCGTCGTCCCTTGGCCATCGCTGAAGGATAGGGTGTCGGCGTTAGTCACGTCGTAGCATAGATCTACCGATTCTCCAGGGCCAATCGCGTCAGCCGAGAGGCTGAGCTGCTGGATTTCAGGCACTTTCGGTGTGGCTGGGCTAGGCTGGGGTGGCCGGGCTCTAGCCACCGCTGTTCCACTGACGGGAATGGCGCGAGTTTCGATGTTGCTGTTGATTTCCAATTCGGTGGTAAATTCCCCTCCACCTTGAGGGAGGAACTCTACGGCAACCACGCAGTTTTCGTCCGGCTGAAGTAGCCCGCAGTCTGTCCCGGCGATGGCGAAATCGTTCGTCTCTTTCAGACCAATCGAGTCGAAGTACAGCGCTCCGTTGCCGGTATTGGTCAGCGTAATTCGCTGGGTCTGGATGCTACCCGCGGGCTGATCGCCAAACACCACTGATTCGGTGCTGGGCGCGATCTGTGCTTTGGGACGGGGTTGGGGGGGAGTGCTAGGGGATGGAGACGGGTTGAAAATGGGCGGGAGAGAGATGCTGGGCAGGGGGAACCGGGGCGATCGCGACGTGCGGGTTGTGTTTGGCCGAGGCGCCGCCGCCGGCTCAGGAGCTGCACTGGAGATGGGCAGCGTCCAAAATGACGAGCGGGTTTGATTGTTGAGGGTCAAGGTCGCTGCGAAGGTGCCAGGCTCAGGTGGGTCAAACTGCACCACAACGCGGCAGGTGTCCCGCGTATCCAGCGTTTGGCCCACGCATTCATCCGCCTCAATCGAAAATGCTTCGCTCTCCTCTAGGATGACGCTGTCCACCGTAAACGCCACAGCTCCGACGTTGCGGACCTCAACGCTCTGGGTTACAGGCTCTGCATCGGGGGATAAGGGCTCAAACTCCAAAGTCTTGGGCCTCAGCTCTGCATCCGCATCCGCACCCACGCCCCGGAGAGTCACTGTCTTTATGGTTTGACCATCGTCAACGATGCTCACCGTTGCTGCATCAGGCCCTTCAGCCTGGGGCGTAAATTGGGCCTCGATAGTGCAAATTGCATCGGGGGAAAGGGGCGCGTCTGTGCAGTCTTCCTGAATTTGAAAGCTGCCTTCGCCATCGGCTTCACCAGAGCTCTGATTGAGGATAATTTCGTCAATGGAAACCGACTCAGAACTGCTGTTGCGGACTACAATCTCCCGCGTTTCGCTCGTGGTAGACAAAAGCTGAGGCGGGAAATTAATCAGCCGGCGACGCACCGAAACTTCGGAGGAGCCAGACTGAAAGCCGAACACTGCAGCCGCAATTCCAGCTAAAGTTACCGCACCCCCTATCAGAAGCCACTTGAGCGGAAGCTGCTGGGGCATGGACACAAAAGCGGCAGCGGGGCCAGCAGCAGAGCTAGGCGCGGGGCGCGGAGCCTCGCTGCGGGCCACCTGTTTGCCAAACACCTGCTGCACCACGGCTAGGTTGTGTTGAGATAGGGCGGCGCCAACCATGTCACCCGCCTGCTGGCGGAGCTGCTGGGCTTCAGCCAGGTGGGCCTGGGCTGCAAAGCCGTCATCTAAGCAAAGGGCAACGCTCCCCATCTGGTGCAGCGCCCAGGCCTCAGCAGCGCGATCGCCGGTTTCCTGAGCGGCTTTCCGCCCCAGTTGCCAAACCTGCTGCCAGCGTCCCCAGCGGCAGTATTGATAGAGCAGCGGATCCAGAGCGCGGCAGAGGGACAGACTGTCGGTCCAGCGGCTCTGATCCACTGCCCGCTCAAGCAGGCGCCAGAGCAGGTCTAACATCGCCAGGGTATCAGGCGACGGGGCTTCCCCAGTGGCCGGCATCCGCTCCTGGTGGGTGATGGCCCAGCTGGTGAAATAGTGCACCGCCCGCTCGTACCACGGCGTCAGGTCCCACACCTGCTGCAGCGGCGCGATTAGATTGCTGGCCAGCCGATAGGCGTCATGGCCCCAAACCAGCCCCCGCGACTGCAGCTCAGTGAGGGAAGCGCTGTCTACCCCGGCGATCGCCTGCAGGTGGTGGGCCTGGATTGGGACAGGGCCAAAGACCGCCAAAGTGGCTAGCAGGCGGCGCTCTTCGTCAGCCAGGTCGCTCGCGGCCCGCATCACCAGCGTATCTGGGGAAAATCCCGCGTCAATCTGCTGGGCCAGTTCCGCAAACGACCTTCCCCGACGCACCAGCGCTGCGTGCTGAGTCAGCAGGGCCGGATTGCCCTTGAGGTGATGGCACAGATCCAGGGCCGCCCGCTGCTCATCGGCGGATAAGGGGCGTCCAAGCCGCAGTTCCAGAAAGGTGAGAGCTTCGTGGTCGGAAAACGCCTCTAGGGGAATGACCTCGCCCTGCTGCCACAGGTAGCAAGTCCGGGCCGCTAGCAGCAGCGGTACGGTGTCAATTAGGGGTTCGAGGCTGTCTATGGCTTCAGTCTGGTCAACGACCGCCAAGCTGTTACGGCTGCGCAGGGCATGGTGGATTTCGGGCAGGGTTGGCTTGGTGGGTACAGCGTTGTCGCTGCGGTAGAGCGCCTCAAAGAGGTGCTGCAGTAGGTCAGTGCTGAGGGATTTGTAGGCTTCTACGTAGACAATGCCGTCGCCAAATTGCTGCACCGCCTGCTGGTGAATCAGGTTGCGCAGAAACGTGGTTTTACCCGTGCCGGAGGGGCCGTAGACCTGTAGAGGAGCGCCCGATTTGATGGTGTTGATGGCCTTATGAACCGCTGACTGACGGTCAAACAGCTCCTGGGTCGCGGGGGGAGCGGCGGACTGGGGAATCCAGCGCTGAGGGCTGGACGATGTGGCGTCAAGGCGAATGCCGCTGGTGGTCCACTGGGTGCTGTAGTGGCCTGTCATCACCCGCCGAGCTGACGTTGAAGCGGGAATCGATTTTGGCGAAGCTAGGCTCGAAGTTGACTGGGAGGGCCGCAGCTGACCCCGGTAGCTCCAAGCAGGCTCCCCTTGCCCAGAGTTGTCTGAGTAGACCGAAATATCGATTTCGTCCACCCCCTCAATGCGAATCTGCTGCAGCCCCGATTTGATGAAGCGAACTAAACTGTCCTGCTGTCCCGCTTGCCCATAGAGAATTAGGTAAAGACAGCGGCCCTCTATCCGCGCCCGGACCGCAACCTGCGACAGCATTAGCGATCGCTCAATCAGCGCTGCGATCGCCTCCGTATCGCCGGCACAAGCGGCATTGAGACGCTGCTCCATGTCCGCGCGGGCATCATCGCGCATTGCACGTTTAATCTGTACCATAAATAGTAAATCCCCTTTGTCAGGACAGCCCAGCGGCAGTGCCCCAAAACATAATTTCAGCTAGCGTTACGGCTATTGTGGGTTAAGCCCTTGCTAAAGCCGGTCAACCGCTGTGGCACTCCCTGTAGTGGTCTGGGGGCGGTGGGCTTCAACGCGCTGAAGTAGCCGTTTTGGTGTAGATGTTGTGGTCTTGCAGTGGCAGATGCTTCGGTGTCGGCAGGTGCCAATTCCCCAGCCGTTTAAGAATAGACAGCGACTGGAAGAATTCGTCAGGATTAAATGACGCTACCTTTGGTAGATTTCCCTGCTTCTATAGTAGCCCGACAAAATGTAAAGGGCCTTGCCCACTGATCAGCTCCGCCATCAAGGCCAAAAAGCCCAGCATGGCCAAGCGGCCATTCCAAACCTCAGCCGCACTCGTCATCCCCCACTCCCACTTCTCCTGGGGATAAATCTTAGTTTCGCTGGGGGGGCGCATCACATCCTCAAGCTTGAGGGCTGGACCACTGAGAGCCTCAGTCACCATATCGGCCATGTCTTGGATGAATACAGGGTGGGTATTGAGGGCGGGAACGCGATGAAAATTCTCGATCCCCGCTTCCTCTGCAATTTCCTGGTACTCCATATCGATTTCTTGGAGCGTTTCGATGTGCTCGGAGACGAAGCTGATGGGAACGACGACTAGGGTGTCCACCCGCTGAGCCAGTTCCTCAATAGCGTCTTCGGTGTAAGGCTTGAGCCACTCCACAGGACCGACACGGCTTTGGTAAGCCAGGGTGTGGTCGTTGGGTCGGTTCAGCGTCTGCATGATTAATGCAACACAGGACTCAATTTCCCGCTGGTAGGGGTCGCCCGCTTCCTCGACGTAGCTGACCGGGACGCCGTGGGCGCTGAAGAAGACGTGGGCGCTGTCGGGGTTGGGTAACTGGTCTAGCTCTTGGGCAATGAGCTGCGCCATCGCCTCTAGGTAGCCTGGCCGGTCGTACCAGGACGGAATGACGGTATATTCGATTTTCTGCAGGGCTGGATCTTCATTCCAAATGCGCTCTAGGAGGCGAAAGCTGGAGCCACTGGTGCTGATGGAAAAGTGGGGGTAGAGCGGTAAAATCACCAATCGCTGAATGCGATCGCGCTTGATGCGGGCGATCGCTTCTTCCGTAAAGGGATACCAGTAGCGCATTCCCACGTAGACTTGGGCGTCGAGCCCCTGAGTCACCAGGGTCTCCCGGAGCGCCTGGCCCTGCTCTTCGGTAATTTTCCTCAGGGGCGAGCCACCGCCAATTTCGCGGTAGTTTTCTTTAGATTTGTTGGCTCGGGTAGTGGAAATCAGCCACGCGAGCGGCCTCTGGAGCCATGTAAACGGCAGTCGAATGATCTCCGGGTCAGAGAACAGGTTAAACAGAAAAGGGCGCACGTCCTCAAGCTGATCTGGCCCTCCCAGATTAAGTAGTAATACGCCAACGCGACCTGTCGTGACCACGGCATTCCCCTTCATTGTCTAAGATCTAATACGGCTGAGTGGACAAACCTCTAGCAGGTTAAATTTGGGCTACGGGTTGCCTTATCGGATAAATAATATTTCTTAATCTTAACGTTGAAATCGATGTGAGTTGGTGCAGAGGTCAAAAATCCATCCGATGATTTACTTCGCTGACCCTGTCACTTAAGACAGGCCATTCAGCCTAGAGCGGCGCGTCGCACGGACAATAGGGTGTGCGAGCAGCGATCCAGTCCCAGTTTAAACCTTAAGCTTGCCTTAAGCCTGGTTCTGTCACAATAATTGCGAACGCTCAGCACTAAAGTCGAGGGTTATGGCTGCTTCCCCGGATATCGATTCCCGACTCCAGCAAATCAATCAACGGCTCAAAGCGGCGCAGATGGGAGTCCAGCTAGAACGTCGCGGCCAAAAGCTGAGCCTGCGGGGCACCTTCCCGCCTCGTCCGGAGAGCTCTCGGCTGCAGCCCTACCAGCAGCGCCTGAGCTTGGGCCTTCCCGCCACGAAGTCAGGCTTAAAGCAGGCAGAGCAGGAAGCAAAAATTGTCGCGGCGAGGCTGCTAGAGCGCAGCTTTGACTGGCGCAATTATCAGCAGCCGGGGGGAAAGCGACTCCACCAAATGTCTTTGAGCGAGCAAATTGAGGCCTTCCGGAGCAGCTTTTTTCAGCAGCGCCACACCGCTTCGGCTCAAACCACCTGGCGCACGGCCTATGCCCCCTACCTGCGCAAGCTAGAGGCGATCGCCCAATCTTCAACACGGCTGACCCCAGCTGAGGCGATATACACCACCTTAGACGCTATTCCCCCCAACACCCGCAGCCGGCAGGTGGCCTGCACCGCCCTCAACGCCTTTGCCCAATTTCTCGATTTAGAGCTGCCTCAGCTCGATGGTCGCTGGGGCAGCTACAGCCGTAGTCAAACTAAGCTCCGACAGCTTCCTACAGATGAGATTATCCTCGAAGCCTACCACCGAATTCCTAACTCGGCCTGGCAATTTGTCTACGGTATGATGGCCACCTATGGCTTGCGCAACCACGAGGTTTTTTTCTGCGACTACAGCCGCCTGCTGCAGGCCCAAGAGCTCTCCCAGGCCTCTGTGGAAGTGCTGGAAACGACAAAGACAGGGCAGCGTGAGGTGTGGCCGTTTCACCCCGAGTGGGTGACGCAGTTCAATCTGCAGGAGGTGATTTTGCCCAACCTCACTATCGACCTTGCCCAAACCACCCTGCAGCGCATTGGTCAGAAAGTGACGACTCAACTGCGCCGCTACCAGCTACCGTTTAAGCCATACGACTTGCGTCATGCATGGGCTATACGCACGATTCACGTGGGTCTACCCGACACGGTGGCCGCTCAGATGATGGGCCACAGCGTTAGCATTCACACCCAGACCTACCACCGCTGGATTACCCGCCGCGACCACCAGCAGGCAGTGGACGCGGCCCTAGGACGGCGTTAAGCAAGCTGTTTACCCGGATTACATAGCCAGCAGATCTTCTAGCTCATCCAGGGCCTCGCAGCTCGTTGGGCCGCCGCTAAATTCCGGCAGCGATCCCGCCATAGGCCGCAGGGGTGCACTGCCGAGGCCGGGGCTCTGTCGCCCATAGAGATACTCATCAGAGTAGCGGCGAAAGACTGCTTCTACGGCAGCTCTAGCGTTTTTGAGCCCCCACTCCGTGGCAATCATCTGCGCCTTTTCAATCACGTCTTGACTCAGTCTTACTTTGTTGTCATGCATAGCTGGGTGTCTTGGGAGAGGAGGTACAGACCACGGACGTTGGCGAACTGGGGATCGCCCATCACGGTGAAGAGTTTACGCCCGGCCAAGCGCTCAGAAATCAGGTGGGAGCCGCCACCGGTAACGAGAAACTTGGTCACGCGGGCCATGTAGGGTGTGTACTGGGCTTTGACGGTCTGGAAGATGCCCTTAAACCAGGGATCGAGGTGCTCGTCTAGCCAAGCGTCCCAAGCGAGGCCCGTATCGGCGTAAACGTGGCCGCTGCGGAACCCATCCATCACTAGCCCAGGATCCGCCGTGGTGCCCAGGGCATCGGTGAGCCTGCGGTCAAAGCTGATAGAGACTGCCAGCTCGTAAGAGCCGCCCCGGTTCATCACGTTCTCGTCGATTACCTCCCCGTCGCCGTCCACAAGCCGGGTTAACCAGGTACCACCGCCGATATCAATCACAATGGTGTAGCCTGCATCGGGAACGTGGCCTTGGCTTTTGGCGTACCAGTAGGCCCCCATGCCTTCCCGCTCAACGTTAACGCTCTCGACATTGACCCGGAAGTCGATATCGTTGCGGGTAAACTCGTGCAGCCCCAGCAGCTCCGTTTGGAGGGCTTCTGCATGCTTGCTGGGTTCGGGGGTTGAGAGATGGAGCTGCAGTGGAAACTCGGTGAGGGTTCCGTTCATTGGCTCTAGGCAGGCGTAGAGGTGCAGCCGAGCCAGCTCAATTTTGTTCTCAATCACCGTCTGCTGCTGGCGGCGATACTTGTAGGCCTGAGCCCCAAAGTGATAACGGGTGCCGTCAGGGAGCTGGATTAAGGGAGATGCATCTGAGTAGCTGACGGGATCGCGACCCAGGGGCATTTGGTACCGTACGGAGCGAATGGCTTTGGGGTGATTGACGCCATCAAAAAACTTAAGGTCGTAGTTGCCTGCGTCGAGGGCGATGATGCGGGCTGTGCCGGGTGTGGCCTTTGTTGCCGTTTGACCCCGGACTTTACTTGAGCGCTTTTGTCTGGTAGCTGTAGTCATGGGTGAATACTCCAATCGGGTTTGTTTGTCCCCAGCAGTACACAGGTACTATAGCCTTGCAGCCCTATTAAGATCAAGGGGAGGTTTGGGGCGATCGCCAGATTTCTACGCCCCGCCCTGCAGCGATCGCCTCAGTCCTGCGGTAAAGGCGCCGCTCTGGCGAATCTGCCGCTCGGTTTATCAGACATAAAGAAAGATTGCGATCGCTCCCTTAAATCGCCCCCTAGTTTATGACGCGCCCCGTTTTCGAGACCGTTTTTGCCTTTCCCCCCAACCGCGACACCCTAGGCGGGACCGCATATCTTGTTATAGACCCTGACGCGGGCAATATTCTCATCGACTGCCCGCCGCAGTCTGACGAAGTGCAGAAATTTTTGACGCATCACGGTGTAGGGGCCATTGTGATTACCCACCGCGACGGCATTGGCCAGGTGCAGCCCCTGCGATCGCAGTTCTCCTGCCCCTTAATCATTCAAGAGCAAGAGGCCTATAGACTACCCAAGCTAAATCCCGTCACCTTTCAGCACGAGCACCGCCTAGGCTCTGGGGCTCAGCTCATTTGGACCCCAGGCTATTCCCCCGGCTCCGCCTGCCTTTATCTAGAGCGCGAGGGCGGCGTCCTATTCACCGGGCGGCATCTGCTGCCCAATAAGCTAGGGCAACCGGTGCCGCTGCGGCTCGCCAAAACCTTTCACTGGTACCGTCAGCTCAAAAGTGTCCAGATCCTACGCGATCGCTTCACGCCTGAAACCCTGCGGTATATCTGTCCTGGAGCCAGCACCGGGCTGCTGCGGGGCAGACGTGCCATTGACCAGGCCTATGCCCACTTAGATGTCTTAGATCTTGAACAGGAGCGTCAGCGCGTGGCCCAGGTTTAGGGCGTCCCCGAGCGCCTTATGCCAAGAATTCGGCAGAAGGCCCATAATAGGTCTGGGCCGGATTGTGAATCACCGCTCCAAATTTTTTTGTAAGATAGAGAACCGTTTGTCGAATGTTCACCCTACTCAATGAGGTTAAGGATGGCTAAACGCCGCAACCTGAAGAAAGAGAAAGCCCTACGCAATGAAGCCTACGCCCGAAAATTTCGCAAGCGCAACAACTCCCGCTTTGGCCGCCGTCAGTACAACCAAAATCGCTCTAGCGAAAACTCTGACCAGGACGACAACGATAATAACGACAACAGCGATAACAACAGCAGCAATAGCAACAGCAGCCCGAAGCAGGACTAGTCACCGGGTCAGCCCAGGGCGGTGGCGATCGCCTGGGCTGCCGATAGCCCTGACTGGATAGCTTGCTCGAGGGTGCTGCCGCCACACCAATCGCCGCAGCACACCAGCGGCAGCGGCGCTAGGGCATTTAAGCAGCTTTGGGGATGAGGCCTGTGACAAAACCCATAACGCCAGCGGTGGGTTTGGGTCCACTGCGGTTCACCCAATGCCGCAATTTGTGGGAGCCTTTGGGCTGCAGTTAACAGGCGCTCGGTAACCTGGTCAAGGCTGAGGCGGTCGAGCGCCTGCTGGGCAAATACGGTGCTGCTTTGGAGCACAACTACGCCATTGAGCAAGGTGCGCTTCTGGCCCTCAAAGCCAATCCAGCGCAGATCGTGGCCGATCTGCGCGTTGGAGAACAGCAGTCCTAGCTGCCCCCCCGGCTGGCCCCCGAGCTGGTCTAGACCTTTCCCATTGGGATACCCCACCATGACGCTGAAGCAGGGGGCGAATTCGACTGCGCTTGCCGCTTGAAGCAGAGATTCAATTTCGTCCCCCAAGTCGTTTTCCAAATCGCTTACAAGCGGCTGGAGAAGCTGGACCACCTGGGGGGCAGGTATGGCCAGCACAACAGCCCGCGCCGTGGCAGTGCGGAGATGTTCAGCCCCTGACATCTGCAGACACCAGCAGTCTGACTGTGGTGCTATACGCTCTACCCGGTGCTGCCGATGAACCGTGAGATTAGCCGCCAGAGCTTTGGCGATCGCCGTCATGCCCTGTGGGGCAACGTACACGGGCTCCTGAAGGATTGGCTGTTGAGACATCTGTCCCAGACTCTGATCCCCAGCTTGGGCGATCGCCACCGGAGCGGCGGCGGGTACGGTTACCCCCAGAGCCGTCATTTGCTCAATCAAGTTTTGGGTATGGGGCCCCTGGTTCTCTAGATAGCGAACGCCGTGGTCCACGGTAGCCGTCTCGATGCGGCGGGTCGCCAGTCGCCCCCCCAATCCGCGAGATTTCTCTAGGATGAGGGTCCGGTAGCCCTGCTGCCGCAGCGATCGTCCGCAGATGAGTCCTGAGAGCCCTGCCCCGACAATGGCTACGTCTACAGCGTTTTGGCTCACGGTTTGGCTCACGGTAGTCCCATTCGTCGGGATTTCTTCTGACATGGATCAGCGCCTAGCATCTGGGTTTAAGCGTCGGGCAGAGCTTCGAGATTTTACTAGAATATGGGCATTGGTCGCGATTGCGGGGAGAAATCGATGGACGAGCTGCGGACAGGGCTAGAACTGGCGAGCGATGAAGAGCTTCGAGCATTGGCATCGATGCTGTTCGCTCGCCGCTTCAATCCCATCGACTATGCGGTTGTGCCTACGCCGCTGGACATCCATATCCTAGACCGCCCGCAGCAAATTGAGCGCATTGACCAGCGGTTTCGATTCTTAGCGGCTGATGGACTCACCGTGCTGCGGGGGCAGAGCTGCCAGATCAGCTACCGGCAAGTTTTGCTCACCGTCTGCCGCAACCTCAGCCTGACCGATGTACTGGCTCACGCAGGCCGACTGTCTACCGAAGATTTAGAAGCCGAGATCTTTTTGCATTTTCTGCACCGCACCTGGAAGCGTCTGCCCCAAAAGGAACAGGAGCAACTGGCTCTGCGGGTACAGCAGTCGGTGTCGCGATCGCCCCTGCACAAAGACCTGCCGGCGTCGATGCGGCAGGATCCGCTGCGGACGCTTCTAGTGGGCAGCGGCGCCATCGCCGTAAGCTCGATGCTGCGAGGCTGGCTTCTGCAGCAGGTCGCCCGCCAGTTCGCTTGGCACATGGCTACCTATCAAGTCACCCAAAAAGCTCTCGCGGCGGGCGGCACCCTAATCGCATCGCAAATTAAGCAGCGGGCCGCCCTGCAAATGGCCCGCCGGGGCATGGCGATATCGGCAACCCGCTACACAGCGGTCAGGACCGTGTTCTCCGTGCTTGGCCCCGCTATGTGGGCCTGGTTTTTGACCGACCTCGGCTGGCGGGCGATCGCCACAAACTATAGCCGGATTATTCCTGTCATTTTCACCCTGGCGCAGATTCGCCTCACCCGTGAAGGCATGGCGGCAGAGGCGATGGGCGGTGCTGCAGGCTCGGCCCTGGTCTAGCCCATTGAATTTGATAAGCCCCTGCGTCATCATATAAAACGTCAAGTGATTCAGATGACGCGCGTGGTTGATGTAAGCCCACCGACTAGCCACTATACGCTTTTGGAAATTTCCCCCTGGGCGTCACCCCAAGAGATTCGTCGGGCCTATCGGGATCTCAGTAAGCTATACCACCCAGATACCACCGCCCTGCCCGCCGATGTCGCCGTGGCTAAGTTTCAGCAGCTCAATGAGGCCTACGGCACCCTGAGCAATCCCGAAAGACGTCTCCGCTATGACTTAGACCACGGCTACTCTAAGTTTTCGGTAATGCAATCTCCCATCGACCTCATGGGTCCCCACCCGCAAGGTCCCTATGTGAGCCGTTCGGCCTACCTTGATCCCACCGATCGCCCCCTCTCTGGCGGGGAGCTATTTGCGCTGTGTTTGCTTGGCGTGACGTTTTTAGGCTGCCTGGCGATGGCGATCGCCATCGGTATTGCCAGCGGCGAATTTTCCCTCTAGAAATAACTGCTCCAAGCCTATGCATAAAGTCAGACTGCTATTATGATAGGCCGATAGATTGACTCAACCTCGTTATCCTTCACCAGCGTAATCTCTAACCTCAGTTCCTATGCCCCTTCCCACTGCTGATACCCCCCTCTACAATCACCCGCTGCCCGATATTGAACAGTGGCTGGTGTCTCAGGGCTGTCAGCAGAACGCTGACAGTCGCCACTGTTGGTCTGTGGAGCGAGACGGCTGGACTGCTGAACTCTCTCTTGACACTGACTCGCTGACGATTCGCTATCTTGCGGCCAATGGTGGTGAAGATATTCAGCGCTCTTTCAAGTATTCTTTGAGCCGGCAAGACCTTGAAGAGGCTGTCTTTGCCGGACCGTAGCGGGTTTCAGCGAGGGCTGCCGCTAATGAGAAGAGGTTCTCCTTGCGATCGCGCCGCTCTGCTGCGCCTAGTCAGCAGGCGGTGGCTGGTGTGGTTGGTAGCCTTCGCCATCAGCATTGGTCTGGGGCTGCAAATTGCGCCGGGCCTGGGACGCTGGGCAACGCCGGCTCAGGCCACGACGGGCTCCATCGAATCTCTCCAGCAGCGGCAGCGGCAGATCGAGCAGCAGCGCAGTACTATTCAGCAGGAGCGCGATCGCATTCAGTCGCTGGAAGGAGAAGCTTCCGATGAGCTGAGCAACTTAGAGGATTCTATCGAGGCGACCGCTGAGCAAGTTGCCGAGACTGAAAAACGCCTCGCCGCCGCCCAGACCCAGCTCCAAACGCTGCAGGCAAACCTTGCCAGCGCCCAAGCTGCTTACCAAGATCACCAATATGCCACCATCGCGCGGCTGCGGTTTCTCCAGCGGCAAACCGTGGGTCAGGGCTGGGCCGTTCTGCTGCAGAGCGACAACCTCGACGAGTTTCTCGACAGGCGGCGCCAGCTTGCCCTGCTCTACGCCGCTGACCGAGAAATTTTGGTGGGGTTGGCCCAAGAGGCCGAGGCCATTGAGCAGGCCAGCCGCAGCGTTGAGCAGAAGAAGAATGACATTGCCCTAATTCGACAGCGGCTTCTGCTACAAAAGTCGGAGTATGAGGCTCAGGCCCAAGCGCAGAGTGCCTTGGTCTCGCGGCTGCAGCAGGACCGTAAGGCCCTAGAAGAAGCGGAATCTCGGCTGGCCCAGGACTCGGAGAACTTGACGGCCCTGATTCGTCGGCGGATTGCGGCGGGCCAGGGCATCGTGCTCGGCACAGGGCAGATGATATTCCCCACCAACGGACGGGTGACCAGCCGCTTTGGCTGGCGGGTCCACCCCATCTTGGGGTCCCGGCGCTTCCACTCCGGCATCGACTTTGGCGCTAGCCAGGGAACGCCCATTCGTGCTGCGGATGCTGGGCGGGTGCTGTTTGCGGGGTGGTACGGCGGATACGGCCGCGCTGTCGTCATCAACCACGGCGATGGCATCACCACGCTCTACGGTCATGCCAGCCGGGTATATGTGTCGGAAGGAGAGACGGTGACGCGGGGCCAGGCGATCGCCGCTGTGGGGTCCACGGGCTTATCCACCGGGCCGCACCTGCATTTCGAGGTGCGGCGTAATGGGGCTCCGGTCAATCCGGCGGCCTACCTGTAGCGATGACGCATTTTGCAGGGACAGGGCGGTGCCCTGTACTTACCTAAGATTTCCCTAACTCCTGCGATCGCTGATAGGCGGCCCTCACGGCCTGAATTAGGGCCGAGCGCAGCCCGGCCTGCTCTAGGGCAGCCACCCCGGCGATGGTGGTGCCGCCGGGGCTCGTGACCCGGTCTTTGAGCTGCGCTGGGTGAAGCTCCCCGGTGGCCAGCAGCTCTGCCGTTCCCCGAACGGTTTGCACTGCGAGCTGGGTGGCCACGGCTCGGGGCAGGCCCACGGCCACGCCGCCGTCCGTCAGCGCTTCAATCACCACGGCAATGTATCCCGGCCCCGATCCGGATAGGCCAGTCACCGCATCTAGCATCGACTCAGGGACGCTCACCACTTGTCCCACGGCGGAAAAGATCTGGCTGGCCTGCTCTGTATGAGCTGACGTCGCCTGAGTTCCGGCGGCGATGGCCGTGATCCCGGCACCTACGGTTGCTGGCGTATTGGGCATGGCGCGAATCACAGGGCAGTGGGGAAACGCCGCTTCTAAACGAGCAAGGGGTGTCCCCGCCAAAATAGACAGAACGAGCGGGAGAGCATCACTGTCCCGCTCGTTCATTAGATTGGCCGCAACGGTGTCAAACACCTGCGGCTTGATTGCTAGCAGCAGCACTTGGGCCTCATCTGCCGCCTCACGATTATCTTTAGCAGCCCTCACACCGTAGCAATCGCTCAGATAGGACAGTCGCTCAACCTGGGGATCGCTGACGAGAATATCCTGAGGAGCATACACCGAGCGCTCAACTAAGCAGCGAATGAGGGCTTCCCCCATGACGCCGCCACCGATTACCCCAAGTACCACAGGCTATCCTCGCTTAGCAAACCACGGCCAATTAGGCTATCACAAATCCTAAGCCATGCGGGCCTGGTTGCCCCAAGCTGGCGTCGGCGTCGGCAAATAGGAGGGAACCTCACTGGGAGAGGTCGGCACGTCGGCGGGCATACCGGGCTGCGTGCTCACCTGCACGCAGTTCGGCGTAAACAAGAAAATACTTTCGCCGATTCTCTCCTGGTGACCGTCGATGGCGTAGGTGCCGCCAGCGATGAAGTCAACGGAGCGCTGCGCCTGATCGGCGTCCATGTTGGTCAAATTTAGCACCACAGACTTCCGCTCTCGGAGCGAGCGAATCACCTGGGGCATCTCCTCAAAGGACTGCGGCTCGATGACCACCACCTCAGACATGCCGTTGAGCGCACCCGGCATCCCAATGACGTTGCTGCCCAGCACCGTACTGCCGCTGCGGTTGCTCAGCTCACTTACCGTAGTCGAGCGATCGCGAACGCGGGACGGGCGAGGTTCTTCCTCAGATTCGGTGTTCTCGGTTTGGTAGAGGTTTTGATAGGCATTATCGTTAACCTCGGCGTAGTCATATTCGTAATCTAAGGGCTCATTAAAGCCGACAAAATCCTTAAGCTTGCTGAAAATGTTGCTCACTGCTAAAACTCCGTATAACTTGATCTGACAGGCAAGTCGGTCTCAACTCAGCAAAAGGGAAGCTTAGAGGCCAGCGCCTAGATGAAGGCACTAAACTGTCAGTCTGCCAGTTTGCTGCTGCCTGATGGGGGCTAACACCACCGAGACTATAACTTTGATCACCCTTATTTGCACATTATGATTTGAATGAAATCATATACTGCCATGCCTGATAGTTCAATGTATTTGTCAAATTAGTTGTAAATAATTTTCAAGCCCCTCGGGAATTTCTATTTCTCTGCTGCTGAAACAGCGGTTGCCTTTCCGAGAGGAAGCGTTAGTGAGCGGACTAAACGATTTAAATCCTGGGTATGCTGCAGGTTTGGCGATACCAGCGACAATTCAGTAAGATCATTGCCAATCTTGGGTCAACGGGATTCATCTCAACCCCCAAGGAAGCACTTTTATCGGTCGATCAGAACTGTTCTGTAAAGTAGGATTTGGCCGCAGTAACTTATTAGCAATTCAACACCCCTGAATGCTAAAAGATTTCTAAAGCTTATGCTCACACTCTACTGCTTGTGGAATGTGAGGAGCACTGCAGCCCTGCCGACTGGCCCAGCGGCGCTTTATCGCTCTCCAAAAAGCGTTCGCCCCAGACGAACCATCGTCGCGCCTTCAGCGATCGCCAGGAGGTAATCATCTGACATGCCCATGGAGAGCTGCGCCATTTGAATTGAGGGGAAAGGGAGCTGACGAATCTTATCGGAGAGCTGGCGCGCATCCGCAAACACCTGCCGGGCCTCATCGGCGGGTAGCCCGTAGGGCGGGATCACCATCAGGCCTTGAATAGAGAGGCGATCGCATTGATTGAGTTGAGGCAGGTCTTGCAGCAACTCTTCGGGGGACCAGCCGTACTTATTGGGGTCGGGTCTGAGCTTGACCTGCAGACAAACGCTGGGCTTCAACGCGTTTGGCGCCGCGTCGTCTTGAGCGATCTGGTTTAACCGCTGGGCAATTTTTAGGCTGTCCACAGAATGGATCCACCGAAACTGACTCAGCGCCCTGCGGGCTTTGTTGCTCTGGAGGTGGCCAATCAAATGCCAAGTGATCCCCGGCAGATCGCTGAGCTGGGCTTGCTTATCTGCGGCCTCTTGAATTTTGCTTTCGCCAAAGTCCCTGATGCCGAAATCATAAGCTAGCCTAATTAGATTCGCGGGCACTTGCTTTGTGACCGCAATCAGGGTAACTGGGGCGGGGATAGTCTTCTGAACAGCCTTAATCCGTTCGGCTACGATTTCGGGAGGGGCGGGCATGACTAAAAGGTCTGCTGATGGATAAAGTGCAAGGCCTCATACTCCTGACGACTGCTGGTATGACGGAACATACGCAGCCGGTTTTCGACTAAGGCCCTGGCATCCGTGCGACCAATAGGGTCAAACTCAACGCCCCCTGCCCCAGTTGTCACGATGAAGAACAGACGCTGGGCATAGAGTGTGGCAAACAGCTCTTTTTTGTTTTCAATTAGGCAAACCTGATACAACAGCCCAAACGTGGGGTGGTTAAGGTAGGTCTCGCTACTCATTCTGAACCTGACTACGCCGGTAGGAAAACATGTGAATCGGTGGACTTAGGGAGGAGGGCATCCTTACTGTATTATTAGCCTGCTGTAACAAAGCACATGGTTTTGTTCGACACCAGGGCGTAATACGCGCGGGGCAGAGGCGAGGCGTCTACATGGGCGCTATCCCCAGCGCAGGCGAGTGGTCCAGAGCCCAACCAAGATAATCAATGCGATCGCGTCTCGAATCCGAAATCGAAACCGATGCCAGCGAACCCGGTGGGTACCGGGGGTGGTGAACCCGCGCACCTGCATGGCGCTTGCGGTCTGCTCCGCCCGCAAAATGAGATTTTGGAACAGCCGCTCGGCCACCGTGAGCCACACCTTTGCCGAACCCTGAGCCCCCAGCTTTTTCCAGTTGATGGCGCGGGTGCGCACCGAGCGAATGAGATTTTGCGCCTCTTCTAGCACCAGCGGAATAAACCGCAGCGACAGGGTCAAGGTCAGTACAATCTCCGTCACCGGCACCCGCAGTACCCGCAGCGGTCCCAGGAGAAATTCCAGCCCCGCCGTAATTTCCTCAGGGGTGGTGGTCAATAGGTAGAGGCTGCTGCTGTAAAGCAGGGTAAAGGTGAGGGTAGAAACGCGAATCGCCAAGTTCAGCGAGCGGCGGGTGATGTACACTTTCCACCAGTCCACCAGAACGTAGCGGTAGCCGCTGGGCTGCGGCAAGTTGGGCGGCCCGCTGGGAGAATCTGACAGCGGAACCACATCGCCTGGAGGAAGCCGGGGCTGGTAGCTGACGTCGATGCCGTCGGGCAGCAGTAGGGTAACCAAAAACAGCAGCAGCGCGAACCCCAGCAGCAGCGCCACCTGGCGTTGCCAGACCCGGCGGGGAATGCCGGAAATGAGGGTAAGCCCCAACAGCAGAGCGACAACAATCAGTCGCCAGGCAGGGCTCGCGGCGATAGGCGTCAATAGAAAGCTCAGCAGCCAGGCGAACTTGACCCGGCCATCAATCCGGTGAAGCCAGGTGGACGGCTGCTCTAGGTAGAGCCCGATGGGCAGCGATCGCAGCAGATCCATAGACTAGACCTTGGTTGCCCGGTTCGCGGTTTGGCGCTCGGTGTCCCGCACCTTTTTGCCCCGCCAAATCAGCCGGATGGGGCTGCCCTGAAAGCCAAGCTGCTCGCGGAACTGACGCTCCATGTAGCGGCGGTAGTTCTCGTTAAACAGCTTGGGGTCGTTGACGAAGAGCGCCATGGTGGGGGGCTGGGCCCGCACCTGGGTGCCATAGTAGATCTTGCCCTGACGGCCCTGGCGGGTGGTGGGAGGAGAGTGCCAGCGCACCGCGTCTTCCACCACCTCGTTCACCACAGAGGTACTGACGCGGCGCTGGTGCTCCGCCGCCGCTAAATCCACCAAATCCAAAATTTTCGCTACCCGCTGGCCCGTCACCGCGCTGACGTAAATGTGCTCAGCCCAGTTGAGGAAATAGAGCCGGTCCTTCAGGTGGCGATCGTGTTCGTAGATGGTGTGAGAGTCCTTCTCCACCGCGTCCCACTTGTTCACCACCACTACACAGGCGCGCCCCTCGTCTTCAACTCGCCCCGCCAGCTTTTGGTCCTGCTCGGTGATGCCGTCCACCGCATCCACTACAAACAGCACCACGTCCGCCCGGCGAATGGCCTTGAAGGCGCGGGCGATGCCAAAGAACTCTGGGCCATACTGGACGCTTTTCTTTTTGCGGATGCCGGCGGTGTCAATCAGGCGATAGCGCTGCCCCTGACGCTCCACTAGCATGTCGATGGTGTCCCGCGTCGTGCCAGAAATTGGGCTGACGATGGCGCGGTTCTCCCCTACAAAGGCGTTCAGCAGGCTGGATTTACCGACATTAGGCCGCCCGACAATCGCCACCCGAATTTCGTCATCCTCAGGCAGCTCGTCGGTGGGGGGCAGGTGCGCCACCAGTGCATCCAGCAAATCTCCCGTACCGCTGCCGTGGATGCCCGACACCGAATAGGGCTCTCCCAGACCCAGGCCCCAAAACTGCGCTGCCAGCAGCAGCCCCTCTTCCACCGACTCACACTTATTGACGGCCAGTAGCACCGGCACGCTCTGCTGCCGCAGCCAGCCCGCAATGCTCTCATCGGCTGCAGTGGGGCCAGCTTGGCCATCCACCACAAAAATGGCGGCGCTGGCTTCTGAGAGGGCCACCATCGCCTGTTCGCGAATCAGGGGCAAAAACTCAGTATCGTCATCAAACACTAGCCCGCCCGTATCCACCACGCGGAACTCTCGGTCTTGCCAGAAAGCGTCCCGATAGGTGCGATCGCGGGTGACCCCAGGCTCATCGTGCACAATCGCCTCCCGCCCTCCGGCCAGCCGATTGACCAGGGTGGATTTGCCCACGTTGGGGCGCCCAATAATTGCGACGACAGGACGTGCCATGGCCGGGTGACCTCAGTAACAGAACCATCGGGGCACACCGATGCTCCGACACCAGTCCATTGTAGTGAGCAAAACAGTCTTTAGGGCAACTGTTGTCGTATGGCAATCATACGTGACTTGTGACAGGAGGTGCCGGCTAAGCCTGCACCTCCTCTCGCTTCACAGTTCATGAGCGATTTAGTATCGCGGTAGAAGGCATACTGTGAGTGTGGGGTGAATGTGTGGCGATAATCGGTGTGGCGATAATCGGGGATTTTCCTATGGATTGGGCGGCGATCGCGTGGTTTGGCGGCGGCATTCTAGCCGGTGGCCTTTTAGAGCGTCTGAGGGCGAGGCCCATCGTGCAGGACGATACAGAACCCTCTACCGCCGCCCAAGTCCCACCTCAACCCACCTCAACCCAGTCCCCAGCCCCCGTCAGCGACGAGCAGTGGCAGCTTGCCTATCACCTAGCCGCAGAGATGGCGCAGCTCAAGGCGGGTTTTTTGGCCCGCACCTCCCACGAGTTGCGATCGCCCCTCAATAGCGTCATTGGCCTGCACCAGCTCATTCTGACGGACTTATGCGATGATCCAGAAGAGGAGCGCGAGTTTGTGGGGCAGGCCCATGAGGCGGCGCTGAGGCTGCTCAAGCTGCTAGACCAGGTGACCGACCTCTCCAAGCTAGAGCACGGCAGAGCAACCCTGGAGATCACCAAGACAGACTTAAACGAACTTTTGCTAGAGGCCGAGCAGGTGGTGCAGATCCAGGCCCAAAACCGCAACCTGCGGCTGACCATCGAGCACCCCGAGGCGCCTATTCGCGTGTATGGCGATCGCCAGCGGCTGCTGCAGGTGCTAATTCACCTTTTGAGCGCGCCCATTTCCCTGATGGACAGCGGCCATGTTGGCCTCAAAGTTTTGCTTGAAGGCGGGCAGGCGAGGATTCAGGTGGCGGATCAGCGCCCAGCCAATACTTGGGCCGAGCCAAAGAATTTGCTTCAGCCCCAGGCGCAGCCGCTATCAAAGTTAGAAACCATCTCTGAAGCTCAAGCGAACCTGACGAACGCCGCACCGGGTTTGACGATAATGTTGTGTCAGCAGCTGCTGGCGCGGATGGGAGGAGACCTGATGCTGGTGGAAGTTGCCGCTGAAGCGGGGGAGGGAGAGGCCTGGACACGGCTGGAGTGCCGGCTGCCGGTGGTCGCCTGATGGTGCTTTGCACCACCTACCAGGTTTGCGGGGCGAAGTTTGGCGTGTTGCTGATTTCCGCGCTGTCGCCCGCTTGAACAATGACGAATAGGCCCTGATTATAGGCATAGGTATCGACGTCGCGGTCACTTTCAATCGCAGCAACTGCGCCGTAAATCTGATAGGTGGCGTGGTGTGGAAAGGCTGCTTTGAATTAACTCAGCGTATTAGCATCTGACGAATATCGTTTTGGGTGAGTCGGGATTTTGGAGAAATTGGGGTTGGTATGGGCTGTATTGAAATCAGGGTGGCATATGACTGAAGCATTTATCTCGTATTCGCGCAGAGACAAAGACTTCGTTAAACAGCTTTATGAGGCGCTGAGCCGAGAGAACCGTGACATTTGGATCGATTGGGAAAGTATACCGTTTACGGCGGACTGGCGTAAAGAAATATACGAAGGGATAGAAGCCGCCAACAACTTTATTTTTATAATCAGTCCAAGCTCGACGGCTTCCCAAGTCTGCAGTGAAGAAATTGATCGCGCCATTGAGTGCAACAAGCGACTGGTGCCGATTGTGCATCAGTTCAGTGATGACGTTCACCCAGAACTGGCCAAGATCAACTACATCTTCTTTGATGCAGACCACGCCTTTGAAGAGAGCTTTCAGGCTTTACTCAACGCCCTCGACACTGACCTTGGCCACGTCAAAGAACATACCTATTTGCTCACCAGCACCCTGAAGTGGGATAAGAAAAAAAGCGATAGCTGTTTACTGCGGGGCAGCGAGCTAGAAGCCGCAGAAGAGTGGTTGACCTGCGGCGGGGATAAGCGGCCTTATCCAACGCCGTTACAGCGGCAGTACATCAACGCCAGCCGCCGGGTGGAGAAAGCGAGCCAGCGCAATCGGCTCGCGGCGGTTACGGCAGGCTTAGTGATTACCTCTAGCCTGGCGGTGTTTGCGGCGCTGCAGTGGCGAGCGGCTCAGCTCGGCCAAATTTTGGCCCTAACCCAAACCTCGGAGGCCCGGTTTGCCCTCAACCGCGATTCGCTAGATGCGCTGTTACCGGCGTTGGATGCGGGGACGCGATTGGAGCGATCGCCGTTTCTTTTTCCCAATGATGCCGCTGAGCAGGCGGTGGTGCGATCGCTGCGGCAAGCCCTGGACTGGGTGCGGGAGCGCGATCGGTTGGAGGGGCACCGCGATGTTGTTGAGCACGTCAGCTTCAGCCCAGACGGGGAGGCGATCGCGACTGCTAGCTATGACGACACCGCTAAGCTGTGGAATCGGGATGGAGACCTACTGCATACTCTCACCGGTCATACAGCCTCGGTGATGAGCGTGAGCTTCAGCCCAGATGGGGAGGCGATCGCGACTGCTAGCCAAGATGGGACAGTTAAGCTTTGGAATCCAACGGGAACAGAGCTACGGACCTTTAGTGGACATGATGGCATCGTTTTCAGCGTGACCTTTAGTCCCGATGGTCGAACTCTGGCTACGGCCAGCGCCGATCAGACTGTAAAGCTCTGGAATCTCGAAGGGAAGGTGCTGCAAACACTTGTAGGGCACAACGGTGAAGTTCGCAGCGTCAGGTTCAGTCCCGACGGTCAACTGCTGGCAACGGCCAGCGAAGACAGCACGGCGAAGCTTTGGACTCTGGATGGCAATGTGTTTCAAACCTTTGAGGGGCACCAAGATGTGGTCAATAGCGTTAGGTTTAGCCTCGATGGTCAGACGGTAGCGACGGCTAGCTTCGATGGTGAGGCAAAACTCTGGACCCTAGACGGGACGCTACTTCATACCCTTACGGGCCATGGCAGAGACGTTGCCGACATTAGCTTTTCTCCAGACGGTCAAACCCTCGCCACTGCTAGCGCAGATAATACTGTAAACCTTTGGGATTTGAACGGGAACCTGCTTGGAAGTCTAGAAGGCCACGGTAACCGCGTCAATAGCGTTGATTTCAGTGCCGATGGTGAAATTGTGGCCAGCGCCGGCAATGACAGAAGAGTAAGGCTGTGGAGTACGGCGTTTGATGGGCCATCGGTGATAGCCAAACATGATTCTGCGGTGTATGACACTAGCTTTTCGCCTGATGGGCAAACCATAGCGACCGCTAGTCGGGATACAACAGCCAGACTCTGGCACAAAGAGGGCAAGTTTCTCCATGTTTTGCCCCACGAGGGTTGGGTAATTGGCGTTAGTTTCAGCAATGATGGCAATTTAGTTGCCACGGCAGGCGGAAAGAAACGCGTGAGGCTTTGGAACCGAAGCGGCGCTTTGCAGAGAGCCTATGACGGGCACAACGATTGGATTTACAGCGTGAGCTTTGCCCCTAACGATCAGATAATTGGCACGGCCAGCGCTGATAATACGGCAAAGCTGTGGACCCTTGGAGGGCAGCTCTTGGAGACGCTGGTCGGACACGAAGACTCGGTCCATAGCATCAGCTTCAGCCCTGATGGCGATATGGTTGTGACGGCCAGTGCAGATGGTACAGCGAAGCTGTGGGATAGCGACGGCGCCCTCCGTCACACAATAACGGGGCATGACGGCTCGGTATACGGAGCTAATTTCAGCCCCGACGGTCAGACAGTCGCAACTGCCAGCGAAGATGGCACCGTGCGATTGTGGACTCTTAACGGGGAGCTGCTCAGACGCTTAGACGGTCACAGTGCTACGGTTTATACCGTGAAATTTAGCCCTGATGGGCAGACCCTTGCGACGGCCAGCGGCGATACAACCGTGAGGCTTTGGCACCAGGATGGGAGATTGATCAGTAGCCTTACTGGCCATCAAGATGAGGTCACCGATGTCAGTTTTAGTCCAGATGGAGCGGAGCTCGTGACGGCTAGTGAAGATGGAACAGTTCTGCTTTGGCAGCTAGACGACTTAAGCCTAGATCGCCTGACTGTTAGGGGATGTGCTTGGTTGAATCAATATCTAAAGGACACTCCTGAGGCAAAAGCCAAGTATTCTTATTGTGAGAATATTTAATTTTAGGATTCTCTTTAGATTCCCATGAAAAATCACCTGGTCTGAGTCAGTAAATTCTTCATAAGACTACGTAGATTATACAAGGCTGCAAAGGTGTATTAGATATGACTGAGAAACCAAAGGCTGATCGGGACCTTCAGACGCCTGATTCTGCAGATGAGACTGTAAGGGGTATCTTCGTCCCTGAGACTGAAGTGGAGCAGAGTGAAGCAGATGATGATAGATTCCCTAAAACGGGGCAGGATGCATCTTCCGGAGGGCCTGGTGGAGGGAGTAACTAGATCCATCCGGGACTTAGCAAAGCAATGACCGAAACGCTCTAATGAGCGTAGCATTGCCCACCCTGCGTGCGGATAATGAGCAAGGCCTCGGCCAGCTAACAGTGGTGCTCTAGAGCGGCAGCGATCGCGCAGCCTGCCTGCACAGTAAACGCGATCGCCTTCGCTGCAGGGTGATCTACTGCGGGAAGGAAAATAGCTGTCTGACGTCGTGAGCTAGCATCCTGATGCCCTGTGTAATCGATACAAAACCGTTTGCACGGAATAAACTGAATAAGTGGACAGCGATCGTCCTGAGGAGAGCAAAGCTGATGATGGCATGTTTGTCGCATACTGGTATCAAGTCCTCAGCGAAGTG
>JBHJHJ010000013.1:0-5383 GCA_050330955.1 Elainellaceae cyanobacterium | reverse complement strand
GCTCGGCTGTGAATTTTCTGCGTGGTTTTTGACTCATGTGAACATTCTCCTTGTTTATCCTCTCTTCTGGAGTGTCCACTTTTTCGGGGCAAGGTCATTCTGACCTTGCCCCGAATCTACCAACGACACCATCTTCAGGCTTTCAGACACAAACTGCGCATTCACCTCCCCCCGAACTGCCCGCTGCCGCTGCACCCAAGCAACAGCCCCACCCCCGATTGCCACCAAACTCACCGCCGTCAAACCCGCCACAGCCCGCCGCGCCAGCCGCAACCGACGCCGCTGCTCCGCAAACCGCCCCTCTTCCGCCTCCCGCCGCATCCGCCGCTCTTCCTCAAGCTGCGCCATCACCGGCTGCTGCGTCGAACGAATAAACGCTGCCAAATAATCGTGCACCAGCTGATACCGGTCCTCCGGCAGCTCCGGCACCGCCATCACCAGCCCCGATCGCGTCAAAATCCGCAGCACCAGCCCCAGCGCCTCTCGGCCCGCCTCGGCCTGGCTCAATGCCTGCGCGTCCCCCGCCAAATCTGACTCCGTCTTCAGTGGCCGGGTGCCCTTCTCATCCGTCAACAAATACAGCACCACATCCGCCAGCCGCTGGTTCTCCTCCGGGCCGCACTCCCGCACAATATCCGTCAAATAGTTCTGCACCAGCAGCTCCTTCGTCGGCAGGCTAGGGTCCCCCCAGTTGCGGTAGGCCTCCGGCGTGGTGATCCGCTCCGCCTGAAGCTGCGCCCCCACCACCTGCAGCTCAATCGGGCGCACCTCCCCTGCCACCCCCGCCAAGTCTTCCACCACCTGGTCCACCCGCGCCGCCTCCGGCGCATAGGGCGTCGGGTCCGTCAGGTCCGTAATCACCGTCTTGGTGTCCTCGGGGGTGAAGTTGCCCAAGTAGTAGAGCCACTTCTTATCCAGAATGTTGTTGTCGATAATGGACAAATCCGTGAGGCGATCGCACTCTAGCAGGTGATGGATGTAGTCCTCCCGCATGGACAGCACCACCTTGATGTAGGGCGTACTGAGGCAGTCCCGCAAAAAGTCGTAAAACGGACGGCGATCGGCGGGCTGGTCAAACTCAAAGAAGAACTCTTCAAACTGGTCAAAGATCAGCACAATGACCTGCCGATCCTGAGTGCGATCGCGCAACGCCCCAAAAACCCTCCCCTCCTCGGAGGGGTTGGGGGTGGGTTCTTTCTCGGAGGAGTTGGGGACGGGCTCAACCGGCTGATTCACCCCCTCTAACTCCCCCTTATTTAGGGGGAGAACTGGAGCTTCCCCCCTTAATAAGGGGGGATTGAGGGGGGTCTCCAAGGCGTCCAAGTCCTCTTCCCCTTTGGGGCAAACGACGGAGGTCAACTCCCCCGCCCAATCGCGATACCGCCGCACATACACCGGCACCACCCGCCGCGTCTCAAACCGCTCCTGCTTCAGCAGCGGCATCAGCCCCGCCTCCAGCAGCGAACTCTTCCCCACCCCCGACGGCCCATAGACAATCGTCAGCACCGACTCAACCTGAACCAACCGCTTCAGCAGCCGCTCCACATCCTGCTTTCGGCCCGAGGTGGCGATCGCATCCTTCGACTTCCGCGCCGGCAGCGCCGGATTGGTCAACTGGTGCCTGGGCCGCAGCCGCGCCGCGCCGATAAACGCCCGGTAGTTAAACTGACTTTCGATGGCGTCCTTGCGGCGGCGGGTTTCAAAGGCCCGGAAATATTCTCCTTGGTCAAAATAGCCCTGGCGCAGCGCCTCTAAAATCCGGCCATAGAGCCAGGGGCCATACTCGGGCTGGGTCACCCGGCAGGCCTGCTCCAGGGTATCCACCGCCCCGTCTACCTCGCCGAGCAGCAGCAGGGCCTTACCCAGTGAGTAGAGGTAGGCGCTGCGGTGGAAGCTGTTGACCCAGTTATAGAGGTCAATGCTGCCTCCGGTATTTTTGAGCGCCTCTAGCTCCGCCTCCGATTCAATTAGCGCCAGCGCCGCTTCGGCAAAAGCTCTGGCCGTCGCCCCATCCCCACGCCAAAGCGCCACCTCCGCCAAAAAGCCCTTGGCGCGGGCCACGCGAAAGGGAATTTGCTGCCCCTCGTGCAGGGCTACGGCCCGGGTGGCCACCTGCTCTAGCCCCGACCAGCGCCCTAGGCAATACAGCGACTCGGCCCAGTAGTTGATGTATTTCGCCGCCAGGTCTTCCCGTCCCGCCGCCTCAAAGGTCTGCTCCGCCGCCTTGAAATACTCGCAGGCCTGCTGACAGCAGGGGGTAAACCGGCGGCGATCGCGCTCGGCCTGGTTGCGCCACCACAGCCCCAGATAGAACTGCACATGGCCCAAGGACTCCCGCCATTGGGTTTGGGTCAGGCTGTGGCCGTTTTGTTTTTGGCCATTTTGACTTTGATTAACGCTTTGGCCATTTTGAGCTTGACGCTTTTGGTGCAGCAGGCTTCGCCACTGGTCAATACTGCGCTCGTAATGCTCCCGCGCCTCTTCGGTGTTATTGTCCGATACCCGCCCCCGTACAAACTCAAGGGCCGCGCTTTGGGCTGGGTCTAGGGCGATGTTGCGCTCTTTTAGCAGCGTCAGGCTGGCCTCTAGCTCGCGGCAGCGGGGAGAGCCGGGGACCAGACCCAGCTCTTGGCTGCTGAGGAAGTGGCTCTCCCAGGAATTAAGTACGTTGTGCCACACCTCTTGGATTAGGTCATCTAGAAACGTGAGGAAGAAGGCGGGGGGCGTTTGGAAGGCCACGGGGTTGGCCCAGGTATAGAAGTCGGGGGCCTTGCGGATGAGTGGTTTGAGGGTGTCATCCGGCAGCCAGATCACCAGGGGAAAGGTGAACTGGCGAAACTCCTCGCGAATTTGGTTGGTGGCGGTGAGCACCTGCTCTAAATCCTGCACGTCTTCCAGACCGAAGACCATCAGCGCTTCGGGCCAGGGCTGGGTAAGCTGCTGTTGGATTGTGGTGAACAGGGTCGTGGTCTCTGGCTTGAGGGTGAGGGTTTGAAACGACACTGAACACTGCTGCCGGAGCTGTTCCACCAGGGCTTGGCGATGACTGGTGGAGTTGCACACCGCCAAAATCAGCTCAAACTCCCCCTGGGAGAGCCACAGCAGTCGGCAGAGCTGCGCTAATGACTCTTGGTTATGGGCGTCAATTTCGGCAGGCCGTACCTCGCTCATCCTCGCAGCTCCTTCGCCGCTAGCAGCACCGGGTTGAGGTCAAACCAGGTTTGCTCCGCATCCCGGTATTCAAACACAAACAGGCTCCGCAGCAGGGTTTGGTAGGCGCTCTCCCCCCGCACCACCTTTGTGCGGTGCACCTCCCGCAGCAGCTCCCACTCCTGGGCTTCGATCGCCTTCCCCAGGTCGTGCAGCCGCAGGCTAATCACCTGGTCGAGCAGTGCTTGGGTGAAGGGCGGGTCTGCCTTTTTGAGGCAGTAGTTAATCAATACTAGCAAGTTTCGCACATGGCCCCCGCTGGCGATGCAGAGGCGGTCTAGGGTTTCAACCGAGTCGAACACTTCGCCAAGGTGGGCCAGCCGCTGCTCGGGGGACTGGTCGGGGAACGCCCGCGCTAAGATCATCTGCCGTAGGGCCAGCACTCCCGGTTCGCAGGCCTCGCCGCTGCGGTTTTGGGTGCGCACCATGGGCAGTACCTGGGGGCTGCTGCCAAAGCGGTTGGTAAGGTTTTCGTTCTCGTTAGAAAACGACAGCACTAGGGGAATGGTGTAGACCACGTGGCAGCGCAGCTTTTTGAGCTGGTCCCCCCGGTCCACAAATAGGTATTCGGGCTGGCGGCGGTCCTGCACCCTCAGCTTGTTGTCGATGCGGTCCAGGTTGTCCACAATCACCGCCAGACCGGCCCGGCCCGCCGCCCGCAGCTGCTGGTTGGCTGCGTCAATTAACTCGGTGTTGATTACCTCTAGGATGGTGTTGATGCGGGGCTCTAAGTGCTGGCGCAGCAGCGATCGCACGTCCTTACTGTTTTTGGCCTTGGTGGTGAGCTGCCCGATGCCAAAGGAGAGGGAGTAGGCGCCGTCCTCAGCGCTAAAACCCACCTCATCGGGGATCTTTACCCCAGTGCCCGCCACGCTCACTTCCGGCACCTTCAGCCGCAGGCCGGTAACCTCCGAGTTGAGCAGGTCCGCCGTGCCCTGCAGCAGGCGCTGGAAGCGGTTGGGGGCCAGCTTCACCTGGGCATCTTCTAGGCTGCGGCTCACCTGCTTGGCGATCGCCAGCAGGATATCGCTGATGTCCACATCCCCCATGTCCAGGTCGTCCGTGGATTCAAAGTACACCACGTGGTAGCTTTCCGCTTCCAGGTCTCGCTTCAGGCGGGAGAGCTCTGTGGATTTGCCGCAGCCGATGTGACCGGTGAACAGCTGGCAGGTGGGCTCGTCCCCCGACAGGGTGATGGTGCGCTTTAGCTCCCGCACTAAGTCGCTCCCCCGCACCCCTGAAAAGTCGATGTAATAGGGCTTGTCGCTGGGAGAGGTGAGGTTGAGGGTTTTGCTGGGGTTACAGGCGCGGAAGAAACGGCCTACGTTCAACGCCATGAACTTGACTCCTCGGTAGTTGGGCTGCACTTTGAACAATATGGCCTACTTCACCGGAATTCGGAAGGCTGTGAAGAAAAATGTCGCTGCAGGCAGCGGCAGTCTGAGTTTTGGCCTACTTTGCCCCTTGAGAGGTCAGCCGCGAGACTTGAGAGGTCAGCGATCGCACTTCAGGGGTCACTGGTGACATTTTGCCTGTCGGCGGCGAGACTTGAGGTGTCAGTGGTGACTGTTAAAGTGTCGGCGGCGAGACTTGAGGGGGCAGCGATCGCACTTCAGGAGGCAGCCGTGGGACTTTACATGTCGTCGATGACACTTTGTGGGGCAGCGGTGAGACCTGAACACCTGGCTGCCTGACACATCTCCTGAAATGACCAAACCTCGTAGGTTGTGGTTGACGTAAGGAAACCCAACGATGCCGTTGAAATTCAGCGATGTTGGGTTTCGCAAGCTCAACCGCAACCTACACCGCCAGAAGCTTTGGCTAAGAAATAAGATCTGTCAGGCAATTAGCCTAAGCACTCTCCCGTAAACGATCGCCGAGACTGGGCGGCGCTTTTACCTCATCCGCAGCTAAAAGCGCGGGCTAGTTGAGGTCACCCGCTAAAGCGGGTTAAAGACATACTCAAAAGGCGTTCTAGCAATTGAATTCCCTTCGGCGTCCACTTTAGTGGACGTCTTTCATTAGCCCGCCGTTTACGCGCGGGTGCTTGCGAAGCGTAGCCAATCAGTGCCATGGGGGGTGAACCACCCAATTGACCAACAGCATCTTTCAATTGCGGGCGTTGTGGCTGCTGACATCAGGCTTTGCCGCTGGACGAAATAAAAATAGGGTG
>JBHJHJ010000012.1:0-43654 GCA_050330955.1 Elainellaceae cyanobacterium | reverse complement strand
GCTACGGCGGGATAGCTGATGGTGCTAGTCACACTTTACCGACAGAGCTGGGCGGCAAGTTGTTCACTGTCCCACTAATACGATGGCCAGACAACAGAAATTCGTCAATCCGTCTTCAGTTTGGTCTACATGACCAACGATGCCAGTTCATCCATAGACACTTTGCCGTCTTCATTGACGTCTACTGTCTCAAGCATCAGTTTGACTAGATCTTTGCGGCTGTGACCAGACTGTGCCTCAACAGCAGCTCTGACATCTGCAGGATACGCATATCCATCTTGATTTTTGTCGAGAGCCATGAAGGCCTTTCGCATCGCGTGCTCTAGCTCTTTTCGAGAAGTATTTCCGCTGATATTTACGCCTTCCGCCTTAAAGTCAACTACCCTTCTCCAAGCCGCTTTCATACAGCTTTCCATAATCAGATTTTTGGCGGGAAGGCACTGCTCCAGAGGCGGTACATTGATGCTAGCGCTTGCATAGTTCACCAGCGGCTCGATTTCGTCTAGTCCAGTCAACAAGAACTGGTAGATGCCGAGGCGATACTGTTTTTGAGGATCAAAGGGCTCGTGATTGATGCGCGTAACTTTAAGGCTTGGATAAGGCTCAATTTCTACATCTAAATCAGCGTGAAGAAAACCAGAAACTTCTTGGTTAGGCGTGCCGCGGGTTTCACTGATTGCAGTTTGTAAAACATGTCCAGGGATTTGAATAGTCGCAATTTCAGTATCGAAAGGTATTTCTTCGAGCAGGTCTCCGTAGGTAAATGAACTTCCTTTCTCGTAGACTTTTTCGCCTCTAATAGAGCCCCCCTGTAGCATGACTAGATCAACGTTCTTGAGGCCGTTTTTGATGTGCGAGCAGAGAATGGCAGCTACCTTCTCAGGTTGGAATCGGGGTTTTTGAGAAGACATCTTCTCCTTGACTTCAAAAATTTCCACTTCAAGGAGCGAGCCTAAAAGCTGCTCCGTCTCCTTCACAAAACTTTGGACCTCTGGGTCAGCGTCAAAGTAGTCCGTAGGCAGCAAGTGTACAGCGCTATGGGGCTTCTCACTTGAATCCCACCAGATGTCAACAACAACAGCGCTGATGGCGTCTGAACCCGATTTTACAATCGAGCATTGGTCAGTGTCTTCAACATAAACTTCGTGCTCATGCCCGCCTAGGATTACAGGGACTTTGTTTTGGAGCTGGTCATCCTGAGTAATCTGCGCCGCTAGCTTTCGGTCGGCATCGATGCTCTGATGGGTCAGCGGAATTAGCAAGGCTGCACTTCCACCAGATTTTGACCAGACCTCCTTGAGGGCGTCAAACACTGGCTGTATATTCAGATCGGCGTCAGGCTTAATCAGGTCAGTATCATCGGTGCAAAATCCTGCCAGAACGACCTGGCGAGAGCCGACTTCGATGACATCATACTTGGGGAGTGGTTGGCCGCTGGCATCTGTGATTGATAGGTTCAATATGTTACTGTTCAAGCATTTCCCAGAGTAAGTCTTAAAGCGATCGCGTAGCGTATCTAAATCCAGATCAAATTCGTGATTGCCGAAACAGAGATAATCAATATCGACAACCCCCAACACATCCATCATCGCCTTACCACCGTCAAGGGATGTAATGAGGCAGGGCGATAGAAAGTCTCCGCTGAGAGCCGTCTTAACCACTGCATTCTCTGAGGTCGCCTTGAGCCGTTGAATGACCGTTTGGAGGCGAGGATAATTTTTAAGATCGTAGATATCGTTGACTGAGATGACTCTCAAGTATGGGCCGACCGCCTCCCTCGGGCTTGGAAGGCGTAGCTCTAAGGTCTCCATCGTGCTCGCTCAGCTATTGGTGTGACAACTTCATTAAACTTAAAGAAGAGGTTCAAGACCCCTTCCTTAAGGTCAGGTTGTTTCCTTCAATGGAGGGTCGTGTTGAGGCTATCGCTCGATCAAGATACCGTATATTCCAGCGGCGATCGCCCCTTCGTAGTCTTGAGACTTACTGTCACCGATGTGCCAGGCCTTTTCGGGTGGGCAGTCGTGCTTTTTGAGGGCTGCTGAAAAGATTTGGCCGCTGGGCTTAGCGACCCCGACATCTGTGGAGATTGTGATGGAGTCAAAAAAGCGGTCCAGTCCAAGGGCAGGCAGCACGTGATAGAGGCGAGAGTCGAAGTTGGAAATTACCCCCAGCTCGATGCCCTGACGCTGCCACGCTTCAAGAGCCACAGGCACATCGGGATAGACCACCCAGGGCTCCGCCGTGGCAAAGTGGCGGTAGAGGTCGTCAAAGAAATCGTCAAACTGGCTGAACTGGTTCAGCAAATCTAGGCGCGCAAAGGTGTCTTGAGCTACCTGCTTCCACCAGGCAAACTCCTTTTCCGGGATGATTGCCCGCTCAACGTTGGGGAAAGCCATCGGTGGCGCAGCGCTAAAGCTCTGGAAGAAGGCTTGCTCTAATGCTTCAGGGTCAGCGGCTACGCCAAAGGAGCGGGCAATTTCGCTGTAGACCTCCCCCACGCTGCCTCTGACGCCAAATAGGGTGCCGACGCCGTCCAGAAATATGGTTTGAGGGGCAGGACGCAGGGGAGCCATACGAAAGTGCGGGGCTAGAGGGCGAGCAAGTCTCGAATCGGGCGGGTGACCCAGTTTAGACCGACCTTGACCTGGTGATCAAGGGTAGGCATGCGGTAAAGGTAGGCCAGCCGCCTAGCCACGTGGGCCATGGGTCCATCTAAGGTAATGCCCAGCCCCGTTAACGTGGCGTTATCCACCCCCAGGGACATCATCTCCCCGAGATGCTGATAGCGGAAGGGCAGCAGCGGACGGTTGGTGGCCGAAGCCCAGATGTTCCAGGCGGCGAACTGCGCCTCCTGAAGAGCGGCTTGGGCCGTAATGGGGACGCGATCGCCTGAGGAGTCATAGACTTCGGCCACGTCACCCAGGGCAAAAATTTCGGGATGGTTGGGAGTCTGCAGCGTAGGCGTAGTCAGCAGCTTCTGCCGGTCGTTCTTTTCCAAAGGCATATAGGTAACCACTTCGGTCACCTTCGTGCCTACGGTCCACAACACCACGTCCACCGGAATGGTATCCACCTGCTGCCGGTACTCTAGAGAGATGCTGTCGGCCTCCACCTGGGTCACCTTGGTTTCTAGATCGACCCAAACCTGTCGCTCTTCTAAGGCCTTGCTAGCGGCGTCGCGGTTAAAGTCCGTTGAATGACCCAAGATTTCATCGCTCATCTCAATGATGCGGACGCGGCCCCGCTCTCCAAGCTGGTCCGACAGCTTGCAGGCTAGCTCAACGCCGCTGTAGCCGCCGCCTACCACCGCCACCCGAATGCGATCGCGATTGGACGCCTCAAGCTGCTGGAGCGCCTGCTTCAGCCGGTAGGCATCTTCTACAGTGCGGAAGGGAAGGGCATGTTCTGCCGCCCCCGGCACGATGTCCAGTGGCGTTTCGCCCCCAAGCGCCAGCAGTAGGTAGTCGTAGGGTATGGGCTCAGCGTCTTGGAAGTAAACCAGTTTGGTGTCCACAGCAACGCCGGAGACGGTAAGCTGCTGAAACTGGACACAGGTATTGGCCAGCAAATCAACGTATGGCGGGGCCACCTCCCAAGTCTCTAATTCGCCGCTAATCAGCTCATACAGCAGCGGAGCAAACACAAAGCGATCGCGCTGGTCGGCGAGTATGATTGTGGGCTTCTGCTCCCAGGCGAGCTCGTCTAGCTTGAGGGCGGCGTAGAGGCCAGCGAAGCCGCCGCCTAAAATTACGATGCGAGGGGACGATGCGGAGTCAGTCATAAGCGCTTTGGTGGAGAGCTTCAGTGGGAATGGGTAAGGGCGCGGCAACGCAGCAGCCCGCTGATCTTAGGGGCTGATTTCAAGATAGCAAGTTCGCGGTGCTGGCGCTGGCGCTAGAGCCCCAAATCTTGAGCCGCCAGACGGATTTGCTCTAGCCGCCTGCGATTGACCCCGAGATCAGACTCCCCCAGACGAGCGGCTGAGCGCATGTGAATCACATTCTCATCCGTCGGGAAGAAAAACTCGACGTCGTCGACAAACCCCAGGAGACGGCTGCTGGCCTCAGCCCGGATATAGCGGTCCTCCTGCCGAACCACGGTGGTACGGGGCACAACCGACAAAATCTCCAACAGCTTGGCGTAGGCGTCTTCTTGAGTTGTCTGGTAAGCAATGGGGGCGATCGCGTGCTCTGGATCGGCGTTTTGGCTGACGACGCAGTTGGGCGAATCTGGGCATGGGGAGAGCTGGCCGTCTTCTAGTCCGAGGTCTTTGGGCGTGCCGGCAAAAATCTTGCCCAGTCCAGGCAGTGCGCCCATGGGTAGGGCCTGCACGGAGGGCGAGCGGTGTGCTGAATCAATCGTCACGCTTAAGCTCGTCATTGGGACAGGGGCCACATCAGGAAGGGGGACAATGACGAGTAACGCTGCCAGGATCCAACTCAGAATCGGCATAGCTTTTAAAGCCTCAAAAATCATAGAGGGATTACGCGAACACTGTTATTTTAATCATCTAGCGATACTAAATCGCTCGTGACGTGGAAGGAGGACGGACAGCGCCCCCTTTTCTTTTATAGCGCTGGCCACTTCGCTTAGGAGATTTTTGGTGCTGAACCGAACAACCCTGCAGCGAAGCGGCGAGCCATCGCGCACAAAGACTTGTGGCGATGGCTATACCAATTATTCAGGTTTGCCGAGGTCTACTCTTGCAGGCGAGCTAAAGCGAGCCCGATTCCAAGATGGGTCGAACCGCGTTAATGGGGACCGCAAACCCTAAACCCTGAGTGCCTTCGAGCACCGCAGTATTGATGCCAATTACTTCTCCGGCGGCGTTGAGCAACGGCCCTCCTGAGCTGCCGGGATTAATTGCCGCGTCGGTTTGAATAAAGGGACCAGGGCGCTCTACGAGCTGCAGATCTTTTCCCTGGCGGTTGATAGCGCTGATGATGCCCACCGTTACCGTGTTGCTTAGCCCCATTGGGCTACCGATGGCGATCGCCCACTCCCCGGGGCGGAGGCGATCGGAATCTCCGAGGACGACGGTGGGATAGGTTCCTTGGTCTACCCGAACGAGGGCAACATCCAGGTTGGGGTTGCGGTAAATCACTTGCCCAAGCAAGTCCTGGCCGTGCTGTAAAACGATTTTGGCCTCCGAGCTGTCGCCGACGACGTGGGCGTTGGTCACAATGAGCCCATCGGATCTGATAAACATTCCCGAACCGGAAAGATGCTGAACGCCGGTGCCCATAGAAAAGTTCGACCGCGCTCGGCCAGCGATAGATTGAGCAGCGGGTTGAACCTGGACGACAGCGGGGCTAACTTGCTCCACCAAATCTGCGATGGAAGACGGGGGCTGGAAGGCACTGGGCGGGAGCGGATGACGCTGTGGAGCACTAGGTCGAGGCGCGGCGGAACCATTCGCCGTTTGTGGTGCGATGCCCGCTGGCCTATTCTTAGAGGGTGCTGGCGGCAGGGCCTTTTGTGCCTGACCTGGTTGTGCTACTGTGCCTTGCGGCGCCTCGGCAGACGATGGCGCTGCAACAGAAAGCTCACTCGATCTCGACTTTACGCTTTCAGACGGGGCTGGGCTGCGATCGCTCAACAGCAGAACCACTGCAACAAACAATAGGCAGTACAGCAGCCGTGACGCTGGACGTGCTGATTTCCGTGCCGTGGCGCTGGCGGAACCCTGAGGAGAGGACCCTGAGGAATTTGATGGGCGAGACAACCGCTGAGGCGGATACGCCATAGTCAAGCAATACCCCGACGAAGAAGACGTTTAGACGTTGAGTATATCAGTACCATAGCGCGATGTCGCAGGGGGCATCAATCCGAAAATCTCTACAGTCTCATGCTGGTTCTGCTGCTTAAGATGGCGCTTCTGGCTCAAAATCCGGCGCGCCTTAGGCCACACGACACCTGCGAGTATGCTGCGAGCACAGCACCCGACTTTGAGGGTTTGTGGGAAACGACCCCGTAATCATACGGAAATAACATCGCCACCAGCCTGCAGGTTTCAGCAACTTCATTTACTAACTTCAGTATTTCCAACGAAGCTCGACTGTGTAGAAAGCGGCACAATATGGGTAACTGCTAAAGAGCACATCCGAGCGGTTAGGCAACTGAGGGGGCATTGTTGCTTCGCTTCGTCTCTGGATGGGTTACTTAAGCCGACTGCCTGGTCTTCCTGGGGGCTTTTCACAGACCAGGCTTTTTTCTTTTAAATTACTAACCGCGCTGCTCCTGTCGCCTGTGTCGTATCGTTTGGGATGATTGCACCCCAAGCCAGTACGGAAAGCCGTCTACCAAGGGCAAAGTAAGCCTATGTGGAGCCGCTAGAATTGTGGAGATAAGCTAGCCCACGGCTGCGCATAGATGTTTAGAGCAATGCAGAACACACGTTTGATTCGATTATTTGCCGCAGTGCTTAGCGTAGTGCTGCTGGTGATGGCGCCAGCCGCCGCCTGGTCAGCGCCGGCACCGCTGCTAGAGCGTCATACTGTCCTCCTCGCCCAAGTTCCGCAAACCCAAAACTTTGTGGCGAGTGCCGTTGAGACGGTAGGCAAGGCCGTCGTTCGAATCGACACAGAGAGAACGGTAACCCGCCGTTTCAACAATCCATTGTTCGACGATCCCTTTTTTCGCCCGTTTTTTGGTGATCAGACGGGGCCTAATCCATCTTTTGAGCAGCGTCTGCGTGGCCAAGGCTCGGGATTCATTATTGACAGCAACGGACTGATTTTGACAAACGCCCACGTAGTGGACCGGGCCGATCGCGTCAGCGTTCGTCTTAAAGATGGCCGCACGTTCAACGGCGAAGTTCTAGGTGCGGATGAAATCACTGACTTAGCAGTGGTGCGCATTTCAGGCAGTTCTGACTTGCCCGTAGCGACGTTAGGGGACTCGGATCAAGTTAAGGTGGGGGACTGGGCGATCGCCGTGGGCAATCCACTCGGTCTCGACAATACGGTAACCTTGGGCATTGTCAGCACGCTTAACCGCTCCAGCAGCGCCGTGGGAATTCCTGACAAGCGGCTGGAGTTTATTCAAACTGACGCAGCGATCAACCCCGGAAATTCTGGGGGGCCGTTGCTCAACGATCGCGGAGCCGTGATTGGGGTTAACACCGCTATCCGCGCCAACGCAAATGGAATTGGCTTTGCGATTCCAATCAACAAAGTTAAAGAGATCACCCCACAACTGGCTCGGGGTGAGCAAGTGGACCACCCATTTATTGGTGTCCAGATTGCCACACTAACTCCGCGAATTGCCCAAGACAACAATCGAGATCCCAACTCGACAGTCGTGTTGCCGGAAGTTAATGGGGTATTAGTCACCGGCATTCAGCCGGGAACGCCAGCGGCATCGTCCGGGCTGCGGAGAGGTGACGTCATCGTATCGGTCGATGGCCAGGCCGTCACTTCTGCAGCGGACCTTCAGACCTGGGTTGATGCTGCAGAAGTTGGGCAAAATTTACAGCTCCAGGTCCGCCGAGGAGAGCAGTCGGTCCGAATCCCGGTTAGGACAGCAAATCTAGGGAGTACATAGCTTACCTAAAACTTTATCCGCGACTCCGTACATTCACTTCGAGTTTATGTAATTTATATGACCCAAAGGCCAAAATAAAGAAGAGTGTTGCACAGCTCGTCTCTCTAGATCCCGGCGGTTTCGTCGGGATTTTTTTTAGCCCCCTGCAACAGCGGGCACGATGCTCACTTCATCTCCTTCACTGAGAGCAGTGCTCTGTCCGTCAAGAAAGCGGATATCTTCACTGTTAACGTAGAAGTTAACGAAGCGGCGCAGCTTACCTTCGTCGTCACACAGACGAGACTTAATGCCGGGGCATTGCTGCTCTAAGGAATCGAGCAAGGCTGAAATGTCGCTGCCTTCGCATTCGACGGTGGCCTGATTTTTGGTGAATTTCTGCAGCGGGGTGGGAATAAGAACTTTGACGGTCATGGAATTTGTAGATTTAGAAGGAATTCAATAGGGCGTAACCGTGCGGTCGGGTATGTGTTTAGCGGCCTAGATTACCCCCTCTAGCTCCCCCTTAGTAAGGGGGAGAACTATGCTTCCCCCCTTACCAAGGGGGGATTGGGGGGGTGAAGCCGAGACGTACGGCACCTTTTCCGAAAACGCTAAACAGGTACATTGCCATGTCCCGACGGGATGTGGAGGAGGTAATCACACCGTGCAATCTAAACAATGGTCTGCTGCCACTCCAAGCGCCCCAGGGTTTGGGCCCGCTCCAGCGCTCGCTCAAAGCTGTCGAGCTTAGGCTCAATCAAGAACGGCTCGCCGATGTGATCTTGTACCGCTTCTTGGGTCTTGAGGCCGTTGCCTGTGATGTAGGCCACCGTAGTTTCGTCAGGGTCGATCTTGCCCGCTTCCACCAGCTTCTTCAGTACGGCAATGGTAGTGCCGCCCGCCGTCTCCGTGAAGACGCCTTCAGTTTCCGCCAGCAGCTTGATGCCGTCCACGATCTCTGCGTCGGTCACCGCCTCAATGTTGCCATTAGTCTTGCGGGCCAGGTCCAGGGCGTAGACGCCGTCAGCCGGGTTGCCGATAGCAATGGACTTGGCAATGGTGTTGGGCTTAACGGGGGTAATGAAGTCACGGCCTTCTTTGTAGGCTTGGTAGATGGGGGAGCAGCCTTCGGCTTGAGCGCCGCTGAAGCGCACGGGCTTGTCGTCCACCAGACCCACTTTGATGAATTCTTGGAAGCCCTTGTAGATTTTGCTGTAGAGGGAGCCGGATGCTAGGGGCGCAACGATGTGGTCGGGGAGCTGCCAGCCCAACTGCTCAGCCACCTCAAAGCCCAGAGTCTTGGAGCCTTCAGAGTAGTAGGGGCGTAGGTTGATGTTCACAAAGCCCCAGCCGTGGGTGTTGGCCACCTCAGAACACAGGCGGTTCACCTGGTCATAGTTGCCTTCTACAGCCATTAGGGTAGGGCCGTAGACTAGGGTGCCCAACACTTTGCCGGCTTCAAGGTCAGAGGGAATAAAGACGCAGCAGTCTAGACCGGCGTGGGCGGCGATCGCCGCCGTGGAGTTGGCTAGGTTGCCCGTGCTGGCGCAGGAGACCGTAGAAAAGCCCAGCTCGCGGGCGCGGGTGAGGGCCACAGACACCACCCGGTCCTTGAAGCTGAGGGTGGGCATGTTGACCGCGTCGTTCTTGATGTAGAGATTTTTGAGGCCCAGGCGGCGAGCCAGCCGGTTGGCTTTCAGCAGCGGCGTTAGTCCGGTGCCCACGTCAATGGGAGTATTGGTCTCGACGGGTAGGAAAGGGCGGTAGCGCCAGATGGAGTGGGGACCGGCCTCAATCACTTCGCGGCTCGTCAGCCGACGGATGGCGTCATAGTCATAGCTCACTTCGAGGGGGCCAAAGCACTCTTCGCAGACGTGGAGCGCTTTGGGCTCGTACTGTGCTCCGCACTCTTTACACTTCAGCGCGGTGAAGGTGGCGCTGCTGAGGCGGGGGTCGGTGATGCGATTGAGGGACTGGGTCATGGAATTTTCTCTTTGAGTCTTGCGCTTTATCAATTTGTTGTAGTGATGGTATCACGGTGAAAAAAATAGCGTCAAACATACCCGACTTTATTAGTCGGGTATTGCATAAGCCTTGCTAGATGTGGCTTTGGGGCGATCGCCTGCTGCAATGGCAAAAAATCTATGGCGGTGTAGCCAAATCTGACGAAAATCGACGTCTTCCCATTCACTGGGCAACTTAACCCGTGCTACATCAAGAGCACGATGTTTACGAGAAATCGACATCGGTTCCCGATTTCAGGTTGGCTATGTTGGATTAGCCAGTAGTCATCGACGACCCAGTTCTCCGTCTCACAGGACCTCATCCCATGATTGACCCGACTATTTGTCTTGAAACATCCGCTAGCAAATGGGCGGGTTTGACTTGGCAAACTTTCACTTGGCTGAGCAACGTTAGATTCGTTGCGGTAATGCTTTTAACGTTAGCGGGCCTCCCGTGGTTAATTAAACTGCCGTTCAAGCGCTTGGTCAGCGGCCTCTGTTTCAGCCTTTTAGCGCTCTACTTTTTCGCCGCATCGCCCCTCACAATCCCCCTGGGGATGCGGGGATTGACTGCCCTCACTTCAGCGTCAACAGGAGACATACAGGCAGATGCCATCGTCGTTTTAGGACGCGGTAGGCAGCTTCAAAACGCCCGTATCAACGCGGCATACGCCCTGTGGGAAAACGGGGCTGCGCCGCGAATCTTTGTCAGCGGACGTGGCGATGCCCCCGAGCTGATTCAAAAGCTGAGGGCAAAGGGCGTTCCCGAAGGTGCGGTGGATGGCGAGCCCTGCTCCAGCACCACCGAGGAAAATACCCAGTACACCGCCAATATTCTTCAGCCCCAGGGGGTAACGCGTATTGTGCTGGTCACAGACCAGGCCCACATGCCGCGATCGCTGCTTACCTTTCGCAGTTTAGGGTTTGACGCTGTGCCCTACGCCACGCCCCTGCCCAAGACTCTATCCCAGGCCCAAACTAAGTTCCTCATCGCCCGGGAGTATCTGGGTTTAGCCAGCTATGGTGCTCTGGGCCGATTCTCGCCCCGCGAGGTGGCGTCGGGCCCCGTCGATTTGGGTCAGTCCAATCCAGCTACGGCAATCAATGCTGGCAGCGGCGCATAGCCCTAGCCGCTTCGCCGCTGACTGTCCGTAATCTGCTGCCTCAACTGCGCCAAGGACTGGGCCGGTTCTCGGCAGCTCAGCCCCTGGCAGACCAGACCAACGGCCCCCTCCGGCAAAGATGCAACCTGACTCACCAACACGGGCGCATACTGCACGATAGCTGCCTTCGCTTGCTCTGCCGTAGTCTTGAGCAGGGTGTGGTTCTGATACCAGTCCAGCGCTACGAAAAGGCTAGGACAGCTCTGGGGCGATCGCGCCATCACGGGGGCGAAGGCGCTCAGAGCCTGCTCGGCCTGGTCTAGGTAGTCTAGGTTTTCCTGTCGCAAGGACAGCCGCACTAGGTTGGCGATCGCCACGCCGTTGGCCGAGGGGGTAGCGCTATCGCTGTAGCTGCGCTCCCGCACTAGCACATCGTCGCTGACGTCCTCCGCCGTGTTGAAGTAGCCTCCGGCTTCGCTCCACAGCCGCTGGTCAAACTCCCGCTGGACGCGATCGGCAGCTTCGGACCAATCGGCAGCTTCGTGTAACGCCAAGGCAGCTTGATCTAGGTCCAGCAGCGCTTTAATCAGCAGGGCGTAGTCTTCAGCCTGAGCCGGTACGCTAGGAACACCACCATAATTTAGGCGGTAGAGGCGCTGGTCTTGCCACTGACAATCTAAGATGAACCGCGCCGCCTGGGCCGCCAGCTCATAAAATTCAGCCTGGTTGAACACTGCTGCCGCCCGAGCGAGGCCCGATATCATCAAGCTGTTCCACGCCACAATCATTTTGGTATCTGTAACCGGGGGAATACGACCCGGCCAGGTCTGCGACTTGGCCTCCTGGGCCGTGCGGGCTGGCGGAAACTGAGCTTCGCCCGGATCTATCCCGTAGCGCTGGCGAAACAAAGTGTCGAGAATGGGTTGAAGGGATGGGTCAAGCGCCCCGCCTCGCTGCCGCTGCAGCACAATGTGGCCTTCAAAGTTTCCGCTTGGGGCAATGTCAAAAGCCCTAGAGAGCTGCTCTAGCTCGTCTTCACTCAGCCAGTCCGCCAAATCGGCGTAGTCCCAGACGTAAAATGCGCCCTCCTCCGGTTCACTAGCTTCTGGATTGATAAAACTATCGGCATCTTGAGCGGCATAGAAATAGCCCTCGGGGGCGGTCATCTCCCGGCGGAGCCAGGCGACCGCTCCCTGAATGGCGTCCCAGTATGCTGGCTCTTCCTCCCCCAAACTCCACAAGTTAGACAAGTACTCCATAATCTGCCCATTGTCGTAGAGCATCTTCTCGAAGTGGGGCACCGTCCAAGTGGGGTCGACGGTGTAGCGGTGGAACCCGCCCCCTACATGGTCGCAAATGCCCCCCAGCACTAAGTTAAGGCCGCGCTGCTGCACCAGGGCCGCAGCGTCGTAGCGGCTCTCGCGCTCAAAGCGCACCCCCCGCAGCGCCCCATCCGCGTAGGGAATCATGGGAAATCTGGGTCCAGGGCCACTGGCGGAGAGCACGCCTGCACAATACTCCAGGCCTGTTGCAAGCTGTTCTGGCGGCGGAACAGGCGCTGAACCGGTAGCGGCAGGGTCTGCAATGGCAGGATCGGGGACTGAAAGCTGATTGAGCTGTTGAAGCTGGGTCATCATCTGACTGGTCATTTCCCGAAGCTCGTCGGCCTCGTTGTCGTAAAATCGGCGAATCGCCTGCAGCACTTCTAAAAAACCGGGTCGCCCGTAACGGGGCGCAACCGGGAAATAGGTGCCGCCGTAGAAGGGGACGCGGCTGGGGGTCAAAAACACGTTCAGCGGCCAGCCTCCTTGCCCCGCCATCATCTGCAGGGCCTGCATGTAAATGCTGTCGAGGTCGGGACGCTCTTCTCGGTCAACCTTAATGGGCACAAAGTTGGCGTTCATGTAGGCGGCGATCGCCTCATCTGAGAAAGCCTCTCCTTCCATCACGGTGCACCAGTGACAGCTCGAGTAGCCGATGGACAAAAAAATCGGTCGGTTTTGTGATCGGGCTAGGGTAAGTGCTTCATCACACCAGGGCCACCAGTCGATGGGGTTATCGGCATGCTTGCGCAAGTAGAGGCTTTTAGCGGTGGCGAGATGATTGGGCATACTCTCTCCTGCGAGCGTAATGCGCGCTTACGGCTGGGCTTTTTGCCTAGCATATAGCAGAGACCATTCATATCGGGTTAAGGGATATCGGGCTAATGCTACATCCCATGGCGTAGCATAGCTACTGAGTCACTCAATATCTAAACTGATTTTCAACTGAATTATGAGCATGTTTACGGGCCAAAACGGTCACACAACTACAGGTAATCTAGGAATCGCTGTAATCGCGGGGGTTGGCGGAACAATCACGTTCCAGAACTTTGAAACCGATGCAGAAGGAGACCTGCAGGCCTGTCTGACCATAAATGGCAATCTGTCCAAACGCACGGTTGACCTGGGTACCCTGCCTCAGACCAGCGGCACCTTTAACGTTTCCTTCCCTGACGGCACCGACATGAGCCTGTTTGACACGATGGTAGTCAAGTCAGGTGAGGAAGCCGTCGGGGAAGCTCGAATCTCTTAGATTTCTTTACTTGGGGCCTTCTAAACTGTCCAGCCCATAGAGCTTAAAGTTTCCTGCAGCCGCTCAGCCTCGCTGGGGTTCTGGCGCTGGTGAATCGCGATCGCCCGACGGAACGCCTTGAGGCTCTCGTCGATCAGTCCCAAGCTCAACAGCGCCACCCCGAGATTTTGTTGAGCATCGGCGAATTCAGGCGCCAGGGCCACGGCCCGCTCGTAGGCGGCGATCGCCTGAGGCAGCCGCCCCATCTGCTTCAGCGTTAGCCCGAGGTTGTAGTAGCCCTTGGTGAAGCTGGGGTCGGCCTGGAGCAGGGCCTTGTACTGGTCAACGGCGCCTTCTAGGTTTCCCTGGGCCTGGTATAGGGAGCCTAAGTTGAGCCAGGCGCCGATTTTGATCAAGGGATGAACCGGCTGAGCGATCGCTTTGTTGTAAGCCTCGACGGCCTCTGCCGTGCGCTGCTGCTGCCGGTAGCCAATGCCCAGGTGGTAGTAAATTTCGTAAGCTTCAGCAGGACTTGGGTTCAGTTTAAGGCTGTGCTTAAGCAGGTTTACGCCGCGCTCAAGCTGCCCGGTCTGAATGTAGAGTCCCCCAAGCTTGGCGCAGACGTAGGCATCCGCCGGGTGGGCTTCCTGAAAGGCCTCCATAACTTGCTGGGCCCGCTCTAGCTTGTTGAGCCGGGCAATGGCGTCGGCCTGGTAACCGTCGTGGGCGATGGCGGTTTTAGACAGGTGAACGATCTGCCAGTGGGGCTCTTTGGCGACCAAGGCATCCACGCTGTCGTCGATCATGGCGTGGTAGGGGCGACTGAAGCGAATGGCGTCGTGGCGCCGAAACAGCCGCGATACCAGGGAGTAGGGGGATTGGGCGGCGCCGATCTCTTGCCGCACCAAGTTAACCACCAGCCGGTCTTCGGGCTCGATGGCTGCCGGGATTTGGGCGATCGCCGCCGGGGTAAGGTACTCATCGGCGTCGAGCACTAGAATCCAGTCTTGGGTGGCCTGCTGTATTGACAGGTTGCGCGGGGCGGCAAAGTCTTGGTTCCAGGGGGTGTGGTGGATGCTCGCGCCAAATTGCTGGGCGATTTCGGCAGTGGCGTCGGTTGAGCCCGTATCCACAACGACGATTTCGGCGACGATGGGCTGAGCACTCTTAAGGCAGGTTGCCAACCGCTCGGCCTCGTTTTTGACAATCATGCATAGGCTAAGCGTGGTCATGGTGTGCTCCCTTCCTGTCAGCTAAATAACCGCCCTACCTCTACCACGATTTCCGGAAATGCTAGCGGCGAAGTCGTCCCTGACGTCAGCGTCAGCTCGCTGTGGTAGCTGCGCAAGGTCGTGTTTGAGTATTCAATCAGCCAAATCGCTGCCGCAGGTATTCGGCGCTGTCGCTGCTATAACAGGCTTGGGCTTCCCGTTCAGGGGCCATGAGGACAATGTCTCCGTTCAACAGCTCGACAGGCTGGTCGTCAAACAGGCCAGCGCTGATGGCGTCGTGATAGCGATCGAGAGTCCATTTATAGCGAGTGAGAGTCATGGCAAGGAGCCGACGTAGTTACAGCCATTATGGCATTGCCTAAAAGGACCGTAGGCTGGGTTGGAGCGCTACGTAACCTAATCAAGCTATGCATCAGTACGGCTCCTCAAATAGTCTGCCAAGATGCCTCGCAGTTCAATCAATCCAGCCGTATTCGCCGCGATTTGTTCAGCGTTCGCTGCGATTTTCCTGTCGGTAGCGGCAGTTTGCTGCTCAAATTGTTGCTCAAAGGCGTCTCGACTCGCTTGAAATTCCCTAAATGATGCCTCCTGCCGCTGCCTGAGTTGGTCAATCGCCAGCAGGATCGTCTGCGCGAAGGCTTCTAGCTGTTCAATGCGGGTCGATCCATTCGTCATTGGTCGTGACTCGTTCGGTTCTGTTGTCAGCAGGTTGAGCGTACCCAAAGTTCTAATATGCCGATGGAGCCTGCCATAGCTTGAACGGGTATGCTGTTTACCCATCACGGCTTTTGCGACCTGCTCTTCCGCTGCCGACCAGGGTACGGAGGTCACCTACAAGGCCCCAAAGCACTCCTGCACCGTCAAAACACAGTTCGGAAACGTCAAAGGTGCGATCGCCTGCTGCCCCTTCAAAATAAGCTGCCGCTCATAGCCCTGTTTACCAGGTTCCCTGAATATATGCAGTTGCTCTGTTGCGACACTAAGGACCCAGTAATCCTCAATGCCCGCCAACCCATAGAGCTCTGCCTTAGCGCCCAAATCACGATTGAGCGTCGTATCTGCAATCTCAATAATTAAGTAAATCTCATTGGGAATGGGGTGATGGGCGGCATAAAAGCTAGCGTTAGGCCGCACAACCGCGATATCCGGTTCCGGCTCTGAATATGCGTCAAGCTGAACCGGATCTTGCAGCCTTACTAAAACCTGCTCCCCCAGCCGCTGCTCCAGCAATTTCTCAATGCGTTTGCATAAAGCGCTATGGGCAGGACCTTTTGGCATCTTCTGAATAACCTGTCCGGCAATTAGCTCAACTTGCTCATCCGCAGTCAGAATACCCACCTCAGCCATGCGGTGGTACTCAGTCGTAGTAATGCGGCGAAGCGCTGTGGTGGGAAGGGCGGCAACCATAGCAAAATCGGAGGCTTTATGCCTAGTTCTGAGGCTTTATGCCTAGTATAGACTTGCATTGATTAGGTCAATCACCAGCACGGACAATGCTGTATCTGCTGTCAGAGATTTTCTCTCCCAATACGCCTCTCCTAAGTGCACAGCCATAATCAAACGAAAGGGGAGCGCCCCCCGCCGTATCTGTTTAGCGAGCGTGGGAAAGCCTGCCAAGCTTCGGCTTCACCCCCCCTCAATCCCCCCTTGCTAAGGGGGGAAGCTGAGTTCTCCCCCTTAGCAAGGGGGAGCTAGAGGGGGTAATACCAAGACGCTAAACACATATCCCCCGCAGGGGGCGCTCCCCTTGACAGCTACGTTTACTTACGGCGCTCTACTTACCCGCTTTTGACCTCTACACTCCCAAGCGGGGCTAATGTAACGGATTGCAACGAGAAGATTTATAATTTAGGCTAATAAAGCAATAGATACAACTTTAAGGACAGTAGCACTACATGCGAGTTGCAATCGCTGGCGGTGGATTAGCGGGGCTATCCTGTGCCAAGTATCTCACCGATGCGGGGCACACACCGATTCTGCTAGAGCGCCAGGACGTCTTGGGCGGCAAGGTGGCCGCCTGGAAAGATGAAGACGGAGACTGGTACGAGACTGGACTGCATATTTTCTTCGGGGCCTATCCCAATATGCTGCAGCTCTTTGCCGAGCTAGGAATCGAAGATCGGCTGCAGTGGAAAGAGCACAGCATGATCTTCAACCAGCCCAGCGCTCCTGGTACTTACTCCCGGTTTGATTTTCCTGATATCCCAGCCCCCTGGAACGGTGTCGCCGCAATCCTGGGTAACAATGACATGCTCACCTGGGGAGAAAAGATTCGCTTTGGCGTGGGGCTACTGCCGGTGATGGTGCGGGGTCAGGCCTATGTCGAGGAAATGGACCAGTACTCCTGGACTGAGTGGCTGCAGAAGCACAAGATTCCGGAACGGGTCAACGATGAGGTGTTCATTGCCATGACCAAGTCTCTCAACTTCATTGGCCCAGATGATATTTCATCTACGGTGATTCTCACGGCAATGAACCGGTTCCTTCAAGAGAAGAACGGGTCTAAGATGGCCTTTCTCGATGGCTCCCCCACCGAGCGGCTGTGTGATCCCTTGGCGGACTACATCACCGAGCGAGGTGGCGAGATTCACTTAAGTTCTTCGCTAAAGCAGTTTTTGCTTAACGAAGACGGCTCCGTACGCGGCTTCTTAATGCGGGGTCAAAATGGTGATGCAGATTACACCGTTACCGCCGATGCCTACGTCTCCGCCATGTCTGTTGATCCGCTCAAAACCATGCTCCCGGAGCCCTGGCGTCAGATGGACTACTTCCAGCAGCTGGGCGGGTTAGAAGGGGTGCCGGTGATCAATATTCATCTGTGGTTTGACTGCAAGCTCACCGACATCGATCACCTGCTGTTTTCGCGATCGCCCCTGCTCAGCGTCTATGCCGACATGAGCAACACCTGCCGTGAATACGAGAACCCCGATCGCTCCATGCTAGAGCTGGTATTAGCTCCTGCCCACGACTGGATCCAGCGGTCTGATGAAGACATTGTGGCGGCCACCCTGGACGAGCTAAAGACCCTATTTCCAGCGCATTTCGGCACCGACGACCCCGCGACTCTGCTAAAGTATAAAGTCGTCAAAACGCCGCGCTCAGTTTATAAAGCGACCCCAGGGCGTCAGCAGAACCGGCCTAGCCAGGTCACCCCCATCCCTAACTTCTTCTTAACGGGAGATTACACCATGCAGCGCTACCTCGCGAGCATGGAGGGAGCCGTACTTTCTGGTAAGCTGACAGCGCAGGCTATTAGCCGCGCCAATGCTGCTGTTGATAACCTGGCTCAAACAGAGGCAGCGATCGCTTGACGGCGATCTTGGCAAGGGTTATCCCTGATGGATACGATGCGATACCCAAGCCGAACGTCTTGGGTATCGCCGTGTGGGTGCGAACTCGCTGTAAACCTGTTGGAGCAATTCGCTGCTTGCTGTAATGTCTGAATCTCCCCGCAACGCAATGCTGCAACTGCCTAAGCCTATCTCCATGACTACATTGGCCCCACTGGAGGATGCTTACGAGTTTTGCCGACAGGTCACGGCTAAATACTCAAAGACGTTCTATCTAGGCACGCTGCTCATGCCTGAGGCGAAGCGACGGGCCATCTGGGCAATTTACGTCTGGTGCCGCCGCACTGACGAGCTGGTAGACGGGCCAGAAGCCGCAACAACCACGCCCGAAACGTTGGACCAGTGGGAGGCGCAGCTCGAATCTATCTTTTCAGGCCAGCCCTTGGACGATCCTGACGTGGCCTTAGTCGACACCCTGCAGCGCTTCCCCATCGATATTCAGCCCTTTCGGGATATGATTGCGGGACAGCGCATGGATCTCTACCGCAGCCGCTATGAAACCTTTGAAGAGCTGAACCTCTACTGCTACCGCGTGGCGGGCACCGTGGGGCTGATGTCTAACAGCGTCATGGGGGCAGATCTGAGTCAAAAGACCACGCCGTGGTATCAGGACAGCCCCAACAGCAACCCCGAACCGGAGGCGATCGCCCTCGGCATTGCCAACCAGCTCACCAATATTTTGCGGGACGTGGGGGAAGACGCACGGCGGGGGCGAATTTATCTGCCGCTGGAAGACCTGTCCCTCTTCAACTACACAGAGGCTGACCTGATCAACGGCGTCAATGATGAGCGTTGGAAAGAGCTAATGCGGTTTCAGATTCAGCGCGCCCGCAAATTCTATGCCGAGGCGGAGAGCGGTATCCGCCGACTCAGCTCCGATGCCCGCTGGCCCGTGTGGACGGCGCTGATGCTGTACCGGCAAATTTTAGATGAAATCGAGCGCAACCAGTACGACGTGTTCACAAAGCGGGCCTATGTGCCAGGGGTGCGCAAACTCCTAACGGTGGCGCTAGCGCGGCTGCGGGCTGACGTGCTCTAGGGCTGCGGTTTGACCTGGGCCTGCTAACCCAGGCCTGCTAGGATCTTAGTTCAACCCATTAGTACAGGAGTGCGGGGTCCCGTGAGAACCGCTCAGCAGCTCATTCAGTACAAACGTGACGGAACCCCGATTGTGGTTTTGACCGCTGCCGATTATCCCACAGCCCGACTGCTGGATGAGGCTGACGTCGACGTTATTTTGGTGGGGGACAGCCTGGGGATGGTGACCCTAGGACACGAGACGACGCTGCCCCTAACGCTGAACGAGATGCTGCACCACGCCAGGGCCGTCCGCCGGGGGGTGAAGCGATCGCTGCTGGTGTTTGACCTGCCGTTTTTGAGTTACCAAGCCAGCCTAGAGCAGGCCACTTTAGCCGCCGGTCGGGCCCTCAAAGAAGCCGGGGCCCAGGCCGTGAAGCTAGAGGGGGGCTATCCTAGGCTAATCGAGACCGTGGCCCATCTAGTGCAGGTAGGCATCCCGGTCATGGGCCACTTGGGGCTGACCCCCCAGTCGATTCACCAGCTCGGTGGCTTCCGCAAGCAGGGCAAATTGCCGGAGGATCAAGACGCCCTAGTAGCTCAAGCGATCGCCCTCCAAGAGGCCGGAGCCTTTGCCCTCATCTTGGAGCATATTCCATCCGACTTGGCCCAGCGCGTCACCCAGACGCTGGAAATCCCCACCATTGGCATTGGAGCGGGGCCGTACTGCGACGGTCAGGTGTTGGTCACCGCCGACGTGCTCGGTCTTTCGGAATGGCAGCCTCCCTTCGCCAAATCCTACGCCGACCTGCAAGGCGTCATCACCCAAGCGGTGCAAGATTTTTCCGGCGACGTCCGCCAACGGCAGTTTCCTCCGTCTTCCTAATGAGCATTGACCCAGTGACTATTGAGCCCGCATCTATAGCCCAGTCGAGCATATCCCAAGCAGCCATATCCCAAGCAGCCATATCCCAAGCGACCATATCCCAAGCGACCGTGGCCCAGCTCGATCACCCCATTACCCTCGAAAGCTTTGCCATCATCGACCGGGAAATCGGCCCCCACCGCTTCGCGCCTCAAGAATATGAGGTGGTGCGCCGGGTGATTCATGCGACAGCAGACTTTGAGTTTGCTGAGCTGATGCACTTTAGCCCAACGGCGATCGCCACGGCCCTCACGGCACTGCGAGCACAAACCCCCATCATTGTCGACGTAAACATGGTGCACCAGGGCATTCGGCGGCGGGTGCAGCAAACGTTTCAGAATCCAATTTGGGTCGCAGTGGAGCAGGCCCAGCAAGCGCAGCCTGGACGCACCCGCACCGAAACGGGGCTGCTGCAGTGCTGGCAGCGCTGCCCCCAAGGCATTTATGTCATCGGCAACGCCCCCACGGCACTGCTGGCGCTGTGCCATAACCTAAAGCAAAGACAGCAGCCCTCGCCCGCCCTTGTCATTGGCGCCCCCGTGGGCTTTGTGGCCGTGGAAGACGCTAAAGCCGCCTTAGCCCAGCTCAGCGTCCCTCAAATTATTGTCACCGGGCGCAAGGGCGGCTCCGCCGCGGCGGCGGCGATCGTCAACGCGCTGCTAGGGCTGGCTTGGGGCCAGTCCCAAAGCGGCGTCGAGCTGTGATAACACTGAGCTGACAATACTGAGCTGACAATACTAAGCTGACAATACTGAGCCATGAGTGCCAACTTCTGCGACTTCCCCATCCACGTGGTCGGCATTGGTTTAGACGGGGCGGCGGGGCTAACGGAGAAAAGCCTTCAGCAAATTGAAGCCGCCACGGTTCTAGTGGGGAGCGATCGCCAGCTCAGCTACTTTCCCAAGCACCCCGGCGATCGCTGGCCGCTAAAGCGCCTGCTAGCTCACCTTCAGGCTCCGGCGATTGGGCCTACTGAAAGCGCAGCCCACATCGTCGTGCTGGCCTCCGGCGACCCGCTGTTCTTTGGCGTCGGTCGCCTGCTGCTTCAGCACCTTCCACCGGAGCACTTAGTATTCTATCCCCACCTGAGCGCCGTCCAGCTTGCGTTTAGCCGGGTCAAGCTGCCCTGGCAAGACGCCGAAGTGGTGAGTGCCCATGGGCGATCGCCTGATGCCCTACTGGCGGCCCTAAAGCGGAGTGCCTCCAAGATTGCGGTGTTGACCGACGACGTTACGACACCCAACGCGATCGCCCGCCTGCTGGTGGATTTGGGTCTGGGCGATCGCTATCAGGTTTGGGTCTGTGAGGCTCTGGGCAGTCAGGAAGAGCAGGTGCGCCGCTATCGGCCTGTGGCGCTAGCGCAGGAGAAAAAATTTGCACCGCTGAACGTCGTTATTCTCCAGCGCCTTGCGAGCCTACCTGCTCTCAACACCCCAGTGGTTGGCATCGACGATGCCCAGTTCGCTAGCTTTACCGACCGCCCTGGACTGATAACTAAAAAGTCGGTACGCCTGATAGCCCTTGGTCAGCTCAGCCTTCAGGATTACCAAGTGGCATGGGATATTGGCGCAGGTACTGGGTCAGTGTCCGTCGAGATTGCGCGGCTTTGCCCCCATGCTCAGGTTTACGCCATTGAAAAAAGCGCGGCGGGAGCGGCGCTGATTCACCAGAATATAAGCCGATTTAGCGCGCCAAACATTACGCCAGTTCAAGGGCGAGCCCCAGACTGTCTTGGGGATTTGCCCGATCCCCACCGCATTTTTGTAGGGGGAAGCGACGGTGACCTCGCTGAAATTCTCAATATCGCCCAAGCTCGGCTACGGCCAGATGGCATTCTAGTTGCGGCCCTGGCCACCCTCGAAAGTATGGCGATCGCCAATCAGTGGCTCGCCTCCCGCCACCTGCAGACCCAGCCCCAATGGCGTCATCAGTTCCTGCAAATCCAGATCAATGCCTCTATTGCCGTCGGGCCACTCACCCGCTTTGCGCCTCAAAATCCTGTGACCCTACTCACCCTGCGCCGCCACAACAAATCAGAAAATTAGCCAAAGCAGGCCCGCAGTTGCTGCTAGGAAAAGCAGTGTGCTAAGACCCATCAGGGGTTGACCCATCTGGCCAGTAATCCAAACAGGTGCACGACCCGTTGGTGCGAGTGCGCCCTGCGTTTCTACCAACGCCATGCCCAAAATCCAGCCGGCATGAAGGCCCCAGGGAAGCGCAATTGAGAATTCGTTTATGCGATAGGCGAAAGCAAGCACCATACCCATGATCCAAAGTCCAGGAAGCTGAAAACGTGTGTTTTGCCAATCCCAGATTAGGTGGAGCAGGGAAAATATCACGCTGCTGATAGTTGCAGCGAGGCTGAAGGAAAATGTGCGCGTGAGCTGAGACACCAGAAAAGCGCGGAAGACCATCTCTTCAACTAGGCCCACGCCCAAGGCCAAAATACTGCCTAGAAGTGCCGTTTCAGCGATCCTTCTTGCGTCGATGGCTGCTTTTTCAGAGCAAAGCCAGTCCAGCTTAAGCTGAATCCAAAATAATAGGATCAAACCCCACAGCCCTATCAAAAAACCAGCGACCGCTGATACTAAAGCAGAGGGCTGATTTAGTCCATAGGCAATGCTGCAATTGGCGATCGCCTCAACAGTTAAAAGCGCCAGTGGAGCACTCGCATAGAGGGTCAGCAATAAGGGAAGCTTTTGGCGGAGCGTCGAGGCCTGAAAGGGCCTCCAGTTTAGCCAAATAGCTAGCGGTAGGGCAGTGGGAAACCAGTAGCCACACCAGACGGCAAAAAACAGGCCAACTATGCCGTAGGTCATCATTGCTGAGGCGCTACTCTTCGCCAGACGACCGCTGTAGGTTCATGCTAATCGTCTGCAGGAGCCGAGCCATTTGCATCTGTTTCCGACGACTCAAGCTTAATCAGCTGGATATGCTTGTATCCCAGCTTGATTTCAAACTCGTCTCCAGGCTCTAGCCCCATTTTTTCCGTGTAGGTAGAGCCGATTACGATTTGGCCGTTCTTGTGAACGCTGACGCGGTACGTCGGCTCACGCCCTCGCCCATCCTTTGCCGCGTCAATTCCAACAGGAACACCGCTAGCGGTCAAGATAGCTTCGGTGAAGTCAGATAGGTTAACACGGACTTGGTCGTCTTTTCCGATGGTGTAATAGCCGCACAGCCTTGCCTTTTCGCGGCGCGACAAATGGGAAAGCTCTTTAACTTTCTGGAGCAGTGCTTTACCTGTCAGTGGAGTTGTTGCGGCCTCAGTCATCACGGTCAAAATGTCCTCAGTAAAATTAAAGGTATCACAAAGCTGAAAGGATCGTTATGAGCCTAAACGTGTAGGAATAGATTCTAGCAATAAAAGAAACGTTTTAGCTAATCTATAGAATAGTCAAATCTGGTTTATCTTGCACCACCGATTAGGCTTATTTCACTGTTCTCTGATGATCTATCAAAATTACCAGGCTGAAATTAATTCTACAGTTGAACCCCTGGGAATTGTTCTGAAATTTCTTTGGCGTCTAAAGCCAACCTGGGTACCAATTTTAGAGAATATTGGTCAGTGAACCAAGACTGGCTTTATTATTCTGTGTGGAGGAACCTGTCCAGCAGCAGCTCGCTAATCCCTAAATATTTATGTACGTCACGTTCAACATTATTCGCAAGTCCCATCGAGCACCCTACGTGGCGCGCTACACCTTAGAAATTGACCCGAGCGCCACGATTCTAGACTGTCTGAATCGTATCAAGTGGGAGCAGGATGGAAGCCTGGCGTTTCGTAAGAATTGTCGAAATACCATTTGCGGAAGCTGTGGCATGAAGATTAACGGACGGTCGGCGCTAGCCTGTAAAGAGAGCGTTGGTGGCGAACTCTCTCGCCTTGCTGCTGATGGACCGCCAGAGCATAGCCCAGAGCATATCACCCAATCCCAGCCCTGCGGTTCAACAGCCGATGCCCCCGTAATGACCATCGCGCCCATGGGCAACATGCCTGTCATCAAAGACTTGGTGGTCGACATGCAAAGTTTCTGGGACAACTTAGAAGCGGTCAACCCATATGTCAGCGCTCAGGCGCGTCAGCTGCCCCAGGGCCAACCGCTGGGGGAATTTCTCCAGGCTCCAGACGAGCGCGATCGCCTCAATCAAGCAGGCAACTGTATTCTCTGTGGGGCTTGCTACTCCGAGTGCAACGCGCGGGAGGCCAATCCTGACTTTGTCGGTCCCCATGCCCTAGCCAAGGCTCAGCGTCTGTTGGCTGACTCTCGCGATGACCAGACTGAAGCGCGCCAGCAGCGCTACGGCGATGGCATAAACGGCAATATTACCAGCGGAATTTGGGGCTGCACCCGCTGCTACTACTGCAACACGGTGTGTCCCATGGATGTGGCACCCATGGACCGCATTGGTGAAATTAAGCAGGGAATTCTGCAGCGGCAGACCGCAGACGCAAGCCGCCCGGTTCGGCATCGTAAAGCGATGGTCGAACTGGTGAAGCGCGGCGGCTGGGTGGATGAGCGTCAGTTTGGCGTCATGGTCGTCGGCAACTACCTGCGGGATCTGCAGGGGCTTGCCAGCCTTGGCCCATTAGGACTGCGGATGCTGATGCGCGGTAAGCTGCCCTGGCGATTTGAGCCTTCTGAAGGCGTCGCTCAGGTGCGATCGCTGATTGAAGCCGTGCAGGAACACAACGCCGCGGCGCCCGTCTTTGAGAAATGAATTACGCTTGGGGTACCAGCACGGCTGTATTGAGCCTGAGGTACTCTTCGTAGAGAATGCGAGCTTCGTCAACGTCGGCGACGGGGTACTGTGCTTTAGCCCCATTACCTAAAGGAATCACCAGGCACAGACGCATACGGCGATCGGCAGAGCGGATGGGTTTGCGTTGAATCAGCATAGTAGAGGCAGGAAGTAGAGGGCAGTACCTACATTGCGCTGGCCCTGTCCCTTAGGACAGCAGGCTTGGCAGAAAGGCCAAGATATCCAGTTAACAGAGCGTGCAGATGTCCTGACCAGTCAAGGCATCTGCTACACCAACGCTTTACAGAGACTGCACCTCTCCTTCAGGAAAAAATTACAAGAATGTTGTAATAACTCTGCACGATTATGTACTCACCGACCCCGCTGCAGCCTTGGGCATAACCTCTTATGCTGTTAATAGCTCACTCTAGATTCAGGAGAACCTGATCTCTATGACCGTCTCAAATGCCGCCGCCTCAGGCCCCACCGCGTCCGAAACCTCTGCCCGCGAACTTTTTCGCTCGGCCTACGAGAACCGCTACACCTGGGATAGCGGCTTTCCGGGCTACACCGCAGATGTGACCTACACCGTGGGAGATGAAGTCCATGAGGGCACGGTGCGCGTTAACCCCGACCTGAAGGCAGAGGTTTCGGGTGTCGAAGATGAACAGGCTCATAAAGCGATCGCGGGCCAGCTCTTCGAGGTGGCGATTCACCGGGTCCGTCGTGACTTTGAAGATGTTCACGGCAAAAACACGTTTTCCTTTGGCGATACAGACGAATCGGGCGCTAGAGAAATTTTGGTCAGCGGCAAGGGCGAGGGCGATCGCTACAAGCTAAACCACAACGAAGTCACCATGGTTCACCGCCACATCCACGGCATCGTAGTGACGATCTACACCTTTAGCAGCCACGACACTGGCGCGGGTTACCTCTCCCACCGCTACGATTCGGTCTACCACGACCCGAAGACCGGCGAGCAGAAGGGCGGTAAGAGCCTGTTGACCGATGAATATGAGAAGGTGGGCGACTACGTTGTTCTCAGCCGCCGCACGGTAGAAACCGACGGCGAGGCGACCCAAGACTTCGCCTTTTCCAACATTCAGATGCTGTCCGCTGGCTAATTGCGGTGAGGATATCGAACGTCGGGGCCGCCGCTGTTGCAGTCACATTGACCCTGTTGCCCGAAGTAGCCCTGCCGCAAACAGCGGATTATTACCGGCAGCAGGGTTTAGACTACCGCAGTCAGGGCCGCTTTGATGAGGCGATCGCTGCGCTACAGCAGGCTGTTGATTTGGCCCCCAACCACCAAGGCGGGCAAGTGATTTTGGGCTGGACCCAGCACCTGGCAGGAGAATCGGAGCCGGCTGCTGAGACCTTGACCCAGGCCTTCTATACGAATCCGCTGGATGTCCCTACCCTTAATGCCCTAGGAATCGTCAACCTGGTCCAAGGGCGCTTAGGCCCTGCGGTCACCAGTCATCTCTGGGCCGCCCACCTGAACCCCGATAACGAGGTCGCCTACTTCAATCTCAGCCTAGCGGCCCAGAGGCTGCAGCGCTACGACTGGGCCATCGACACCGCCGCCCGCGCCGCCCAGCTCGAACCCTACAACCCTCATCCCCTAATTGCAGAGGCAGTAGCCCTCTGGAGCCAAGGCGAGCGCGACCAGGCACAGCAACGCTACAGAGATGCTCTAGATCTCAGCCCGCGCTACGGCACCCCAGACTTGGATTTTTACCTAGAGCGGGCCGCCTTCAGCCCAGAGCAGATTGCGATCGCCTATGCAATCGTTGAGTCGCTGTAGTTACCGATTTGGCCTTACATTTATAGAGCCACTTCCCTACAATAGGGTCTATTCAAGCATTATCTCGTGAGGAGCGGTGCAACCTATGTGCGGAATCGTCGGCTACATTGGAACCCAAGCCGCCAGCGGTATCTTAATTGACGGGCTGCAGCGGCTCGAATATCGCGGCTACGACTCTGCCGGAATTGCCACCCTTTCAGACGGTGAGATCCGCTGCATCCGGGCTAAGGGCAAGCTACAAAACCTTAAGGATAAGCTCAACGGCCTCGAAGATCCCGCCTCCATTGGCATTGGCCACACCCGCTGGGCCACCCACGGCAAACCCGAGGAGCACAACGCCCACCCCCATCTCGACACCCAGAAACGCGTCGCCGTAGTGCAAAACGGCATCGTTGAAAACTACCGGGAACTGCGCGATCGCCTGCGGCAGACAGGCTACGAATTTATCACCGAAACCGATACCGAAGTGGTGCCCAACCTAGTGGCGCTGCACCTCGACAAGCTGCACCATAGCGGCGAGGCCGATCGCTACCTCTCCCCTTTTACTGAAGCCACCCGCCGCGCCATTCAGGAGCTTACCGGCTCCTTTGCCATCGCCCTCGTCTGTCTCGACTACCCCGATGAAATCGTCATTGCCCGCCAGGACTCCGCCCCGCTGGTAATTGGCTTTGGCCAAGGCGAATTCTTCTGCGCCTCCGACGTGCCCGCCATCTTGCCCCATACCCAGGCCATGATCACCCTGGAAAACGGGGAGCTGGGCACCATCACGCCGCTCGGGGTGCAGATTTACAACACCAACGGCGATCGCCTCCGTAAGCAGCCCCACGTGATGTCGGGGGCCGCCACCGCCATTGAAAAGCAGGGCTTCCGTCACTTCATGCTCAAGGAAATCTACGAGCAGCCGGACGTGATTCGCGCCTGTATCAGCGCCTACTTCAATCCAGCTTGGAGCGCCGAAAGCGGGGACAATCCAATTCAGCTCGGTCTGGGAGACGAGTTCTATCAAGACCTGAACCAAATTCAAATTGTGGCCTGTGGCACAAGCTGGCACGCCAGCCTGGTGGGGAAATATTTGCTGGAAGGGCTTGCCGGCATCCCGACCCAGGTGCAATACGCCTCCGAGTTTCGCTACGCCCCACCGCCCATGCTGCCCCACACCCTCACGATTGGCGTCACCCAGTCCGGCGAGACTGCGGATACCCTCTCGGCACTCACCATGGAGCAGCGCCGTCGCCAAAACCTGCCCCGCGAGCTGCAGCCGCGCTTTTTGGGCATCACCAACCGGACCCAAAGCACCATTGCTCAGATGGTGGACCACCTGATTGACACCCGCGCGGGCATTGAAATTGGCGTGGCCGCCACTAAAACCTTCACCGCCCAGCTGTTCGCCTTCTATTGCCTCGCTCTGGACTTGGCTCACCGCCGCAACACTCTGCCCTCCGAGCAGATCGAACGACTCCTAGCTCAACTCCAGCAGATTCCCGCTCAAATTGAGGCGAGCCTGCAGGCGCAAGGGGACCAAACTGAAGCACTGGCCCACCAGTTTGTCGAAACTCAGGATTTCGTGTTCGTGGGACGGGGCGTCAATTTCCCCATTGCATTAGAGGGGGCGTTGAAGCTGAAGGAAATCAGCTATATCCACGCTGAGGGCTATCCCGCCGGCGAGATGAAGCACGGCCCCATCGCCCTGCTGGACGCCAAGGTGCCGGTGGTGGCGATCGCCGTACCGGGACAGACCTACGAAAAGGTGCTCTCCAATGCCCAGGAGGCAAAGGCGCGAGATGCGCAGCTCTTTGGGGTAACGGCGGCGAGCGACGAGGCCGCTGAGGAGGTGTTTGACGCCCAGTTGTCAGTGCCTCAAATCGATGAGCTGCTTTCGCCGCTCTTGACCGTAATCCCGCTACAGCTGTTGGCTTATCATATTGCGGCGCGGCGCGGCCTAGACGTAGACCAGCCGAGGAACTTGGCCAAGAGCGTCACAGTGGAGTAGATACTGCCCCCTTTGAGCGCCCTAGGTGAACAACGAAACGGGACCCAGAGTGGTTACACTGGAGCCGCCATCGGTAAGATCGCCGAGGAAAACAAAGTTAGGTGTGGCGTAGGGGTTAGCCGGCAGCGGGGGATCGCTGGCAGCGGGGTCGAAGGCGTAGTTGCGCAGCGACCCAGAGAGGATAGAGGAACCGTTGGCAAACAGCTCATAGCCTCCGTTAGCCACGTCGAGGGTGTAGCTATTGAGATTAGACAGGCTGAAACCGGGAACGACAGTCTCAGCAGCGCCAAAGCTAGCCGCTTGGGCAAAAATGCGATCGCTCTTAAAATCTAGCTCAATGGCACGGCTATCGCTGCCAACCACCAGTAGACTGAACCCAGAGCGGTCAGGAACGCTAGACTCCTCGGTGATGGCCAGATCAAAGGAAAGGCTGTACCCTGCCGTGCTGTCTAGTGCCGGGAAATTGGGGTTGACGGGGCTAAAGTTGATGTTGGTGGGATCAGTCAAGCTGATGCCGCTCAAGTCAACCGTGTAGTTGGAGTAGCCTGCGTAACCTGCGTTGGGGTCAGTGCTGCCGCGGGTATCGAGAACAACGCCCCCTGCTGTTGCGGTCTGCGTCGCGAAGGGGGTAGAGGTCACTAGCTCTGCGGCTTCCGGCGGCAGCAGGCCCACGAAGGGCTGTAGGTTGGCGGGAATAGCGGAGATCGGAACAGGAATTTGTTCTAGCGTCAGTGAACCCTGTTGCGTAGGCAGACCGCTACCGTTGTAGAGCGGTGTGACCTGCAGGTCATCGACGACGATCGCCGGGTTGCCCGTAGTGGGATTACCGACGGTAGGACTACCCGTAACGGGACTATCAACGATTGGGCTTCCCGTACCCGGTGTATCAGTGGTCGGCGTGCCAGTAGTCGGTGTGTCGGTGACCGGCGTCTGCACCGGGATGTCGGTGGCTCTGGTGATGAGCCGGTAGCGAGTATCAGCGTTTCCCCGGGCGGAAACCGCAATGAAGTAGGTTCCCGGATCAAGGTCTACGTTAATGGTTTCGTTGCGCCTGCCGCCCCGGCGGGAGCGACCCTCTACGGTAAGGAATCGTCGAATTTGGGCGTTGCTGAGGTCACTAAAGTCGATGCGTCCGATGCGGCGCCTTGTCTGGCGGACGCTTTGCTTCGGCGAAAAAATCTGCAGGTCTGCGTTAGCCTGCAGGCCTTTCAGCTTGAGGCGGACGCTGCTGCCGCCGCTGCTGCGGACCCGAAACCGAAAGATATCATCGCGATCGCTCTGACCAACGAAATCCCTAAAGACCTTTTTTGTAGAACCGAGGGTAATCGATTTGGCCTGACGAATGTTGTTTTTCGCTAAATCTCGCCGACGCATAATATATGCTGTGTTGTGATGATGACCTCTTTAGCTTGCATCCAACTTCAGGTAGAGTTCAAGGCAAGTGTCGTAATTTTTACGCGGATCTCATGAACGTATGGCTTTCCTTCGCAGGAGACTAATGCAGAGTCGAAACTGCGGCTCAAACCCTGCCACGGTCAGCTCAAAATAGGCTCGATCAATTTTAGAATCCATAACGTTGGCGGCAGCGCGACATCGATCCTAGGAGAACAGCATGGGCGTCACATTTGGCAGCGAAATTACAGGGAATTTGGCGATCGCAGATTCCCGGGAGTGGCTCGTCACCAACGGCCTCGGTAGCTATGGGGCTGGCACCGTGGGCGGAACCCTGACTCGGGCCTACCACGGCCTTTTGATTGCGGCGCTCAATCCTCCTGTAGATCGGACGCTGCTGGTGACTAAGGTTGAGGAAACGGTCCAGTGCGATGGGAAGACCGTCGCCCTATCGAGCAACCACTGGGCCGGCGGCAGCACTAGCTCTGAAGGTCATCGACAGATTCAGGCCTTCTTTCTCGATGGCGCCATTCCCACCTGGCATTTTTTCCTAGGGGAGGCCCTACTGGAAAAGCGCATCTGGATGCAGCCTGGGGCGAACACCACCTACGTAGCCTACCGGCTGCTGCGGGGTCAGTCGCTGCAGCTCTCCCTCAAAACCCTGGTAAATTATCGCTCCCACCACGGCGGCACTTATCGCCACCAAATGCGACTCGAACCCGTTGACGGGGGCGTCTGCGTTACTGCCTTTGACGGCGCTGTTCCGTTCTATTTACTGAGCGATCGCGGCAGCAGTCAGATCACAAGTCCCGAAAACTGGTACGCCAACTTTAGGCTGGATGTAGAGGCATATCGGGGGCTGAACCCCATAGACGACCATCTGCAGGCGTCCACCGTTGAGGTCACCCTAACGCCGCAAGCTCCCCAATTTACCTTTGTAGCCACCACTGAGCAAAATCCCCTGATGGTGGGGGACCAAGCCCTATTGCAGCGCCAGGCCTACGAGCAGGAGATTTTAAATCGCTGGCGGTTGGCCCAGCCGAGTCGGAAGGTCAACGCCCCAAGCTGGCTCGACCAGCTCGTTTTAGCCGCCGATCAGTTTATTGTCCATCGGCCCATCCCCACTGCTGAAGGCGTGGAGCCCGGTAAATCGGTGATTGCAGGCTACCCCTGGTTCAACGACTGGGGCAGAGATACGATGATTAGCCTACCGGGGTTGACCCTGACCACCGGGCGCCCCGAGATTGCCGCTGGCATTCTGAAGACCTTTGCCCAATACCTAGATAAAGGGATGCTGCCCAACCGCTTCCCCGACGGCAAGTCAGCCTTGAGGGACGGCGACTACAACACAGTCGACGCCACCTTGTGGTACTTTGAGGCGCTGCGTCAGTATTTTCAGACCACTCAAGATGAAAGACTAATTCGAGCGCTCTTTCCTAAACTAGCGGAAGTTATCCACCACCACCGCCAGGGGACGCGCTACGGCATTCAGCTCGACCCCAGCGACGGGCTGCTCATGGCCGGACAGGAAGGAGACCAGCTCACCTGGATGGATGCCAAGGTGGATGGCTTCGTGGTCACGCCCCGCCGCGGTAAGCCCGTGGAGGTAAACGCCTTGTGGTACAACGCTCTGCGCACCATGGCCCGCTTCGCCGCCCAGATCGGGCAAGATTTTAGCCAGTACGACACCCTGGCTAACGCAGCGCGGGAAGGCTTTCAGCGGTTTTGGAACGGCGAGGTAGGCTACTGCTTCGACGTGATTGATGGCCCCGAGGGGAAGAACGACTCCAGCCTACGCCCCAATCAGCTCTTCGCCCTGTCTTTGCCGGAGCCGCTGCTGACCCAGGAGCAGGCCGAGCAGGTTTTGAGGATTTGCGGGCAGCAGCTGCTGACGCCCTGCGGCATTCGCAGCCTGGCCCCATCGGATGCTCAATATCGCGGCGCGTATGGCGGCGATCGCTATCAGCGAGATACCGCCTATCACCAGGGCACCGCGTGGTCGTGGCTGCTGGGGCCGTTTACCCTGGCTCATCTGCGCACCTACGGCAACCCAGACCGGGCGCTGCAGTTCCTAGAGCCCGTTGCCTATCACCTCAGCACGGCGGGGCTGGGCAGCATCAGCGAAATTTTGGATGGGGATGCACCCTATGTCCCGAGGGGATGCTTTGCCCAGGCTTGGTCCGTTGCGGAAGTGCTGCGGGCCTGGGCTGAGATTACAGAATACGACTATTAGGGCATGTGCTAGCCCAGAGTCACCTGTTCTCTGCTCGCGGGACTAGGGCAACCTAGCAGCGTCGCAGTGAGGGGTAAGAATGGATTGGAGGCACAGGGGACGTAAAACCGGCGGCAGAACTCAAAATGCCAAGCAGACCCTAGAGGCAGGGTTGACGCTCGTCGAATGCCTGGTTTCCCTCTTCACCGTAACCCTGTTGGGCGCCCTGGTGGGGCCGCCGCTGCTGTGGGCCAGCGCCGCTCAGCTCCAGGCTCAGCGAGTCCAGCAGGCCCAGCGCCTGGCTCAGGCTGAGGTGGATCGGGTGCGATTGCAGATGGGCCAAGCTGACGCCAGGTCAGATGTAGAGCTATCAAATCTGGAACTGCCGCCTGTCACCACAGCCAACCAGCTCACTCAGCAGCCAGCCCCCCAGGCGATCGCGGCCCTCCGATCTACCCATGAACATTGCCCGACCAGCGGTAATCCTGGTCAAGCGCATGAGGCTATCGGCATCGACCTTGACGGAGATGCCGACTGCGATGCCGAGTTTATGGTGCAGGCCTTTCGCACAGGTAATGAGGCCGTCGAATCCCAGGCCACGTTCGAGCTGATGGTGCGGGTTTACGCCTTCAAGGGGGACTTTGAGGGTCTGCAGACCGCAATGGCGCCAGTGGGCCTTGGCCAAACGGCAGCGCGCCGCCCGCTTGCGGTCACCACCACCCTCCTGACCCTGGGCGGCACCTCAGAGACCCTGCTCTGCTACCACCGTCGACCCTGCGGGCAGTCAGGCCAATGAGCTTTGCGGTGCTGATCCGGAAAATCCCAGGGCCAAGGGGCGCTCAAAAGGCTCAAGCAGGCTTTACCTTCACCGAACTGCTCGTGGTGATGCTGCTGGCCGGCGGCATTGTTTCGCTAGCGCTGTACCTGGCCTCAACCCTGCTCGCCGCGGACCAGCACCACATGGGCCGCGCCGAGGTCCACACTAACCTGCAGCGATCGCTCGACTACATGGCCCGAGATCTGCAGCAGGCGGTGTACGTCTACGAAGGAGCCTGCCTGGGAGACGGTCTCTCAAACGAGGGCGGCTGCCCCGGCCTCGTCCATCACTTGCCCACAACCCTAGTGCCCGAGCGCGATCGCTTCCCTGTGCTGGCGTTTTGGCGACCGGCTCCCCTCTCCCAGACCCTAGTGCAGCGCTGCCGCCAGGGGCGGCTGGTCGCGCCGGAGTGCCAGTCGCAGCAGACCTATCTACTGGTGGTCTACGTGGTCAGCCCCCTGGATCAGAGCGGCATTTGGCAAGGCGAGGCCCGGCTGCAGCGCTATACGCTGAACCAGTTCCGTCAGAGCGGCGCCCCGGTTCCAGGATATGTGGTCCCCAGGCGCTATCAGTTCCGCATTTGGCCCTGGGCCTACGTCAACAGCGCGACGTTGGTAAACCAGCAAGAAAGCCGTCCATCGCTGCGGGGCAGTGCCCCAGTGCCGCTGGTGGATTTCATCGATTTTTCGGCCTCAGGGGGGCAGGCCTGTCCCGCAGGATATCAGCCCACGGCGGCTGCAGCCGTGCTGGCGCAGGTGGATAGCGTCCTGGGCTGCGTGGCTGAGAATGGGCGCCAGCAGACGGTGATGCTGACCCTGCGCGGCGATTTGCCTGCTAGCGCCCGCGCCCCGGCCCAGACCGTTACGCTGCAGCGGCAGGCGTTTCCCCAGGCCCAGTTAGACTATCTGTCGCCAGACTAGCGCTTACGGAACTTGGGAATTTGCTCGTCGATGAGCTGGCTCAGGCGAGTAGCGCTGTCAGACACCGCCAAAGACTCAGCGGCGATCGCCATTGCTTCAAGGCGATCTGGGCACTGCAGCAGCCCTAGCACCTTCTGCTCCAGGGTTTGAGCGTCTAAGTCGGCCTGCTGATGCACCTGGGCCGCGCCGGCTGCTGCAAAAATCGCGGCGTTAAAAGTTTGATGGTCTTCGGCAGCGTAGGGATAGGGGATGAGAATCGCCGGGGTCTGGGTCATGGCCAGCTCTACTAAGGTTCCGGCCCCGGCCCGGCTGATGACCAGATCCGCCCGCCGCAGGAGGGCCGCCATGTCGCTATAGAAGGGGCGATGGATGTACTGCGGGTAGCTGACGCTGTCGGCGTCAGGGTCATTGTCACCCGTGAGGTGCACCACCCATGCCCCCTCAGTCAGCCACGGCTTGAGGCTCTGGCGCACCAGGCGGTTGACGGCGACGGCCCCCTGGCTACCCCCAACCACCACAATCAGAGGGACACCTGCGGGAATATCTAAATCCGACGGCGACGGGGCATCGCTGTCGTTTTGAAACCCTTGGCGCACCGGAGTTCCCACGCACGTTGTCTTTGCCTTGGGCAGATGGGCGGCGGCAGCAGAAAAACCTAAAGCAACCGTCGTGCACCAGGGACTCAGCCAGCGGGTGACTTTGCCCGGCAAGGCGTTCGACTCGTGCAGAATGGCAGGGAGCCCTAGGGAGCGGGCAGCAATGATAGCAGGAGCAGCGATGTAGCCCCCGGTGGTGAAAACGCCGTCAAACTGACCCTGCTTGAGCAAGCGGCGCACCTGCCTAACAGAGCCCAGCAGCCGAAAAAAGAGGCGAATTCCCCCCAGGCCCAGGGCAGTTTGAATGCCCTCTAGATCCACCAGGTGCAGGGGATATTTCTCAGGCACTAGGCGCGTCTCTAGCCGGTTGGGCACCCCCAGCCACTCCACCGCGTAGCCCGATAGCTGCTCCACAGTGGCGATCGCCGGAAACAGATGGCCTCCGGTGCCGCTTGCCGCGACCAATAATTTTTTCAATTCAGCCACAGTTGCCCACCATCACTACTCTCGTTGCCTTTGCCATTGTCGCGTTTGCCATTGTCGCGTTTGCAGGCTCGCAGTTGCTATCTTGGAGCTAGCAGCGAACCGCTGTCAGCTTTCCATTATGGTCATCGCGCTCGCCATACTACACCTATCCTACCTACTCCGACCTCCTATGCTTCACCCTAAATTCTGCTGGATTCTACTGCGACGCACGATACTGGTTGCTTTTGGATTAACCGTATCGGCATTCGCGACGGCGATCGCCCCTAAAGATTGGACTGCGATCGCCTCAGCACAGGCGCAGACGCCGGCAGAATTGACCATGTTTGTGCAACAGCTTGACCAGGCTGCGAGCCAGGAAGACCTGTCCGGGGTAATCCAGGCCTACAGCGGCGACTTAGTGCATGGAGACGGGCTCACCCGTGACGACTTGGAGGCGGCGCTGGTTCAGTTTTGGGAGCAGTATGACGAGCTGAGCTACGAGACGGAGATTAAGACCTGGGAGCGCACCGGCACGGGCTATACCACTAAAACCGAGACGACAATCACCGGGACTCGCGATTTGGGGGACCAGGCCCTAGTCCTGACTGCCACCCTGACTGCGGAGCAGACCCTCGTCGACGGCCAAATTATCAGCCAGGACATCCTCAGTGAGCAAAGCAGCGTCTCTTCAGGCAGCAATCCACCGGAGCTAGAGGTGAATCTGCCAGAGCAGGTGAATCCTGGAGAACAGTTCTACTTTGACGCTATCGTCTTAGAGCCCCTAGGGGAGCGCCTGCTTTTGGGGATGGCGATTGACGAGGACATCAATTCCACAAGCTACACCGTGCCGTCCGCTATCGAGTTCGATGTGCTGACGTCTGGAGGCCTATTTAAGGTGGGACAGGCCCCCGATACGCCAGGGCAGCGGTGGCTATCGGCGGTGGTGATTCGTGACGATGGCATCACTGGAACGACCCGTCGACTGCAGGTAGCGCCTGGGGAGTAGGTTGACCCCAAGATCTAGTTCACATCAATAGCGCTCAACTCCCGCTCAAGCCAGGCATTGAAGAGGCGATCGACAATGAGGTTGCGCACCTCCGCCGTTAACTCTGCAGGCGATCGCGCTTCGACGAAAAAGAGCGCGTATCCCTGCTCTAGTTTCACGGGGCCAACCAGCTCCCCGATATCTCGGCTAAACACAGCGGCAGCAACTTGAGGCAGTAACGCCCAGCGGTGGTATTGTCCTTCGTAGCCGCACTTTAGCCGTCTGGCCGAGTCCACATCGTAGAGGTGGGCTGCTTCATAAAAGCTGATTTCGCTTTCTTCAATGCGATAAAACAGCTCCTGGGCCAGGGTGTCGTAGGGGACAACAATCTGATAGAGCGTGACCTGATCAAACTCAAGCCGATGCTCAACAAAATAGGCCTCCACCTCTGGCCCAAATAGGTGACGGGCTAAGCGCTCAGCTAGGAGGCGATCGCGAATTCCCGCTTCCCATAGCTCTGGCGTAACCTGCTGCGCTGCGAGCCAGTCATAGGTATCGCTGGCGTTTTCGAGCTGAAGCTGTCGGCGCTGTCTATCGGCCTCGGCCTGCACGTCCTCTACATCCACCTCAACGCCATGCGCTTGAGCCGCTTGGTCAATGATGTCTTGGGAAAGAATGCGCTGACAAATTTCCCTAAACTGCATCTGTCGCTTGAGAAAGTCGACAATTCTATCAGAGTTAAGTTCAGCGCTCGCCGGGCTTATCATCACTCTCTAGGCCAATACTTTGTATTTAACACTTACACCGAGGCCGTTATCTCAATGCTGATATATCTAGGGTTGTTTGACCAGAGCTGTCTACAGAATTTAAGACAACGCCAAAGATGTCACCGCTTTCCCTGTCCTGAATGGCCGTGGCCAATTCAGCGCTGCCGTCAATGCCGCTGACCACCCTCAGGCGAATATCGTCTACGTCAATGCGCCTGTGAAGCTTAATGCGATCGCCCTGGGCGGCGCTGTAATCCACAATCACGTCGGCCTCTTCGAGAGTGGAGGCTGGATTTCGCAGCACAAAGAGGTCGCTGCCTCTACCCCCATAAAAATAATTTTGTCCCGAATTACCCCTAAGAATGTCTCTTCCGCCCTGGCCGTAGAGGTGATCGTCGCCGCGACCGCCCACTAAAATATCTCTGCCGCTGCCGCCGCGCAGCTCGTCGTCGCCCGCGCCCCCTCTAACTCTGTCGTGCCCCCCTCCAGCAATCAGGCGATCGTTTCCTGCGTGGCCCAAGATCACATCGGCGCCAGCCCCGGCCCTGACAGTATCGTCGCCGCCGCCACCATAAATCCTGTCCCTGCCTCTCCCACCGAAGATATGGTTGTCTTCAACGCCGCCGCGAATCGTATCATTACCCCCCGACCCCTGAATTACAAGCGCCGGAATTGGGGCATCGTCAACCGTGACCACGGCGGTAGTATCAGCGCCATCAGACGTGGCGATCGCCCCAGCGCTGGCAGAGCTCGACGTGCCCCCCGGCACAAAGTCTGAGTCGGCGCTGCTGCTGGTTTCCCCGTCGGGGGCGATTGCAGTCGAACTGCTGCTACCGCCGGCGCCTGCGTCATCGACATAGGCATTAGAGCTGCTGGAACTGCTGGAGCTGTCGCCATCAGAGACCGTAGCGCTAGATATCTCAGCATCATCGTCGGCTGAAAACGTCTCCCCCTCACCGATAGGCTCATTGACCTCTGCGCCTGAGGCTGACGCGTCTGCAGTTGTTGAGGCAGATGTGTCATCTGCCTGGGCGCTGGCGGTAGCGGAGCTAGACGTTGCGCCGGGAATAAATACGGTATCGTCACTGCTGCTGGTTTGTCCGTCGGCTGAAGTTGCAGAGGCGTAGGCTGAGCTTCCAGCCCCTGAATCATTCACATAGCTAATACTGCTTGAGGCGGAGCTTGAAGTAGCGTTGAATTGCAAAAATTGAGTTTCGTTTTCCCGCTGAGACATGGAATTCGCCCTACCTTAGTTGACAATGTGGCGCGGCGCCTAGAATGAGTCGTGCAATGATCGTAGGTGAGGTCAGAAAAGTTTGTGGCCAATTTGGCAGATTCTTTTCCTTTAAGTGATTGCTCTTGGAGAGTGGCTTTAAAGGATTAATTTACTTTAAATTAGACTGACTCAGACGCATTCTGTAATAGACAATCATGTCAATCTTGCCCAGAGCCATGAAGCAATTTTGGGATCATTTGCACTTGGCTATGCCACTGACGGCGAGAACGTATCACTGTCGGTGGATCGCTCATTTACAATAGCGATCCGCACGCCTCATTACACGTTTTCAATCACGCGCGATCGCGCCTTCTCTTTAATGTCTTAAGCGCCTAAGGCTCGAATTTTTACGCAAAATTGATGCCATTTTGGCAACTGATAATGTGATTGATGTTGCTAAGCTAAGTGAGCTTAAAGACTGTGCTCCGGTTTTACGGAGCTTAGTCTACCTCTTTAGTACAGGCATCAAACAAATGAAAATTATAGCGCTTGAACACTATAGAATCCTGCCGGAAACTCACTTTTCAAACGGTATTGTCGGTGGGGCAAGCGCTACCACAGAGGCGATTGCGATGGCAGATGGGGAGTCGGCGACTGCTTCTGCCATCGCAATCGCAATTGGTGACTCCACAAGGACATACAGCTCAACCCGAGCGAGTAGTCGAAAAAATCGCCATGGCCTCACCTCGTGGGCTCTGGCGTCTGCCTATGGAAGGGCACGCTTAGGCTCCGAGACCGACGTATCGTCTTCGTTAGAAAGCTCATCTTCATGGATCAGTTTTCACTGACAATATAGAGCAATTCTGAATGGGCTCTCTTACTTTGATTAATCAGCGGTTTTATTATTTATGCCAACTTGGCACATATTCTGACTTAAGACTGCCTATTGTTGAACATGAACTTTATGATTTATTTACCAAGTTAATCAATTTTCAAGGAGGATATGAATGTATATTAGCAACTTAGAGTATATGAACACGCTGGCTCAAGATATCTCCATAGCGGGCGGAGAGCTTCCGCCTGAGATTCAAGCAGCAATCGATGAAAAAAGAAGTCGCCTGAGAGCGACAGTTAATTTCTCCTTCGAAGCAATCCTGTCTCGCAGTGAGGAGTTCAGTAATACCGTTAGTGTTCGAAGTCGAAGCGGCGGCAGCTTTTCGCAAACCAGGATCGTTGCGCCTTCCATGCCAGATGTCACCGGAGTGGTGATTGAGGCCACTGCACCAGTCTAGCCCCCCCACTCACGCTTTAAGTAGCTAGCCGTAGCCCCCTTTATGTGAAGGCTGATTCTTCACATAAAGGGGGCTTTGAATTCAATTGATTCAAATGGTCCTTATGCTTAAAATTGCAGTCATTACTCCAGGGCTATTTCATTCTAGACAGGCCGAGAATGTGCAAGTAATCTCATAGGTAGATGACATCTACCTTAACAATGAGTGAACTTGCTATTGTTCGTGCATTTGCAGAGCTTCCTGATCCAAGACGAACTGCTGGGCAACGCCACAAACAGACGCTGTGCCTGGCTCTTTTCACACTGGCAGTGACTGCTGGCTGCCGAGGATTTCTGGCAATAGGGGACTGGCTAACGGTCTATCACGATGAGCTTTTAGCACTGTTTGACCCTCCCAAAGGGCGATTGCCCTCCTACAGCACTATCAGACGGGTACTGTTAAACGTGGATTATCAGGCTTATTCAGGCTGCTTAGCACGGTTTTTTGAGATTCAGCCCCAGTCAGGAGAAATGGTCTGTGTCGATGGGAAAGTAGTGCGCGGCTCGTACCAGCGGGAGTCTGACAACCCAAACAGTGAGCCACATCCAGCGATTCAACTGGTAAGCGTGTATCTGGTAGAGCGGGGGCTGATTCTAGAGCCCATTGAGGTGCCGCGCAAAAGTAATGAGATCAAGGCATTTCCGAAGGTGATAGAGACTTTAGCCTGTGACGGCGTTGTTTTTGCTTTTGACGCTATCAATACCCAAAAAGCGGTGCGACCCCGCGCCGGTTCCCGGCGCTAGGGAACGCGCACAAAGAGAAACGGCGCAGCAAATTGTTGACAGCGGCAACCACTACCTTGGAGCGCTCAAAGGGAACCAGGGCAACTTGTTTTGCGACGTCAAGGCTCACTTCCACAGCGAGGATACAGATATTCAGGTGTGCAAAGGTCACGGACGTATCGAGCATCGCCGCGTGTGCGTGTGCCGTGACTTAGAGGGCATTGGCCCTTGGCCAGGTCTTGCTAGCCTCATTCGGGTTGAATCCAGGCGCGATGAGTGGAAAGGAGATGTGCTGTTTGTTGGCAAACCCCAGGTCCGCTACTACATTTCATCGCTGACAGAATCAGCTCAGCAGTTTGCAGAGCGTATTCGCAGCTATTGGGGGGTCGAAAATAAGGTGCATTACGTACGAGATGTGACTCAGGGGGAGGATGCTTGCCGAATTCGGACAATACCGCTGCCTCAGATTTGGACGATAGCCCGTAATTTGGCTTTAAACTTGTATCGAGACTACGGGTTCAAGAACATGGCTCAAGCCCAGCGGCTGTGTAGCTTAGGTTTCGATATACTTATGCAAGTTTTTAGAATGAAATAGCCCTGGTCATTAATCCAAGGCTTTGTGCGCGATCGCTCGCCGTTTTACCCCAAGATAATTTAGTTCAGAACTAAAAGCATTCCAAGGGATGCAGCTAACGTTATATTCGAAAAATCTTTTTAATTATGCCATTTTGGCACCCTATAAATTGCCGCTCAAACTATCATTAAATTGTTGGTGAACCAGCCAACAAATTCACCAAAACACACTAACAGGAGAAAGAATCATGATTATTTCTGATCTAAGCTACCTTGAAGTTGCTAACGAAGAGATTCTTGGTGGTCGTGGCCGTCGTGGCCGTGGTGGTTATGACGTCGACGGTCGGATTCGAATCAAGAAGGAAGTTGATATCTACGTCAATGTTTACGAGACCTACGATAAGGCCGTTTATGGCTTCGCTGACATTTATGGCAATCTGGCAACCGCTGAATCTGCGGCTGACGCTTTCGGCTACAACACCCTGACCGAAACCATCACCTTTACGGATGCTACAGACTACAGCTCTGAGTCCTACAGCGGCGCCGTTTCGGCTGTAAGCTACTAAACCTAGACGAGGTTGAGTATGAACGACTCAACTGCTCAGTTTTGGTAGAGTACATCAAATTGGTGTGAGCTGGTCCGCGAAAAAATTCCGTGGACCAGCTTGCTTTTAGGCAAAATAGTATTTACTCCGTGGTATAGCCATCGCCCATCAAACTTAGTGAGCGATGGCCATACAGTCACCGCCCATCAAACTTGGTGAGCGGTGGCTGCAAATAAAGAAGTTTTTAATGGCTCAATCGTTGAAACAATACCGCAGGTAAAGATAGTTTCGAATTCCACCGACAACATGGGGTGATTTCTGCTCTATCGAATCGATATAGTTGAGATCGCGTATCGGCTGAGGGGGCTTTTGAGACGCCATCTGCTGCTTTTGACCTGAGCGAGCCTGTATCTTTGAGCGATGTTCCTTCATCAAGCGATTGTAGGTTCGATAAGGAATGTAGTGCAGGGGATTGTACCCTGCGAACCGTAGAATGAGGACACAAGCCCACGAATACTTACCATCGAGGATTGCCTCAACGACTTGGGTAAATTGCTCAGAAGTCATGGCTCTGTCACAGTTGCGATCGCAATTGAACGTCATGCGTAACCGTCTCCTTTAAATGCAAGTTATACGGGTGCGTTAATAAGGTCAAAGGTTGAGGCCACCTGCTTGAAGCTGACGGATGGGATCGAGCAGCAGCTCTAGAATGCGCTGCCGCCGAACCACGATTTCCGCCTTAGCCGTCTGCCCAGCCTGTAGGCTGACGGGTCGATCTTCGTGGATGATGTGGTCTTGCTCTAAAGCCACATCGACGGTGTAGACCGCGCCGAGCTGATCATCCATTTTGGTGTCCGGGGAAATTGACATCACAGTTCCCGAGACGACGCCGTAGTCTTGGTAGGGAAAGGCATCGAACTTAACGTTAACGGCCATCCCGCCTGTAATTAGGCCCGCTTCTCCGCTGGGCAGGGCGGCGGAAAGCACAAGCGGGGCATCGTTGGGAGCGATCGCCGCTATGGTTTGGCCGGGCTTGACCATCTCTCCAACGTTGTCTACATCCAGCGAGAGCACTAGGCCATCACAGGGCGCGTAGACAAACATCTGATCGAGCTTTGTCCTAGCAGCCTTGAGCAACGCTTCAGATTCCTGGATGCTAGCCCGAATACCGGTGGCCTCCCCCTGAAGCTCGTGGAGCCGCTGCTGCTGCTCGACTTGGCTGCGCTGTCCTTCCGCCTGCTGCCGCGCCAGGTGAGACTTGAGCCTGTCACCTTCAGTCAGGGCTTTCTCCAAATTCCCTTCGTTTTGGGTGATAGACTGTTCACTCTCTCGGATGGACTGCTCGACCTGGAAGAGCTGGTCGGAGGCGATCGCCCCTGCATCAACCAAGGGCTGGAGCCGCTCAAGGCGGGTCAGGTGAGCGTCAATTTCAGTATCTAGATGCGCCAACATCTGCCGAGTTGTTTCAGCGTCTGTCTGGGTTTCGACAACGGCAGCGCGTTGGGCATTGACGTCTGCCGCCGCAATAGCTTGGCGAACCTCGGCCTCAAACTGAGTACGCTCGATTAGCGCCTCAATCTGCAAAAGCTGAGCCTGATAAGACACAATGCCCTGCTCGAGGCGCTCAACCTCTGCATACTGCAGTCGGGTATCTAAAGCGGCAATGAGCTGCCCTACTTCGACGGTGTCGCCCTCCTCAACAATAATCTGGGCCACTTCACCTTCAACGGTGGGCTGCACCTTATAAGCTTCACCCAGCGGCACAAGCTGTCCCTGAGCGTGACTGACATGCTGGACGCTTCCAAACCAGGCCCAGCAGCCGACGGCACAGCTAAATACGATTCCACCGAAAAACAGCCGTTTGGATAACTTGGCTGGCGGTTGGTCTAAAGTCGATTGGAGTGCGTCACTCCAAGCAGAAGACAAGTCGGTATCAGAATTAACTGCAGGCTGTTTCTGAAGCTGCAATACTGAGTTATCTGAGCCATGCGGAACACCTAAGGTTGCGCGAGCAGGTTGAGATAGAGTCATAACCAATTTCCATTAACAACCGTCAGAAGTAAGTGGATATCAAAAATTAGATGCACTTGTGCGGTTTCACTGCGTATCCCGTTCAGTGATCAAGCCGCTGGAGTTGAGTTACCAACCTAGAAATTTTTTAGATGTCTGGCGCGGAGGCACGTTTCAAAAGGCCTGAGCTGACGCGCGCAAGCCTTCATGGAGAGCTGCTGTGGCTCATCTACGAGAAAATAATAGGTAGAGGTCCAGGGGATGCTCTGCCAAAATGGCATTTCTGTAATATATGTCCATTTTTGTTTGCCTAGATGTAACGTTTGTTCAAAGCACGTTGTGAAATTGGGTTTTTGTACCTGGTTTGACACTGAGATAAATAGAGCTAAGTAGCGTTTCGTCAGTAAACGTAGCTGTCAGAGGAGCGGCCCCGGCGGGGGGTATCTGTTTAGCGTCTCGGATTACCCCCTCTAACTCCCCCTTGGAAAGGGGGGAAGCTTAAGTTCTCCCCCTTTCCAAGGGGGGATTGAGGGGGGTAAGACCAAAGCGTACCGCCTCTTAATCAAAGGCGCTAAACAGATACGCTGGAGGTCGCTCTCCCTTTCGTTTAATTGTGGCTACTCACTTATCATGTCTTGTGAGTTTATGTATTGGGCGGTTGGACTGTTAGTGGTGTAGCTGCTGCTGCTCCAAGTGGTGTTTCAGGCCGCTCTTGTCCATCTAGGTCTGATGGGTTCCAATTTCTGCCAATATGCCGTTATCGATCACATTGATTTGATCGGCGTGGCGAACCGTGGAGAGGCGGTGGGCAATGATGAACGTGGTGCGATCGAGGCTGATGTGCGCTAGGTTGGCC
>JBHJHJ010000011.1:0-6168 GCA_050330955.1 Elainellaceae cyanobacterium | reverse complement strand
GCCGGGATCGTGTTGAGCCTTGCCGCTGCCCTTTACTGGTGGACCCGCCGCTTCCAAGAGCGCATCGCGTCCCATCTGTTTCAGCAGGTCCGCGATTTAGTGTCTGGCAAGGCCAGCGACCCGTCCCTGCCGCAGCTATTGAACCTACTGGCGGGGCTTGGACTAATCTTGGCGCGAATCGGTTTGGTGGTTGCCGCCATTATCTACGCTATCAATCGTTTCCCTGACGTTAGTGGTCCGACTTACACCATTGGGCGCCGGGTACTCAGCACCTTTACATCTCCTATTTTTCCGCTGGCAGACAATGCCTATTCTGTGGTCGACCTGCTGATTTTGGTAGGCGCTCTGGTAGGGGTCGTGATTGGTGCCCGTCTGCTTTCCAACTTGCTGCGATCGCGGGTGCTGAAAATCGCGGGGCTCAGCTCTGGATCCCAGGCGGCGATTGCAACCCTGAGTCGCTACACGCTGATCGCCATTGGCAGCATTGTGCTGCTGCAGGTGTGGGGACTAGACCTCAGTTCGCTCACGCTGCTGGCCAGCGCTCTGGGCTTTGGTATCGGTTTCGGTCTGCAGAATATTGCCCGCGACTTCAGCAGCGGTCTGGTGCTGCTGTTCGAGCGCCCTGTCCAAGTTGGGGACTTTGTGGAAGTTGGAGAATTTGTCGGCATCGTGAACCGAATTGGCGCTCGCAGCACCCATATCAAAACCCTCGACCAGATTTCAGTCATCGTTCCAAACTCCTACTTCCTGGAAAATCAAGTCATCAACTGGAGTCATGAAAATCCCCTATCCCGCATCGCCATCCCTGTAGGGGTGTCCTACAACGCTGACCCCAAGCTCGTGCGCGAGGTACTGCTCGAAGCGGGGCGCGATCAGTCTGGTGTGGTGAAGATACCGCCACCCCAGGTCTTCTTTAAGGGCTTTGGAGATAGTGCTCTAAATTTTGAGCTGCTGGTGTGGATTATGGAGCCAAATCGACAGCCGTTGATTAAGAGCGACCTCTACTTTGCTATCTTTGAGCAACTGTCCCAGAAAGAGATTGAAATTCCCTTTCCACAACGGGATTTACATATTCGTACGGGCAAGCTGCCCACGGAGTTGGGATCACCCGATGGCATGAGGCACGATCGCGCCCTAACAGAGAAGATAGACCCAACACATTAGGCCACTTGAGCAATTGTCCACCACAATTTGATTGAATGTTGCGCTTGAGTGCGTGACAAGGTTTCCAGCGAGCGCCCAGCTCTGGAGAATGGCGATCGCCACAGTTGTCGCTTAGGCTCAGTTCCACAGCATAAGCTGGTTTATAGCTTGAGATTGATTTAATATTGCAGGAAGCTGGCTCTTTCCCTAGGTGGCGTATCTGCATTTTATTGAAGGTTTAATACTGATAAAAAGGTTGACTTTAACCTAGATACTCAATTATGAGAGGGCATTTATTTGCCTTTTATTCTTGCGTTCTTATAAGTTGCACAAAGCGGTTACTGACCTCAGAATAACCAGACTGGCTGATTTGATTATGCATTAGGCTAGCGCCACGTCTGGTGGCCAATGGCTCGACTAATGTAATCCTCATACGGTAGACGGCACCCTGACTATTCTCCCCGTTTAACTTTGCATCCAGACCCGCTCTGTATTCACCCTACGCTTTCGATATCATGGCATCGTCCTCAGATTCTCAAGTTCAGACGCTGCAGGAATCGCAGCCTCAAACTCGTCAGGCTCAGGCTGATGGGCGCCCCTGGCTTTGGGGGCTCCTGTTACTCCTACTGCTGGCAGGGGGTGGGTTTTTCCTGTGGCGAATGCTAGCCTCCCGAGGTGGCCCACAGCAGATGGGGCCGATGGAAGTCCTAGTTGAGCTACAGGATTTGGAGCTTGAGATCGTCGAGAATAGCGCTGAATTTATTGGCGTGCTGGATGCGCCTCAGGGTGTGACGCTGCGCCCTGAGATTGAGGGCCGCATTACTGAAATTTCCGTGGAGTCGGGGGATTCCGTGCAGGCAGGGGATATCGTCGTTCAGCTCAGCCCTGACCGTGACCAAGCCGAGGTGAGCGCGGCGCAGGCCAATGAAAATGTGTCTCAGGCCGCGTTGAGCACGTCCCGGTCTGAAGTCCGGGCGCTGAACGCTGAGAAGGTGGAGCTTGAGGCCGAACTAGATCTGCAGAATACAGAGTATGCCAGGACCGAGACCCTCGTCGCCGACGGCGCTCTGGCCCAGCAAGACTTAGACCGAGTGGATCGCGATCGCCGCGCCGCCCGGGGACTCTTGAATGCCATCAACGAAAGAATTGCGGCGGCTGAGCAGGAAGTGAGTCAGGCCGAAGCGTCCTTGGCTCAGGCACGGGCGCAAACCGATGCGGTGCGGGCTGACCTAGACGATAAGCAGGTCACTTCACCCATAACAGGTATCGTGGGCGATGTGCCCGTGAAGCTGGGAGACTATGTCAACGCTGGAGATGCGCTCACCACAATTACTCAAAACGAAGTTTTAGAAATAGATCTGGAAATTCCGATTGAGTACCGCGATCGCCTCCGCACCGGGCTGCCGGTGGAAATCGTAGTTGGCCCCAACAAAGACGCGATCGCCTCAGGCAGCATCAGCTTTGTCTCCCCCCAGGTCAACGCCGCCACCCAGTCTATCTTGGCCAAGGCCAGCTTCAATAACGCCGTGGGCCTGCAGGACGACCAGCGGGTGATCACCCGCGTCATCTGGAGCGAGCAGCCGGGGGTGCTGGTGCCCACCACCGCCATCACTCGGCTCGGGGGACAGACGTTTGTGTACGTGGCCCAGTCTGAAACCACTGAAGACGGGGAAACCCAGATGGTGGCGGAACAGCGCCAGGTCACCTTAGGGAGCATCCAGGGCAACAGCTACGAGGTGACAGAAGGCGTCGACGCCGGAGAAACCATCGTAGTCTCTGGCATTCTCAACCTCTCTGACGGCGCCGCCATCACCACCGAAGCCCCGCCGCCGGGCGGCCCTCCCGCAGGCTAGACTCCGCCGATCGACGCGTCTCTCCATCCTTACAAATTATGTTTGTCGAATACTTCATTAAGCGTCCCGTCTTCACTTCCGTTTGCGCCTTCATCATTTTGCTGGTGGGGGCGATCGCCGTGCCGACGCTGCCCATTGCCCAGTACCCCGACATCAGCCCCAAACAGGTGACCGTCACCACCAACTACATTGGTGCCGACGCCCGCACGGTGGAGGACGCGGTCACGACGGTGCTAGAGCGGGAAATCACCGGGGTGGAGGGGATGCGCTACATGACCTCCTCTAGCTCTAACGACGGCGTCAGCAGCATTACCGCCACCTTTGGCCCCCAGCGGGACCAGGACATTGCGGCGGTGGACATCCAAAACCGAGTCTCAATTGCAGAGCCCCAGCTCCCCGAAGAGGTCACCCGCACGGGTGTAGCCGTGAGTAAGGAGTCGAGCAACATTCTGCTAGCCTTTGGATTATTTTCTGAAGATGGGGAGTACGACAGCACCTTTTTAAGCAACTACGCCGACCTCTACCTGGTCGACACCCTCAAGCAGGTCAACGGTGTGGGCAATGTGCAAATCTTTGGCGAGCGCAAATACGCCATGCGCGTTTGGCTGGACCCCAACCGATTGGCAAGCCGGGGGCTGACCTCTGGGGATGTGGTCGACGCGCTGCGGGAGCAAAATATTCAGGTGGGGGCTGGTCGTATTGGCCAAGCCCCCGTTGAGGAGAGCCAGCGCTACCAGATAGACCTGCGGGCCGTCAGCCGCCTGCGCAGCGCTGAGGAGTTTGAGGAGGTGGTGCTGGCCACCAGCGAAACCGGTGGCCTGACGAAAATTCGCGACGTGGGCCGGGTAGAGCTAGGGGCCGAGAACTACAATACTTTCCTGCGCTTCCGGGGGAACGAGGCGGTGGGTTTGGGGATTTATCAAATCCCCGGCAGTAACGCTTTGGACGTTGCTCGGGGTGTGAAGTCCACGATGGAAGAGCTGGCGGAGGACTTTCCCCCAGGCCTCACCTATGATGTGGGCTTTGACACCACCGACTTTGTAGAGCAGTCCTTGGTCCGCGTCATTGTCACCCTGATCCAGGCCGTGGGGCTAGTGGTGCTAGTCATTTTCGTGTTTCTGCAGGACTGGCGCACGACGGTGATCCCGGCGGTCACGATTCCCGTAGCGCTGATCGGCACCTTCGCTTTTGTGAAGATCTTCGACTTTTCTATTAATAGCTTGACGCTGTTCGGCCTTACCCTGGCCACCGGGATGGTGGTGGACGACGCCATTGTGGTGGTAGAGGAAATCTCCTCCCGCATTCAGCAGCGCAACATGACGCCGCAGCAGGCCGCCATTACGGCGATGCAGTCCCTCACCGGGGCGGTGATTGCCACCTCCCTGGTGCTGATGGCGGTGTTTGTGCCAGTAGCCTTCTTCCCTGGCACCACTGGGGCGCTGTACCGCCAGTTTGCCCTCACCATCGCCTTCGCGATCGCCCTCTCCACCTTCAACGCCCTCACTTTAACGCCGGGGCTGTCGGCCCTGCTGCTGCGCCGTCAGCCCCCCATGGGCGGGCCGCTGGGGGCCGTATTCTCCCGCTTTAACCGGATGCTGGACTGGATTCGCGATCGCTACAGCGGTGCTCTAGAGTTTCTGGTGAGCTGGAAGTATGTGGTGCTCGGCGCTTTTGTGGCGCTGCTGGCAGCCACGGCCTGGCTTTACACCGCCGTGCCCTCGGCCTTCTTGCCCGACGAAGACCAAGGTTACTTCATCACTATCGTGCGCGGCCCAGAAGGCGCCAGTCTCAATTACACCAGTGACGTGGTGAAACAAATTGAAGAGCTTTACCTTCCGCTACCAGAGGTGCGGGCTACCTTTGCCGTGGGCGGCTTCGGCTTTAGCGGCAACACCGCCAACAGCGCCGTAGTGTTTACGCCGCTGATTCCCTGGTCCGAGCGCACCGACCCCTCCCAATCGGTTCAGGCGATCATCAACCGCGTTCAGGGCTCCCTATTCCAAATCACGGAGGCTCAGGCTTTTGCGGTCAACCCGCCCGCTATCCAGGGTCTAGGCACCTTTAGCGGGTTTCAGTACCGCCTGCAGGATCGGCGTGGCAATTTGGACCTCAACCAATTCGTCCAGATCTCCCAGCAGTTGATTGGGGCCGCTAACGAAGATCCGAGTCTGCAGGGGGTGTTTACCACCTACGCTGCCAGCAACCCTCAGATTGAGCTGCGGGTCGATCGCAACCGGGCCAAAGCGCTGGACGTGGATGTGGACGAGATATTTAACACCCTGCAAACCTATCTCGGGTCTCAGTACGTCAACGATTTCAACCTAGGTCGGCGCACCTACCGGGTCTATGTGCAGGCGGATGAACCCTTCCGCACTAACCCAGAAGACGTCAACCGGCTTTATGTACGCTCCAACCGGGACGAAATGATTCCCTTAGGTAACCTGCTCACCACCGAAAATCAAACTGGGGCGCAGTCTATTACCCACTACAACGGCTTCCGCTCCATTGAAATCAACGGCAGCGCCGCCCCGGGCACTAGCTCCGGAGTGGCGCTGGAAACCATGGCGTCTCTGTCGGATCAGGTGCTGCCCCCGGGTGTGGGCTACCAGTGGTCGGGCACCTCCCTAGAAGAGATTGAATCGGGGGGGCAGGCGCCGATTATCTTCGGCCTTGGATTGGTGTTTGTGTTCTTGGTGCTAGCGGCCCAGTACGAGAGCTACGTGGACCCGACGGTAATTATGTTCGCGGTGCCGCTGGCGATTCTGGGGGCGCTGCTGGCGCAGCAGATGCGGGGATTGCCGAACGATGTCTACTGCCAGATTGGACTGGTGATGCTGATTGGCCTATCGAGTAAGAACTCGATTCTGATTGTGGAGTTTGCCAACCAACTGCGCTGCGAGGGCTACTCCATTGTTAGGGCGGCGCTGGAAGCTTCCCGGCAGCGGCTGCGACCGATTTTGATGACGGCAATCTCCACTCTCAGCAGTATTTTCCCGCTGGTGATTGCCACGGGAGCGGGCGCTGCCAGCCGCCACTCTCTAGGGACGGCGGTGTTTGGCGGCATGTTTGTGGCCACGCTGCTGAGTCTGTTTGTGGTGCCGATTTTGTATGTGGTGATCAAGTCGCTATCGACCAATGTTTTGCCCCGTGGGGAAGACGCGGCGCCGCTGGA
>JBHJHJ010000010.1:0-15938 GCA_050330955.1 Elainellaceae cyanobacterium | reverse complement strand
GATCAACACGCCTATGTGCAGCAGCTGCGAGAAGGGGTAAACAATTTCTTTGTCACCTTCATCGAGGTTCTAGAAGACGGACAGGACAATCCCATAGAGGTTGAGCCAGGGGTCACTAGCGGCGACTATTTGTCGGGGCTGCTGCAGGGCACCCGCCAGGCCTTATACGAAAACTATCGCGATTCGCTCACCGTAACCATCCCCACCGTAACCCCCTACACAGTGGGAGCGCTGATTGCCCTCTATGATCGCGCTGTTGGCTTTTATGCTTCGCTGGTAAATATCAATGCCTATCACCAGCCGGGCGTCGAGGCCGGCAAGAAAGCTGCCGCCTCTATTCTGGCGCTGCAAACACAGGTGATTGAGGTGCTTAGGGCTGCCCCCGGCGCTTTATCACTTTCCGACTTGGCAGCTAAAGCTGGTGCAGGCGATCAAATCGAAATCATCTATAAAATTGTGCGGCACCTGGCGGCAAACGATCGCGGCATTACTGTAACTGGAGATGCCTCAGATTTAAATGTGCTTTCTATTCGGGGATAATTGAGTTGACTGTACGCTGTCGTGACTGTATGCCGTTGTGACTGTAGGATGTCGTAAACGCTGGATACGGTCTGCTCACAGGGCAATTCTATCGACGGTGCGGGTTTACCTAAGCCGATGAACTTTAGAATGAATCATCACGGTCATGATAAGGAAGGTTCGCTATGCCGACGTGCTCCAATGTTCCCAATCAGCCTTCTGGTTCCAGCGTAATTCAAGAGCTGCTGGCCCGTATCACGGCCCTCGAGGCAGAAAATCATCTGCTTCAGCATCAGGTGGTTACCGATGAACTCACAGGCATCTACAATCGTCGGGGCTTCAATCGTGTCCTGAATCAAGAGTGGCGACGCTGTGTCAGACGACAGGAGCCGCTGAGCCTAATTTTGGCCAACGTTGACCACTTCAAAACCTACAATGAGAGCAAAGGTCGTACGGGGGGGGATATGCTGCTGCGCGACCTTGCCAACATGTTCATCGCCATCTCGAAGCGCGCTGGCGATAGTTTGGCTCGATACGGTGGAGATGAATTTGCCTGTATCTTGCCCAGCACAGATTTAGAGGGGGCAACAGGGTTAGCTGAGACAATGAGAATTCGCTCAAACCTAAGCAATGTCTCTATCTCAGTAGGGGTAGCCAGCCTGGTTCCAGGGCAGGAAGCCGATCCCTCTGCGCTGGTTGAGGCGGCTGAGACTGCGCTGCGCTGCGCCAGATCTAAAGGGCGTAACCAGGTGGCGGTGGCTTGCGCTTCTCACTAAATGAAGCGACTACGCTATGGGACGCCAGAGGTACTGCCGAAAGTTAACTTTTCCAGCTGACGTAAACGCCACACCTTCTTCTTCTAGGAGCGATCGCTGGAGATAATCGCCCCCGCGCCTCAGGGCGGAGTAGGAAATCTCGCCCTTGGCGTTGATCACGCGATGCCAAGGAATGTCAGCATCTGGAGTATCGACGCGGTGAAGGGCATAGCCGACGAGGCGAGCCCGTCCTGGCAAACCGGCTAGATCGGCCACTTGGCCATAGGTGGCCACCTGACCCCGCGGAATTTGCCGCACAATGTGATAAATCGCGTCGTAGCTGGACATGGCGGGCGCTGGACATGGTGGGCACAGGAGCCCTCAATCTGAAGCATCCTCGATAGGATAGTACAGAAGCAGGGCGCTGCGCATGCTGCACGCCACGTTTATCCGCGAACCTGTGCATCTCTCCTAACTTTGGTTATGTCAGCGCCGTTGATCCAGTCCCTACCCCAACACGTCGTGCACTTGATTGCCGCCGGGGAGGTAATTGACTCAGTTACGGCTGTGGTGCGCGAGCTAGCTGAAAACGCCATCGACGCTGGGGCGACCCGCCTTACCGTCAGCGTAGATATCGATCGCTGGTTGGTTCAGGTGGTTGACAACGGCACCGGCCTCTCCAAGCAGGACTTGCAGCAAGCGGCCACCGCCAACAGCACGAGCAAGATTCACCGCGCCGAAGATCTGCGCCAAATTGCCAGCCTGGGGTTCCGGGGGGAAGCTTTGCACAGTTTGGCCCAGCTTTCCGACTTGGAGATCTGCAGCTACCAGCCGGGGGCTAATCAGGGATGGCGGGTCCAGTATGACGAGCGGGGGCTCCCTGCAGCGGTTGAGCCCGCGGCGATCGCCCCTGGAACGGTAGTTACCGTGCAGCGCCTCTTTCAGCGGCTAGAGTCGCGACGCCAAGCCCTCCCGGCTAAGGCTCAACAGATGCGTCAGGTGCAGCGCACTATCTGTACCCTAGCGCTGTGCCACCCTCAACTCACCTGGCAGGTGTATCAAGGCATTGACCTTTTGGGCCGGTCTTGTGGTCAACGCCCCTGGTTCACCCTCTATCCCGGCACGATGGCCCAGGTCATAGCTCAACTGCTGCGGCTCCCCAGCGCTGACCTGGTCGAGCAGTTCTGGACCAATGACGCTTACCTCAATCAAACTGTGCTCGACAGCGCCTGCAGCGAAGCGCCGTGTCAACTGGTACTCGCGCTGCCGGATCGTCGCCATCGACACCGCCCCGACTGGATCAGCGTCGCCGTCAATGGCCGTGTCGTGCAGTGTCCGCCGCTGGAGCAGGCCATCTTAGGGGCGTTTCACCGGACTCTACCGCGGGGACGCTACCCCATCTGCGCCGTGCACTTGCGCGTCGCCCCAACACTAGTAGACTGGAACCGCCACCCCGCCAAAAGCGAAATTCACTTGCGACATATGGACCAGTGGCGTGAGCAAATCAAAGCCGCGATCGCCGCAGCCCTGCGGCAGGGACTTATGGATGCCGCCGACAGCCCCATCCCGCGCACGTCACCGCTGCTGGCAGCGGCCGAGTCGGGCGGAACCTACGACGCCAGAGCGGAGCAAAACGGCAGCCGCGAGGATGAACCAGCCTGGCCGCTGCTACCGTTGACCGTCCTGGCCCAAGTGCATAACACCTACATTTTGGTGGAGCATCCCAATGGGGTCTGGCTAGTTGAGCAGCACATCGCCCACGAGCGGGTGATCTACGAACAGCTTTGCGATCGCTGGCAGACCGTCACGCTGGCGCAGCCGCTCCTGTTGAAACGCCTGTCGGACGCCCAGGCGGAGCGGCTGCGCCAAATCGATGTGGATATAGAGCGCTTCGGGGAAGACATCTGGACCGTTCGCACTGTTCCCCAGGCCTTGGCAGACCGCCCCGACTGCGCCGAGGCGCTACAGGAACTCAGCCAGGGAGACCCCGAAGCCGCCATCGTCGCTACTGCCTGTCGCACCGCCATTCGCAATGGTACACCCCTTGACCTGCCCGCAATGCAGACGTTAGTAGCGCAGTGGCAGCAAACCCGGCAGCCCCAAACCTGCCCCCACGGTCGCCCCATCTACCTGTCGCTGGCCGAATCTCAGCTCGCGCGCTTCTTCAGGCGGCACTGGGTGATTGGAAAGAGCCACGGCATTTAGCCCTCTGGGGCGTAGCCCCAGCGATCGATAAACGTCTGCCAGCAGGCGTAGACGCGCTGGTTGTCCTCGGGCGGAAATCGATACTGGTTTTTTCGGTACCGGCGGTTTGCCTCCAGATATTGCACAAAGCGATCGCGGACGGCGTCAAATTCCCCCAGCCCCAGCTGCCGGTAGATGGCCTCAACGTGGCCCACCGGATCCTGCTCAAAATCCTCAAACCGCAGCTCGACATACTGCGCTGACGGCAGGTCGGAAACGTCCCGCAGCAGGGCGTCCATCATACGGGGGTAGCTCTGCAGCGTTAATGCATCAGTTAAATCAGCCATGGCACCAGCATCGAACTTCTGGAGGGCAAGCTGGTTCAGCAGCTTGCGGTAGAAATTGCGCATTGACTGAAAGACGACGTAGGGATTGCGGTAAATATGGATGAACTTAGCGTCGGGGTACATCTGCCGCAGCATCGCCACCCGGGCAGTGTAGACCGGATTTTTGATCAGCAGCGGCTTGTCTGGAGTTTCAAGCTGCAGCTTTCGGAAGAACAGAGTCACCGCCTGTTGCCAATGCGCAATCTGCTCAGTCGTGCAGCCGTCGAAGAAAATGCCCCGGTTAAAGTGCTGCTGAAGCTGAGCAGGGAAATAGAGGCCGTGGTAGAAAGAGAGCGACTGCATGTTAGCCAAGGCAATCTCATCCTCTTGAGGCGAGCTGGGGGTGACCTGGATGCCGTCGATGAAGCGGTCCGCCGGCAGGGCCTGCGTTAGCAAGGGGCGCAGCAGAGCCCCCAAGGTGAGAAATTCCCACGGCAGACCAGTGGAAAATGGGGAGACATAGGCAAACTGCTGGGAGTGACACAGCAGCTCATACAAAAACGTGGTGCCGCTGCGCCAGTGGCCCACGATGAAAATCGGGGCCGCTCGCTCTGACAGGTTATCGGTCGTCCTACGTTGGAGCTTCCAGTTCTCAATCGCGGTCACCGGGAGGCGGGCCAGAGCAGTGGCGATCGCCAGCGACAAATGGGGAATAAATCGAGGCGCGACGGCCCCGCTGCTGGCGCTAACCGTCAAAAGGGTATTGAGGTCGCATCCCATCAGAGGGTGGAGGATACGGGGAGCATGATCAGGGGCCGGTGATGCCATAGCGTCGCGGTAGAACTTGCAGTAAAACGTCGCGGTTGGGGGGGAGCGTGTTGATCCTACCGCGTCATCTGGGTCTACAAGACGCCAAGACTTAGGCGCTGTCCTAAGCCGCTGGGCCAACGCAATGAGCGGTCCCTACCAACGGCGCTGGTCTACCGATGGCGTAACCCTGCACATAGTCAACCCCTAAGGTCTTCAGCTTACGCTGAGTTTCCAAATCTTCCACCTGCTCTGCGATCGCCTCTAGCCCCATGGAGTGAGCGATTTTGGTGATTGCCTCCACAATCGAGGTGCTGACGTCGTCTCTCACCAAATTGCGCACAAACGAGCCATCGATTTTGACATAGTTGACGGCCAAGTGGTGCAGGTAGCCAAATGACGACATACCACTGCCAAAATCGTCCAGGGCAAAGGAGCAGCCTAGGGCCTTAATCTCAGAGATAAACTCGCGGGCCTTGTTGAGGTTTGACACCGCAATAGTCTCGGTAATCTCAAAGCACAGGGCTTCTGGCGAAACTGCGCTGCCTTCGATGGCTCGCTTGAGGAAGGGCAGGAACTGTTCGTCGTTGACGCTTGCACCAGAGAGGTTAATGGTGTAGAAACCAGCTCCTATCGCAGGTTGCGATCGCGACAGAACTGCTGCATTTTGGAGCTGCTCAGCCTGGGAAAAGAACGCCCGAATCACCCAGCGGTCAATGGCAGGCATCAGCCCATAGCGCTCTGCAGCGGGAATAAACGCCATAGGGGGCACAATTCTGCCGGTGTCATCCACCAAGCGCAGCAGAATTTCGTAGTGGTGCATTTCGCTGCCCTGTACCAAAGACGCTGGGACAATAGGCTGCTGGTAGAGCTGAAACTGATTCTCATCCAGGGCACGCTGAATGCGGGTAATCCACTCCTGCTGACTGCGCTGCTCAGAGAGCTGCTGATCATCAGCCCGGTAGAGGTAGAGGCGATTACGGCCCCGCTCTTTAGCGGCGTAGCAAGCGGCGTCAGCAGCGCCTAGGGCATCGGCTAAGTTGTCGATGCCGTCATCGAGTTCTACCACCCCGATACTTACGGCGATGCCGAAGGTCTTATCCTGCCAGACAAAGCGAAAATCTTGAATGGCTTGACGAATGAGATCCATAGCGTGCCGGGCGTTCTCCAAAGGGCAGTGGCTCAGCAGAATGCCAAACTCGTCTCCGCCCAAGCGGGCCACCACGTCAGCGGTACGGACGTGGTGGGTCAAAATGGCGCCAACCTGCTTAAGCAGCTCATCTCCCGCCGCGTGGCCGCAGGTGTCATTGACAATTTTGAACTGGTCGAGGTCGAGATAGCAAAGAATATTTTCTCGCCTCGGAGTCTCAATCAAAGCCTTAAGCGATCGCTCAAAATGGCGCCGGTTCTTCAAACCCGTCAGCTCATCATGGGACGCCTGCCATTCGAGCCGCTGAGACAGTGCGCGGGACTCGGTGACATCGTGAAACACCAGCACCACGCCCAGGATAGTGCCATCTCCATCCTTGATAGGAGCCGCTGAGTTGGTAATGCTAAACTCACCACCATCCTTGGCTATCAGAGCGGTGTGGTTGGTAAGCTCAACCACTTGCCCGGTGTGCAGCACTTTGCTAACGGAGCTATCAATCTGCTGGCGTGTGGACTCATCGATAATTGTAAACACCTGTGAGAGCGGCACTCCCATAGCTTCCGCCAGTGACCAGCCGGTGAGATGCTCAGCCACTGGGTTAAGATAGGCGACATTTTCCGCCGCATCCGTAGTAATGACTGCGTCGCCAATAGACTGCAGCGTCACCTGGGCCAGCTCTTTCTCCCTAGATAGCGCTTGCTCGACCCGCTTCCGCTCCTCGATTTCCTGGCGTAGCCGCTGATTCATCGTTTCGATGTCCATCAGCCGGGGCAGTTTTACCACCTGCTGAATCGTCGGAATAAGCGTCGCCGCTGCCACGACAGACATCATAGCCGTTGCCCCTTTAAGCAGCCCAGACACCCAGTAGTCTGGGTGCCACAGGGTCCAGATGCCCATAAGGTGGGTGGTGCCGCAGGCCAAGATGAAGGCCCCAAACAGCATGAATACCCAGTTAAACGGCAGATCGTCTCGCCTCAACACCAGAGACACGAGGGCTAGCGGAATAGAGTAGTAGGCGATCGCAATCAGCGCATCGGAGGCAACATGTAGCGCAACGAGATTAGTTTGCCAGAGGTAGCAATGCCCATGGGGAATCATTCGGGCTGCAAGAAAAATAAGATTAAATATAGGCATTTTGACGGTCTTTTGCAGAGGGGTGTTCTGGCTCATTGGAGTACCCGCGTACCCCAGCGCTAGGGCCGCATGGCATCCAAAACCAAAGGCTTTATTTCAGGCGCCAGACGTGACGTCACTGAAGACAAGGCCATTAGAAACGGAGACATTGTATTCCCGCCTAAGGGGCGTTTCTTTAGATTTCAGGCTTGGTCTCTGTCAGGCTACTTATAGGGTTGGCCGCGTCGCTAAGGACGTTTAATGGCTTCGCTACGCAGTGCGAACGGTGCGGAACCGAAGATCCCAGAAGCGAAGCGGAGCATACACACACGCTGTTATGCCTCAGCCCTCAAAGCAAGATTAATTTGCAACTCACTGAGCCACAAATAAACCTCCTTCAGGTGAAGAAGCTGATTTTTTCTACGAGAAGTATGATTTGAGCCTGTGCAAAATTACATCACGCTTCGGCTCGTCAGCGCTTAAGTGGACATTCCTGGTTGGATAGTCAAAAAAATACCTAACCATCGCTTTTCTATCGGCTTGGCTTGGAGACTATTCTAAACTGGGGTTACTCTCTATACCCATAGCGTACCTACAGACCCTACCCATAAAATCTATCCTAAGGTTAGGTAGATTCTGCGAGTAACTGTACGCCTGAACATGGGAATGAGCTATACTCCATTGCAAATCTGCCCCGAATGGCGTCCTCAAATCTTTATGCAACAGCTCATTTCAGGCCCCAAAATTCAGCGCGTCGGCATCGTTGCCCTCATCAGCCTAGCTACGCTATTACCCGCCTGTGAAGGAGGCGTACGCGGTCTATTTAACCGTCAGGGCAGTCAAAGAGTCACTGGACTGACGGAAGAGGAGGCACAGCAGTACCTTGGAGAGCGTGTTACTGTCAGAGGCATTGTGCAAGGGATGGTAGGGCCTGCTGCATTCATTATGCAAGAAGAGAGCCTATTCACTAGCCCAGAACTGCTGGTGATAAACGCGGCGCGATCGCCGGTTGAGCTGCCCGATGAATCAGAAATCGATCTGCAGGTGACTGGGGTGCTGCAGCGGCTTTCGGTTGAGGAGATCCAGCAAACCTATGGAACGCAGCTTGACCCAAGATTGAGCGAGTACGAAGGAAAGCCAGTTATCATTGCAGACGCGATCGCCGTCCAAAACGAACCCCTGTAGGGGCGAACGGCCGTTCGCCCCTGTGAAATCGGGCCGTTCGCTGTGGAATCAGGCCGTTCGCCCCGGTGGAATCGGGCGGGATGAGATATGAAAAAAGGCCGTTTACCCTAGTAGAATGGGCTGACGTTAATGTGTCCGCCGTTGGACATAATTCAAACCAACAAAGGGCGCACAGAAGTGCGCCCCCAAAGTGACATAAACCCTATGGTGCCAATCTAATTCTTCGTCAATTGGGTCAACACCTGGTTCGATCGCTCTACAAAGGCCGTCATGTCGTTGGCCGAAAAGCCCTTCTGGGCCATCAGCGCCAAATCGTAAATGTGGCGGCAGAGCAGCTTCGCCATTTGAGCGGAGGGAGACTCCCCACCGCCCGTGATGATGGCACCCTGGCTCATTTCCAGCACGTTCTTCACCAGCGGGTGGGCCGTATTCACCATCAGCACATGCTCATCGGGGAATTCCGCCACCTGCTGCTGCATCATGGCGGTCAGGTCACGCATGCGGCGCATCGCCTCGGGCAGCAGCACCATGGCAGGGGGCACCGACGCATCGTCAGCCTTAAGGGCCTGGGTTTTGACGTTCACCTTCGAGTTACCCAAGGCCTGCTCGAACAGCTCCTTGATGCGATCGCTCTTGGTTTTGTTGGTAGCAGGGTCGACGATTTCGTCTTCCTTATCCTTGTCGATCAGGGTGTCATCCAGCTCGGAGTCGACGCGGGAGAACTTGACGTCAGCGTGCTCACGCTCTAAGAAGCTAATGAAGTGGGTGTCGATGAAGGAGTCAAGAAACAAGACCTCTAGCCCTTGGCCTTTGTGCAGCTCTACATAGGTGGCTTGGGCCGACGGGTCGGTGCAGTAGAAGACGCGGTTTTCGTGGCGCTCCTTGTTGCGCTCTAGGTATTCCTTCAGCGTGGTGTAGGAGAAGCCTGCCTCGTCAGTGACGGCGGGGGTGCTCTCGGATACCGACTCCCACGCGTCGCCCTCTTCGGCCTGCACTTCTACCTTAGCTTCCCCTTCGGCAGCTTCAGTCGCACCCAGCTTAGCCGTTGTGCGGTAGACCAGAATGTCTTCTACCTGCTTTTTGAACTTATCGTCGTTCAGCGAGCCAAACTTGACGAATGTGCCCAGATCTTGCCAGCAGCGAATGTAGTGGGCACGGTCGTCGCGGTAGAGTTCTTTGAGGCGATCGCCCACTTTTTTCGCAATGTAGTCCGCAATGCGGCGTACAGTGCGATCGTTCTGCAAAAAGCTGCGGGAAACGTTCAGCGGAATGTCGGTGCTATCAATGACGCCCTGCAGCGGCAGCAGGAACTTGGGAATCACCTCATCGCAGTTTTCGCTGACGAACACCTGATTGCAGAACAGCTTGATGTGCCCCTTGGTGACGTCAATGTCGGGACGCAGCTTCGGGAAGTAGAGGATGCCGTTGACCACAAAGGGGTAATCGGTGTTGAGGTGGACCCAAAGCAGGGGTTCATCCTGAAACGGGTAGAGGTAGTTATAAAATTCGCGGTAGTCCTCGCCTTTCAAGCTGCTGGGAGACTCTTTCCAGGGGGCCTTCTGGCGGTTAATCTGCTCCCCATCGAGCTTGATGGGAAAGGGCATGAAGTCACAGTAGGTGCGCACTAACTGCTGAATCCGGGAGGCTTCCAGGTATTCCTGCTCCTCGTCTTGAAGCGTCAGCGTAATCGTAGTGCCCCGCTCCGTCCGGGAGGATTCGCTCAGCTCAAACTGCGTACTGCCATCGCAGCTCCAGTGCACCGGAGTCGCCCCTTCTTGGTAGGACAGGGTGTCGATATCCACCTGCTTCGCCACCATAAACGAAGAGTAGAAGCCCAGACCAAAGTGGCCGATAATCTGCTCGTCGCCCGTGCCCTGAAACTTCTGCACAAACTCCTCAGCGCTAGAGAAGGCCACCTGATTGATGTATTTCTTCACCTCATCCGCCGTCATGCCGATGCCGGTATCGGAGATGGACAGCGTTTTGGCCTCTTTATCGATGGCGATGGTAATTTCTGGATCGCCTGCTGCCCCAGAGAATTCTCCGGTGCGGGCAAGCATGTTGAGCTTTTTGATAGCGTCGACCGCGTTAGAGATAAGCTCTCGCAGAAAAATCTCATGGTCAGAGTAGAGCCACTTCTTGATGATCGGGAAAATATTCTCGGTATGAATACTAATGTTGCCCTGTTCAAGAATCGTAGTCATAGAACGCTAGTTGCCTCGGTGGATAAATACAGTGAATGGGAGCCAAAGCTGTGGCCGATTTAATTTTGGCTAATAATTTGATTGTAATCAGTGGGAAAGCCTCCCTGCCTAGATTCGGATTTCCTCACCTATTGGGGCCAGGCGATGCATCCAACCCATCACCGTTTTACGTCAACAGGCGATGACCCACGTCATAATGAGACTTGAAGCTTTTCTTCCTGCCCCATGGCCTTATCGCCCATCGAATTTAATACTGTCCTGCAGTCTGGTCAAACCACCACTGAGCAAGCTCTAGCGCTGTTCGACAGCCTACCCGCTGTCGATCTAGCCTTTATGCTGGGGCGATGGCGTGGCTCAGGTTTTCCCACTGACCACCCCATGGATGGATTTCTAGAAGCCGCTAGGTGGTACGGCAAGGAGTTCGTTACCCCTGACGCCGTGCATCCTCTGCTGTTTTCCGACGGCAGCGGCAACATCTACAAAGTAGCCCCTAATCCCACTTTGATGAAATGGGTGCTGCAGATGCCGCTACCGAAGAGCGACGCAGCTCAGCCACTCTATGTAGCGTTAAATACGTTGCTCAAGACAGATGATCCCCAAGCGCGGCTGCGGATGATGGAGCACCGTGGCCAGGTGAGCGCCACAATGATCTATGATCACTTGCCGATCCACGACGTGTTTAAGCAGGTGGACGAGGATACGGTATTGGGCGTGATGGACTACAAAGAGTCTCCCCAGCCTTTTTTCTTTGTGCTCCGTCGCGATCGCCAATAGCGCACCCGCCGACAGTATGCACTCTAGCGGCATCTATGACATCGAACGTCAATCGCCACTTTGCTCTCCCGGCTCAACACCAAAAGTTCCTTAGGCAAAGTGGCCAACGGGATTTCTATAGCGCTAGCAAGCCTACCGGCTCGCCTCGCTCCGGCCTGGGATGCCCAGCGGCGTGAGCAATTCGTCGAGCCAGGAAATGACCTGTAGGCGAAGGCGACAGGACCGGCGGTTCAGAGTTTCGCAGGACAGCGGCAGGTGCTGTAGGGCTTGATAATAGTCTGCAACGGCGCAGTTCCAATCCCCATGAAGATGACGGGTGCGTCCCCGCTCTGCATAGATATGGCCTTCTAGGGTACGAAAGTTGAGCGCCACTTCAAAGCAGTGGAGGGCTTGGTCGTAATGCTGCATCTCTCGAAACGTGATGCCTTGATTGATCCAGGCCCGCACGTTGTGAGGATTGAGGTCAATCGCTGTTTCGTAGTCGTGAATGGCTTCTGTAAGCTGACCTCTGTGGGCGTAGTAATTTGCTCGGTTGTTGTAAACCCGATCGAGCAGTGGGTTAAGCTCGATCGCCTTGTTATAGTCGGCGATCGCCTGCTCCATCAAGCTACTTTGAAAATAGACTAGGCCCCGGTTGTTATAATCCGTGGCGCTGTTGGGGTTGACCGCGATTAGGTGGGTAAATAGGGCGATCGCCGTGATGTTGTTGCCCTTTCGAGCTTCTTCCAGGGCACGCTGACGCGTGCGAGACGACTGCTCTAGCCTGGCCTCATGCTGAACCAGTATTTCAGACATTTGGGTTGGGCAAACGACGGCATCACTTGATGCTTCAGATCGATTAGCCTCAGGGTTAGCCGCCTGAGCTTCGGGGGAAAATACTGGTAATGCTGGAGATTCAGGAGTTTTCAGGAAAAGAGCGTTCTCGGTGAGAGCGTGACGATTTCTAGCAGAGTGCGCGTCCATTCTAGGCCTCGGGATCAAGATGGTTATAAACGTCTAAGGGTTTGGCGGTTCTCAGCGCAATACTGAATGCCCGCCAGCGGCTTGGTAAATGCACTCCTATAATCTTTGATACGGCGATCGGTATCCATTGTTCGAGGTTGAAACTACGGAAATCTAGCTGAAGCCTCCATTGACGCCCGCTTCACTGCATTTATGTGACCGATGTATCAGACGGCCAAACGTCCCTCTGAACAAAGGTTTACTTAACCATTAGGGTGAGGGAGGTGAATTTAGGTGATACTACGGATGACTCTCAAGTTTTGCGAGAAAGCGCAGTATTTCGTAGGGTTAGCGAACCCACCGTCGCAATGGTAACGGTCGTATTGCAGTATCTCTGTATTTGCCGTAAGCCACCGATCTACTGGGCAAGCAAATGCCCTAAGCGACAGGTCAGCGCAACAGCGCAAAGCACTCACGCTAGAATGACAGCCGTCAACCGTTTGTAAAGGACTGCCCAGCATGACCAATCTTTCAGCTACTGACATCTCTGCCCATGCAGAAAGCTACCTCGTCCTAGGGCTAGCGCACTGCTTCATTCGCGATGAGGGTGAAGTGCATGAGGTCGAAGTTATCGAACCAATTCCTTCAGCGGCCCTAGAGGCTCTACTCAAAGGAATTCCCACGTCGTACCGCAAAGCCTGCGGCGTTCTGCTAGGAGAGGTTCTAAAAGAAGGCACGCCCCAGCTTCCACCAGCTTTTCCCGAGAGTGCTCAAATCTGTGACGATTTTACAGCTCGTGCCCTAGCCGCTGTTCGGACATACCAAGTCAACGGGAGTTCCCAAGCTCACATTCCGGTAGGGTCAGTCTATGAGGAGTTCAATTTCTCAACAGAGCGAAAGCGGGTACTTAATTCAGAGCGCATTATCAAAACTGAAGATAACGTCAAGCAGCATGAGTATACCCATAAGGTCCTTTGAGCTACCTGCCTTCATCGTGTCTTGAAAGGAAACCGGTCTTGAGAGAAAACCTGTCTTGAGGGAAAACGGGTCCAATGAACCGTTTGATGAGGACTCGTGTCGTGCAGAAGGGGCTCAAATTCACTGGGCTATGAACCGATTCTGCTAGTCGCTGATGCTGCTATTGTTGCGAAAGATTATCATTGATGAATTTTCAAGTCGCAACATGACGAACATGGGTCCGAAGTTGATAATCTTCTCTTTACGTTGGTTTACCCACATTCATAATAAAAAGAGGAATTTAAGATGAACAACACACCGCACTTGGGTCAGTCTATTTCCATGGGCGTGGTTCTCTTTATCGCAAGCTTCAGCATCATCGGCTTGATGGCGCTTCAGAGCGGCGCCTTGCGGTAGATTTGAGTTGGGACAGGGCACTGCCTGTCCCAACGGCTGGGCCTAGAGTTTATCCGAGTCTCTGTAAATTAATACCTTGATTCATCAGCACCATCCCTCACGTCATTGCGGGGGTTTTTCCATAATGCGGTTTCGCTTAGGGCCAACATCGTCAAGATAGCCAGTGGCCAAACTCATCCTTAAAGCGATCGCCCAAAATCGCCTCCCGGATGCGCACCGTAAACCGCACCAGCTCGGTAATGTTATGGATCGACAGCAGGGTGTGGGCGAGCTGCTCTTTGGCGTGGATTAAGTGGCTGAGGTAGGCGCGGGTGAACCGGCTACAGGTGTAGCAGGGGCAGGACGGGTCTAACGGCGTAAAATCCTCCCGAAAGCGGGCGTTCTTCATGTTCCACCGCTCCCCATTTACCATGGCGCTGCCGTGGCGGGCCAATCGGGTAGGAATCACGCAGTCAAACAGGTCAATGCCGGCGGCGATTGCCTGGGCCATTTCCCGGTGGGTGCCTACACCCATGAGGTAGCGCGGTTTATCTGCGGGCAGCAGGGGGGTAGTGGCTTTGACGATGTCTTTAATTAACTCTGGTGGCTCCCCCACGCTCACCCCCCCTATGGCATAACCTGGCAGCTCAAACTCCAGCAGCGATCGCGCCGCGCTCTGCCGCAGCTCGGGGTAGACGCCTCCCTGCACAATGCCAAATAGGGCTTGGTGGGGCTGGGTGTGGGCGTCAACGCAGCGGGCCAGCCAGCGGTAGGTGCGATCGGTGGCCCGCTGCACCTCCTCGCGAGTGGCGGGGTAGGGGGGGCACTCGTCAAAGGCCATGATCACGTCGGCCCCCAGGGTGTTTTGAATCTGCACCGATCGCTCCGGCGTTAGGTGAATCATGTCCCCGTCGCGGGGAGAGCGGAAGGTGACGCCCTCTTCGGTAATCGTGCGCATCTGGCTGAGACTGAAGACCTGGAATCCTCCTGAGTCGGTGAGCATGGGGCCGTCCCAGCCCATGAAGCGGTGGAGACCGCCGCCCCGAGACACAATTTTCTCGCCCGGCTGCAGGTGCAGGTGATAGGTGTTAGAGAGCACCATCTGGGCCCCCGTCTGCTGAAGCTGCTCAGTGGTGACGGTTTTGACGTTGGCTAGGGTGCCCACGGGCATGAAGCGGGGGGTTTCCACCGGGCCGTGGGGGGTTTCAAAGACGCCAGCGCGGGCGTGGGTGTGGGAGCAGCGGGACTGGAGGTGATATTGAAATGATGCCATCGAGCTGTTTACGTTTAGACTACCGCACCTAAAATCATCCCTACCAGCAGCACAAAGCCTAAGTACACGTTTTGACGAAAGATTTGACCGTACAGAGCCGGACGCAGGCGGGGACGACGCAGTTTGCTGTACTGCCAGCCCCAGCCCACGGCGGCGATCGCCAGGGTCAGCCAAAACACCGCCCTCAGCTCTAGCACAATGCCCGTGGCCGCCAGCAGCAGCACCGTCCCCAAGAAAAACAGGCCCACCGCCTGGGAGGCGCGGGGTCCAAAGTACAGGGCGCTAGAGCGCACACCTAATTTGCGGTCGTCCTCGCGGTCCGCCATGGCGTAGACGGTGTCGAACCCCAAGGTCCACAGCACCACCGCTTCCCACAGCAGCCAGGCCGCAATGGAGAGGCGCCCCGCCACTGCGCTCCAGCTAATCAGCACCGCAAAGCCCCAGGCGAGGGACAGCACCAGCTGCGGCACGGGGAACACGCGCTTAGCCAGAGGATAAAAGACAATCACGGGAGCCGCCAGCACGCAGAGCAGAAAGCTAAGGGGGTTGAGGTAGAGGGCTAGGCCCAGGGCGCAGGCAAAGGCAACGAATAGCACTACGATGCCCGTCTTCACCGTCAGGGCCCGTGAGGCCAGAGGCCGACTGCGGGTGCGCTCCACGTTGGGGTCAATGTTGCGGTCCCACAGGTCGTTGACGACGCAGCCCGCTGCGCTCGTGGCCAGAGTGCCCAGCACGATCACCAGTACCAGGGGCAGGGGCGGCAGGGCGCCAGGGACGAGGCTGTGGGCGCCTAAAAACACGGCCCAAAGAGCTGGAATCATTAATATGAGGCGTCCGGCGGGCTTGTCCCAGCGGAGGAGCCGAAAGATCTTGCGCCAGGCGGGTTCGGGGCGTTGAGACTGAGTCACCATAGAGCGGAGTTGTGGCGTAGGCGCGGCGCTGCTATTGTGGCAGATGCGCCGCCAAATGCGGGTCCAGGACGCGGGCTTCCGACGCGCTGCACCTTTCGAATAGTACCTCAACCATGTCCAATCCTTCAGACGCCTCCCCTTCCCCGCCAGCCCACAAATTCAGCCGTACCCAGCACACCCTCGCGGTTGAGGGCGGCTCTCTCGCCTACACCGCCTACGCCGACTGGCAGATTTTGCGCGATCGCGACAAGCCGGTGGCCGAGCTGTTCCACGTGGCGTATTTAGCCGACAACCAAGACACCCCCCAGCGTCCCCTCACCTTCGTGTTCAACGGCGGCCCCGGCGCCGCGTCCGCCTACCTCCACATGGGGGCGCTGGGTCCCAAACGGGTGCGCTTTAACCCCGACGGTAGCCTGCCCAAGCCGCCGGTTCAGGTGGTGGA
>JBHJHJ010000009.1:0-3472 GCA_050330955.1 Elainellaceae cyanobacterium | reverse complement strand
CGGTTTTTGGGCGTTTTTGTTTGGGGGACACGTTTTGCATGGACAGGGCAGTGCATCTGTTTAGCGTATCGAAGGCCCTCTCTCCGAGAAGAGCAAAGCTCTACACCCCCTGACCCTCTCCCAATCTTGGGAGAGGGGAGTCTGGTTCCCTTCCCTCAGACTTGGGGGAAGGGCTAGGGATGGGGGCTTCCAGGACGCTAAACACATATAGATCGTCACCATCTTGGGTCTGCCTCCATAACCGTGCCAACCCAATGAGCTGTCAATGCCTCAGCCCCTGCCCCTCCGCAAACCCTCACTGCAGACCGTTCTAATCACCACAGTCGTGGCCCAGATTACGCTGGCAGTAGGCTTGACGGGGTGGCTTTCCTTTCTCAATGGGCAGCGGGCGGTGAACCTGCTGGCCTCCCAGGTGAGCCAGGAAACCACCGCCCGCATCCAGCAGCGCGTGGACAAGTTTCTCTATGCCCCGCACCTGTTTCACCAAATTAACGAAACCCTCGTTCAGGGCGACGCCCTAGATTTAAGCGACCAGGCCAGCCTGCGGGACATTTTTCGGCGGCAGCTTCAGCTTTCCGAGATCTTTAGCAGCATCTACTACGGCAGCGAGGAGGGCGATTTTTTTGGCGTCCAGCGGCGGGGCGACGGGCGGCTTGTCTTTTGGGAGCGAACGGCTCAGACGGCCCCTAATCGCCGTACCCTAGCCCTAGACGACGAGGGCAATCCCGGCGCTGTGCTCAGGGTACAGCCCTACGACCCCAGGAAACGGCCTTGGTACGAAAAAACCCGGCGAACCCAAGAGCCCACCTGGAGCGAGGTCTATCCTTTTGCTTCGCAAGAGTATCCGCTGCTGGGCATCACGGCAACGGTGCCCGTATTTGAGGGCGATCGCCTCCAGGGGGTATTGGCGGTTGACCTGACCCTAGCGCAAATCAGCGACTTCTTGAGCCAGCTCCAGGTGGGCTTGACGGGGCAGGCCTTTATTGTGGAGCGCTCAGGAGAGCTGATTGCCACCTCCGCTGAAGAAAGGCCGTTTTTGACAGCGACAAACGACGCCGGAGCGGAAGAGCTGCAGCGGCTCCCGGCCATCGACAGCGGTAATCCCCTTACCCAAACCACGACCCAAGCCCTAGTTGACCGCTTCGGTGGCCTGGGCAATATTACAGAGTCCGCCCAGCTTCGCATTGACGTCGACGGAGCGCGTCAGCTTGTGGAAGTGCTGCCCATTCAGGACGTCGGCCTAGATTGGCTCGTGGTTGTGGTGATTCCAGAGTCGGATTTCATGGCGCAGATTTACCACAACACGCGGGTGACGCTGCTGCTGTGCTTGCTGTCCTTAGCGCTGGCCACTTTGGTTGCAATCCGCACCTCTCGCTGGATTACCCGCCCGGTGCAGCAGTTGGCTGAAGCCGCCCAGGGGCTGACCGAGCGGCAGTGGCAACAGCACTGGCCCACCCAAACCCGAGAAATCGGGGCGCTGGCCCAGGCCTTTCAGCACATGGCCCGCCAGCTCCAGCAGTCTTTCACATCTTTAGAGAGCAAAAACGCAGAGCTAAAGCAGCTCGACCAAATCAAAGACGAATTCCTCGCCAATACCTCCCACGAGCTGCTGACGCCGCTCAACGGCATGATTGGCATTTCTGAATCGCTGATTGCTGGCGCCACTGGCAAGCTCTCTTCCGAAACTCGGTCAAACCTAGCCATGGTGGTTTCTAGCGGTGAGCGTCTGGCCCGTTTAGTGCAGGATATTTTAGATTTCTCACGGCTGCGCAACCAGACCCCTACTCTTTACCTCAAGCCGACAGGACTGCGGGTGGTGGTGGACGTGGTTTTGGCCCTGAGCCAGCCATTGATTAAAGGTAAGCCGCTGACTTTGGTAAACCAGGTGCCCGAAGCGCTGCCCCAGGTCTGTGTGGACGAGGCCCAGCTTCAGCAGATTCTCCACAACTTGGTGGGGAATGCCATTAAGTTTACGGATGAGGGATCTGTCTCGGTGGTGGCCGAAGTGCTCTCTCCTGAGGTACATGAGACGGCCCAACCGCTTGTAGCCGTCACCGTCAAAGACACCGGCCCCGGCATTGACCCAGCGGTGCGCGATCGCATCTTTGAGCCCTTTGCCCAGGGGGATGGGTCCACCGTAAGGCTCTACGGCGGTGCGGGGCTGGGGCTGGCAATTGTGAAAAAGCTGGTGGAGCTGCAGGGGGGGCGTATTTGGGTAGACTCGGGCGATCGCGGTACCCACTTTACCTTCACCCTGCCCATAGCGCTGCCGAAAGCCTTACCAGCGGCGTCAAGCAACCCCCAAGACAATGTCTCCGGCGATAAGGCCGCAGGCGTGGCGACGGTCACCGCTCAATCCCCGCCGCCCCAGACGCTGCTGGCCTCCACGGGGGTGCGCAGCGCCTCGGGCTGGGTGGAGGCGAGCTGGGGCAAAGACGAAGTGGCGGTATCCAAGGAAGACCTCCTGCCAGATGTGCCCCTGAGCCTCTCAAAAGATAACCTCCGCCAGGAGGAGCCCGTGGGAGCCGAGGCCACAGGCTTCAAAATTCTGATTGTGGATGACGACCCAATTAACCGCCAGGTCTTGGTCAACCACCTGTCCATGCACAACTACGTGCCGATTCAGGCTGAGAGCGGCGCCGACGTATTCGCCCTGATTGAGCATGGCCTAGAGCCCGATCTGGTGCTGCTGGACGTGATGCTACCCCGCATGAGCGGCTACGACATCTGCCGCAGCCTGCGGGAAAGCTTCTCAGCTTCAGAGCTGCCGGTGCTGATGCTCACCGCCAAAACCCAGGTGGCCGATTTGGTAGAAGGGCTCACCGCCGGCGCAAACGATTACCTCAGCAAGCCCGTCTCTCAAGCCGAGCTGCTGGCCCGCATCAAGATCCATCTAGAACTCTCCAAGACCAGCCTCGCCTACGCCCGGTTTGTCCCCCACGAGTTTCTCAATCTGCTGGGGCGCGATCGCATTTTAGACGTGAAGCTGGGGGACCAAAAGCAGGCCAATATGACCATCATGTTTGCCGACATTCGCTCGTTCACGGCCCTTTCAGAACAGATGACCCCGAAGGAAAGCTTTGAGTTTCTCAACTCTTACCTGGCAGAGGTGTCCCCCGTAATTCGGCAGTATGGCGGCTTCGTCGATAAATACATCGGGGATGCGGTGATGGCCATTTTTCCCAATGCCCCCGACGACGCTATCCAGGCCGCCATTTCTATCCAGCGCCAGGTGAGCCAATACAACCAAGCGCGACAGGCCGGGGGAGAAGCGGCGATCGCTATTGGCATCGGCATCCACACCGGCAGCCTCATTCTGGGCACCATCGGCGAAGAAGAGCGCATGGAAAGCACCGTCATATCCGATGCCGTCAACCTCGCCGCGCGCCTAGAGAAACTCACCAAGCTTTACGGGGCAGGCATCATTGTCAGCGCCCAAACCCTGGCGCACATCCCAGAAGAGTGGCCCTAC
>JBHJHJ010000008.1:0-13306 GCA_050330955.1 Elainellaceae cyanobacterium | reverse complement strand
TGTTGGGCTCTTTTGCGCTAGCGACCTGCAGTCGCCGGACATTAGACGCCACCAGCCCATCGCCTCAAGCGTCATCCGCTCAAACGCCACCTCAAGCCCTTCCAACCCCGGCCTGTGATGTCGGTGAGTCAACCCCACCCCTTACTGCAGGGCCTTTTTATACGCCCGATTCCCCAGAGCGGTCCTCGTTACTAGTGTCAGACACGGTAGGAACGCGCTTAATCCTGACGGGGCAGGTGGTTTCACTAAGCTGCACTCCCATTGCCAATGCCTTGGTAGACTTCTGGCACACAGACGACCGCGGCCAGTATGACAATGCGGGGTATCGCTTTCGAGGGCACCAGTTTACGGATGGGGAAGGGCGCTACTGGCTGGAAACCATCGTTCCGGGAATCTACCCAGGGCGAACGCGCCATTTCCACGTGCGGGTACAAGCGCCTAATCAGAATATTCTCACAACGCAGCTTTACTTTCCGGAAGAGCCGCTAAATCGGGGCGACTGGCTGTTCAGGCCGGAGCTGATGATGGCGGTAAGTGAGGGCGATGGGGGAAAGCAAGCCAAATTTGATTTTGTATTGGAAGGGGTTTGAGCGTTTAGGCAACATAGGATCCGCTTGACTGTATCGCGTAAGCTCCCCGGTGGCACCCAAGACTGAGAAAGCCGCCCCAGAATCACTAGGGCGGCATCTCTACTAAAGCTCAGTCAAATAAAGGGTCAGATCACCTCTGGCGATTGTCTCACCTATTCAACTAGGCAAAGGTCAGCTCAGTGATCGCGCCGCTGTTGACCAGCGTGACGTCTACTCTGCTTACCCCTTCAAGGCCGATTTCAACAGTGCCAACGGCGTTGTTGCCGGTGACCGTACTCTCCTGAACACCCAGAACAGAGCCACTCTCGTCGTAGGCAACGATTATGCCCGCGCGCTCGATGTCGAAGACGCCAATGCTCTCCAGGGTTACCAGCTCGTCAAAGGTGAACTGGAAGGTGCCGCCGTTGGCGTTGTCGTCGGGGTTGTCGCTGTTGCCATCTTCAGAGAGAATCAGCACGCCGCCCAGGGTATCGCTAGCGAGATCAAAGTCACCACCAGTGGGATTAGCCGTGTCGAAGATCATCGCTTCGGGGCCGCTGGTTGCGACCGTGAAGCCAGTAATCTGGTCGCTAACGATGGTGCCGGCCGCTAGCCCTTCAAAGTCAGCAGTTGCAACTTCTTCAGGAACCTCTAGCACAGCGTCAACGCGAGCATCGCCCACATCAGCCCCAGTCAGCTCAGACAAGCCCAGTGCCTCTGTAAACTCAGGGGCCAGCAGCAGATCCGCCTCGGCGATAGTTAGTTCGGTCTCACTGGTCTCGAGTACGCCGGGTGCGCCAAGGTCGAAGAGGATGTCTAGGCCATTGCCTTCGACCGTATCAGCAACGAAGAATCCGCTAGCCGTGTCAGAGGCGCGGCCTGCATCGAAGCCGATGGAGAAGTTGCCCACGGTGACTGCATCGTTGAACGTGACGGTGCCGTCATGCTCAATGGTGCCGCCCACGGGAGCAAAGGGATCGGCGGTGAAGCTGAAGTCGGTATCGTCGTGGATGGCGAAACCAACTTGGAAATCCTCAGAGAAGGGCGCAGCCTCGCTATCGACGCCTGTCAAAGCCAGACCAGTGGCCGACTCAATCAGGTCTAGGTCCAGGAAGACGCTGGTTACGCCAGACTCAACCGTAAATTCGTCGCTAGACTGAGCCGCAAACGTCTCAGGGTCGACCCCAAATAGGGTTTCGAACATAATGGCGTACATCTCGGTGTTGTCCGCCGTAGCGCCCAGTAGCTCGGAGTTGAGGCCGTAGGACTTGGAGACGATGCTGCCCGCTACGTCTGGTAGCCCGGACCAGGTGATGCCGAACTGGAAAATGTCGCCATCCGCGTCAGGCACACCAGTGATGAAGGGCTTAAACTCAGCGCCGTTGCCCTGCTGACCGTCTAGGGGCACAGCAATGCCGTCAGAGTCAGGGCCGAAGGACACGAGTTCAGACTGCACCCGTAGCTGGTCGCCGGGAAGATCCCCAAAGGATGTGATGGGGGTGTCGTCCACCTCAAGGCCGCCGCCGTCAGAGTCAGCTGCGGTCAGAATCAGCGTGTTGGGGTTGACGTTGTTCACGTAGTCAATGGCGACGCCGATGGCCTCGTCAGCCCGCAGGGCCGCTTCCACCACGCCAGCGCCGTTGTTGTTGTTGCCGAAGTTGTCGGTGCCCTCTTCCTCCATGACAATCATGAAGCCGTCGGTGGCGTTTTCGAATAGGTCCAGGTCCAGGGTGACCTCTAGCATGTCAGCCACGGTGGGCGGATTGGGGTTCTCCGGCAGCTGGCCGTAGAGCTGCAGGTCGCCGTCGCGCTCCACAAGCCCCTGAGCCCGCAGGTTGTCCTCGAAGGTGTCGTTGTAGGTGTCCTCTGCGCCGAAGATGCCCAGCAGCTTTTCGGTGCCGGGGTCGACGCTCAGCAGATCAGAGAGGGTGAAGACTACGGTGTAGCCCAGTCCTTCTGCCTCTTCGATTAGGTTGCGGCCATCGGTACGCGTGCCTTCCTGCCCGAAGAAGCCCACGGTGCCCTCCGGCAGGTAGTCCGTCTCGCCCGCGCCCAGAATGACGTTGACGCCAGAGGTGACAATGTCAGCGGTAATCGCTTCGGTATCACTGCGGCTCTCTTGGGTGGAGAGGAACACGCCAGTACCCGGCTCGGCGATGAAGCCGGAGTTGATTACAGCCGTAGGTTTCCCGGCGGCGATCGCATCTTCCATGATGGTGTTCTGGGTGCCGGCGGCGGAGGTGTACTGCTCACCGTTCTCGTCTAGGCCGTAGGAAGGGGCTACCGCCTTAATGCCGTAGGCATGGACCACGGCACCCGCGTTGGAGGTGGCGACAATGCGGTCATCCAGGTGGCCCAGGTAGACCCCTGCTTCGGTCAGGTTGTCCCAGTTGAGGCGACCATCGGTGCCTTCTTGTGCAAAGCGCGCCGCAGCGAAGTGAGACGGGGAGGCGCCGTCGGGGTGGATGAAGATGACGCCACCCGTCTCTGCGGTAGGCTCTGGCGCAGGGGTGGGGTCCTCAGGGATACCTTCGGGCTGGTCTAGCGCCACGTCGAATAGGGTTTCGTACATGATGCGGTAGATGCCGGTGTTGTCTACCGTGGCGGGCAGCAGGTCGGCGTTGAGGCCAAAGGTTTTGGAAACGATGCTGCCGGCAAAGTCGGGTAGGCCGGCCCAGGTGACGCCGAACTCAAACACGTCGCCGTCTTGGTCCGGTGCGCCAGTGACAAAAGGCGCGGTGCCGTTACCGGTCTGGCCGTCGAAGGGCACGAAGGTGGCGTTGGGCTCCCCATTTTCATCAATGAATGCCTGGAAAGGAATAGTGCCCACGGTGCCGTCTTCGCCGCTGACGTCGTCCACCTCAAGGCCGCCGCCGTCAGAGTCCGCTGCGGTGATAATTAGGGTATCGGGGTCGACGTTCTCCACGTAGTCCTGGGCCACGCCGATGGCGGCGTCGGCCCGCAGCGCTGCCTCGATGGTGCCGGCGGCGTTGTTGTTGTTGCCGAAGTTGTCGGTGCCTTCTTCCTCAAGCACGATGAAGAAGCCTTCTTCGTCATTTTGGAACGCGTCTAGCTCTAGGGTCGCCGCCAGCATGTCAGCGACAGTGGGCGGGTTAGGGTTACCCGGCTGACCGTAGAGAATCAGTTCACCATTTTCATCAACGAACCCATCCTCGACGAGAGCGCCCTCCGGTCGGTCGTTGTAAGTGTCGTCCGCCGCGAAGATGCCCAGCAGCATCTCAGTGCCGGGGTCCACTTCAGCGAGCTGCTCTTGGGTGAAGACCACGGTGTAGCCCAGCGCTTCCGCTTCTTCAATCAGGTTACGACCGTCGGTGCGGGTGCCTTCTTCACCGAAGAAGCCCACGGTGCCTTCGGGCAGGTAGTCAATCTCGCCCGCGCCCAGAATAACGTTGACGCCAGACTCGATAATGTCAGCGGTGATGGCAGCCCGGTCGCTGCGGCTCTCTTGAGAGGAGAGGAACACGCCCGTTCCCGGTTCGGCGATGAAGCCAGAATTGATTACTGCAGTGGCGCGACCATCGGCGATCGCGTCTTCCATGATGGTATTGCCAGCATCACCAACGTTTTCACCCTGGAGCCCGGCGAGGGAGGTGTACTGCTCGCCGTTCTCGTCGAAGCCGAAGGAAGGCGCCACAGGCTTGATGCCGTAGGCGTGGGCAACCGCACCGCCGTTAGAGGTGGCAACAATACTGTCGTCTAGGTGGCCGAGGTAAACGCCAGCCTCGGTCATTTCGTCCCAGTTCAAGCGGCCATCGGTACCTACAGAGGCAAATCGTGCAGCAGCGTAGTGGGACGGGCTAGTGCCGTCCGGGTGGATGAAGATAACGTTTCCAGACATTGGTTATTCCTGGTTAGGTAGTTTTCCTAAATCAGATGTGTTCCTAAATACATAAGAATCTGACTCTAGGGATACGATGCTGCAGCTCAATTAAGGTTTTTCCAAGGAGAAATTAATGTTCTATTAATATTTCTTATGAGATATGCAATAGTACCTATTGCTGCACTTTAGATGTGGCTATAACCTAAGCAGGTGATAATGTTCAGAGGATGAGATGCTCACTGCGACCGTACATCACGGTCATGGTTTCCCTTCGAGAATTGGCTCCTCGTAATTGAAATTCAGCTCAGCGCACTCGCCATCGTGCGCACTAAATTCTTCTCCGTAAGAGAATGTTCATTTTTTCGAGATGCGCAATTCGTGCGATCGCACGAATTGGCAAAAAAAAGGATCCTCGCGGATCCTTTTGCGTGAATATGTAGCCGCTATAGTTATATATGCATGGCATCACAGTCGCGATCGCGGCCTGCATATTCAATATGCATCGCCCCACACTTGCGATCGCGGCCTGCACACTCAACATGCATCGCCCTACACTCGCGATCGACCCATCACATCTAAGTTGCCACGCCGCGATCCTTAATGTGCAGCCGTCAAATCAAAAAAGCAAGGGGCACAACACCCCTTGCTTACTCAACTAACGACATTAGTTAGTCGTCGAACTTACTTATCCGTTTCGGAGAACTCGGCGTCAATCACATCGTCACCGCCCTCTGCAGGACCTGAGTCCGCCGCAGCGTCATCCCCATCGGGAGCACCAGGCGCACCCTCGCTTGCCGCATTTTGCTGATAGAGGCTGCTGCTCACGCTGTAGAACGCCTGCTGCAGTTCATTGGTCAGCGTCTTGATTTGGTCGTAGTTCTCACTGGCAGACGCCTCACGCAGGTCCTTGATTAGGCCTTCGAGCTTGGCCTTGTCGTCCGCAGGCACCTTGTCGCCCAGCTCGCCCAGCTGCTTCTCGGTCTGATAGGCCAGAGAATCTGCCTGGTTCTTCAGGTCGATGCGCTCGCGACGCTCTTGGTCAGCCGAAGCGTTGACTTCCGCTTCTTGGACCATCCGATTCACTTCATCCTGGGGCAGCGTGGATGCACCCGTAATGCTAATGGACTGCTCCTTGCCCGTGCCCTTGTCTGACGCTCGGACGTTGAGGATACCATTGGCGTCGATGTCAAAGGTGACCTCAATTTGAGGCACGCCCCGAGGCGCGGCAGGGATGCCATCCAGACGGAAGGTTCCCAAGCTCTTGTTGTCAGAAGACATCTCGCGCTCGCCTTGGAGCACGTGGATCTCAACGTTAGTCTGGCCGTCAGCGGCAGTTGAGAACACCTCAGACTTCTTAGTGGGGATAGTGGTGTTGCGGGGGATGATCTTGGTCATCACGCCGCCTAGGGTTTCCACACCTAGGGATAGGGGCGTGACGTCCAGCAGCAGGATGTCCTTGACTTCACCCGCTAGAACGCCAGCCTGAATCGCAGCGCCCACGGCCACAACCTCGTCGGGGTTCACAGACTGGTTGGGGTCTTTATCGAGGATGCGCTTCACTAGGGCCTGCACCGCAGGGATGCGGGTGGAACCACCCACCATCACAACTTCGTCGATGTCGCCCTTGCTAAGCTTGGCGTCCCGCAGCGCGTTCTCCACAGGAATGCCGCAGCGGTCGATGAGATCTGAAGCCAGCTCCTCGAACTTAGCGCGGGTGAGGGTGATGTCCAGGTGCTTGGGTCCCTCTGGCGTCGCTGTGATGAAGGGCAGGTTAATCTCAGTTTGGGTAACGCTAGACAGCTCAATTTTGGCTTTCTCAGCGGCCTCGGTTAAGCGCTGTAGGGCCTGCTTGTCGTCACGTAGCTCGATGCCCTCGTTGCGCTTGAACTCCCCGGCGAGGTAGTCCACAATCTTCTTGTCGAAGTCGTCGCCACCGAGGTGGGTGTCGCCCGAGGTTGCCAGCACCTCAAACACGCCGTCGCCCACTTCAAGAATGGAGACGTCGAAGGTACCACCACCCAAGTCAAAGACCAGCACGGTCTCATTGCTCTTCTTATCAAGGCCGTAGGCTAGGGATGCCGCGGTAGGCTCGTTGATAATCCGCAGCACCTCAAGACCGGCAATCTTACCGGCGTCTTTGGTGGCCTGACGCTGGGAATCGTTGAAGTAAGCGGGGACGGTAATTACCGCTTGGGTGACGTCCTCACCCAGGTACTTACTGGCGTCTTCCTTTAGCTTTCTGAGCACCTCAGCAGAAATCTGCTCTGGGGCAAATTCCTCACCCTTAGCAGGACAAGCGATTTTCACGTTGCCATTGACGTTCTTGACCTTGTAGGTCACTTCCGTCAGCTCATTAGAAACTTCGTCAAAGCGGCGGCCAATGAATCGCTTCACCGAGTAAAAGGTGTTCTCGGGATTCATCACGGCTTGACGCTTTGCAATCTGCCCAACTAGGCGATCGCCAGTCTTGGCGTAGGCGACCACAGAGGGAGTTGTGCGAAATCCTTCTGCGTTGGCAATTACAGCAGGCTTTCCACCCTCCATAACGGCCACGCAGGAATTGGTTGTTCCTAAGTCAATACCAACAACTTTTGCCATACAATCAATACTCCGGTCTACTGTAATTAATCGAATTTGAACTGAGCAACCAATGACTCACGGGCTTTGCACCTCCCCCAAGCGGGGAAACCTCCCTCTATACTGCGTTTGCAGCCCTATCCATTGAAGGAGGGGTTACCGAACCAGGAATTGGACGGTTCGCCTGAGCTGGCCCATATGCTTAATGCCTGAACCAAACCTGTTCGCGGCAGATTCCCATTTAAAGTGAGAGCATTTTGACAAAAGCGATCGTCTGATTGCGAACGCCTTGCTCAATCTCTTATTAACAAGTGTAAAAAGGCGCTCTCCAGCATGGAGGGGGGCGAACCGTAACAGCGCTGTGGGGGTTGCCGCCAGAGGATTTTGCCAGACGGGGGTTTGCGAGATGGGGTTTTGCGAAATGAAACCCTAGGCTGCGAAGTCCCACATCACGGGATCGGGGTCTAAGTGGTCTGTCACCGTACGGCCAATGCGATCGATGGCTACACTGTCTTCCTCCGAAAGCGCTACATCGCCCGCCTGGGCATTTTGAATGGCCTGCTCGGCGTTGCGGGCCCCCACGATGGCGCTGGTTTGCGGCTGCCGAATCAGCCAAGCGATCGCCAGCTGAGCCAGGGAGCAGCCGTAGCGCTCGACGATGGGGCGCAGCTCGGCCAAGGCCGCCTGCGATCGCCGATAGTGCTCTCCCTTAAACAGCTTATTCTTGCGGCGAATGTCCCCCTCTTCAAACTGGTGGTCGGGGCCAAACTTACCCGTAAGCAGCCCCTGGGCTAGAGACGAATAGGCGATGATGGACACATTGTGCTCAGTGCAATAGGGCATTGCGTCCTGCTCCACCTGCCGCCAAAACAGCGAGTAGGGCGGCTGCAGGCTGTCGATAACGCCGTACTGCGCCGCCTCAGCGATTTGCTCTTTTGAAAAATTGGATACGCCAATGGCCCGGATTTGCCCCGCCGTTTTGAGGGCGTCGAGGGCGTGCATGGTTTCTTCGAGGGGGACAACCTCGCTGTTAAAGCTGCCGGCGGGCCAGTGAATTTGATAGAGATCGATATAGTCGGTCTGCAGCCGCTTGAGGGAGTCCTCACAGGCGCGAATCACGTCCGGATAGCTTAAGTGGTTAGCAAACACCTTGGTGGCAATCACCACCTGGTCGCGGACAGAGGCCAGGGCCTTTCCGACAATCTCTTCAGAGTGGCCGTTGCCGTAGACTTCCGCGGTGTCGAAGGTGGTGATGCCGGCATCGAACGCGGCCCTAATGGCCTTGGTCGTCTCGCTATCCTCGATGCCCACCCAGTGTTTCTTTCCTGCCTGCCACGTGCCCAAAATGACAGGGGTGATTTTGATCTCTGACGAACCAAGAAGCCGCGTTTCCATGCCCTTTCCCTCGTGCCGTTAGCCCCAACTTTACAGCAGCCCTACGGCTCAAGATTCTTCCGGTGGAGGGATGAGCCTGAGAATCTCTGCGTAGGGTGATTAACTGCGCGGAGCTTTGACACCACCATAGCGGCGATCGCGCTTTTGGTAGTCCCGTAGGGCCTCGCGAAATTCCGCCCGGTTGAAATCGGGCCACAGGGTATCGGTAATGTAGAGTTCAGCGTAGGCTGTTTGCCACAGCAAAAAGTTGCTGAGGCGCATCTCGCCGCTAGTGCGAATCAGCAGGTCCGGATGGTCAGTTCCCGCCGTGTAGAGGTGCGCTTCAAACAGCGCCTCGTCAATGTCCTCGGGGGAAAGCTTCCCTTGGGCCACCTTGCTCGCTACCCCGCGGCAGGCCTGCACAATCTCCTGCCGTCCTCCGTAGTTCTTTGCAATGGTGAACTGGATGCCCTTATTATTTTGGGTTGCCGCCATGGACTGCTCAATCTCAGCCCGCAGGGAGGGGGGCAGCTCATCCAGTTTTCCAGCAAAGCGAATCCTGACGTTCTCGCGCACCAGCTCCGCCAACTCTTGCCGCAGCACGCGCTCGAACAGCGCCATCAAAAATTCAACTTCCTCCAGCGGCCTGCTCCAGTTTTCCGTAGAAAAGGAGTAGGCCGTTAGGGCATCAATTCCCCAGTCGTGACAGCAGCGCAGCAGCTCCTTGAGCGTATCTACCCCTCGACGGTGCCCCATACTGCGGGGCATGCCCCGACGACTGGCCCATCGACCATTCCCATCCATAATGACGGCGACGTGCTTCGGTAAGCACTCTGGCCTTAAATCAGCCGGTAGGTCCACTAAAGCTGCCTGCTTTGCCGTCATGATATCTCCCAAGACTTCCTATTCCCGATTTAAATTAACAAGTGAGTTTTGCCTTTTTCTTCAGAATACGCCGATCTTGAAGATTCCTTTACATCGAAAGCTAGCCTCGCTTCGATTTCCGCCGACTTCTATCCTGAGACCGAGATAACAGCCGAATCCCTCGGGAAACTAAGCCGCGGAGCTGATTCCCTAAACGCCGTCCCAAACTGCGAAGCTGAGGCGATACAACCTCCCGCTCTGACGACTGGGCAAAGCGCTCGCGCAAAATTTCCTTTAATGTGCTGCTGGTTAAGGGGCGATTTAAGGCCCCGCCCTCGGCGATGGAAATGGAGCCCGTTTCCTCGGAAACTACAATGCACAGGCAGTGCTCAACCCGCTCCGTCATCCCCATTGCTGCCCGGTGGCGGGTGCCCAACTGCCTAGAGGCGTCTCGCTCAGAAATAGGCAGAATTACGCTGGCCGCCACAACCCGGGAATCTCGAATTAGCACGGCGCCGTCGTGCAGCAGGGTTGAGGTTTGAAAGATGGTTTGCAGCAGCTCGCGAGAGACTTCTGCGTTGAGGCGGACTCCAGGCACCGAAAAGTCGCGCTCGTCAATGGGACGATTGGTCTCCAGAATAAGCAGAGCGCCAATACGATTTTGAGACAGGTTTTTAACGGCCTCGACAATTTCATCAATCACGTCGTCTGGTTTCGAGATCACTTCTCGAGCGGGGCGAAAGAGCTGCAGGACTTCCCCCCGCCCAAGCTGCTCTAGCAGACGACGAAATTCAGCCTGGAAAATGAACGCCATTGCGACGGCAGAGCCGATCACCAGCTTATCGATGACAAAGCTCAAAAGGGTAAACCCAGCCGCCCGGCTCAGGGCCGCGGCCAGCATCATGACAATTAGACCCCTCACCATCCATAGCGTTCGTCGCTCGCCGATGACGACCAGCACCATGTATGCCAGCACCAGAACTAGCCCAATGTCAAGCGCAGGGATGAGCAAGGCCTGAGTCCAGCCAAGGTTTGCTAGCCATTGCTTTAAGAATGATCCCATGAAGACTGCTTGAATAATTCCGCCCTCTTGCGGAAACTATGACACGTCCTTCGGCGGTTTGTCGCTATCTCCTGGGCTGAAGCCTGGGTGGAAGGCGGTCATACCGGACGAGATCTTGGTATGTCTCTCTCTCCAAAATCAGCTCAGCGCTACCGTCACGGACTAAAACTGCGGCAGGCCTGGGAATGCGGTTGTAGTTAGAGGCCATGCTGGCGTTGTACGCCCCTGTACCCATTACTACTAGAATATCACCGCTTCTTACCGTAGGAAGCGCGGCGTCGCGAATTATTACATCTCCCGACTCGCAGTGCTTGCCTGCGACGGTGACGGTTTCGGCCACAGGAGCGGATAGGCGATTGGCCAACAGGGCGCGGTAGGACGACTGGTAGGTGATGGGGCGGGGGTTGTCGGACATGCCGCCGTCTACCGTGATGTAGGTGCGAATACCGGGCACTTCTTTCTGACTGCCCACGGTATAAGCCGTCACGCAGGCCGTCCCGATGAGCGATCGCCCCGGCTCGGAAATCAGCAAGGGTAGGGGAAAGTCGTGGGCTCTGCAGGCGTCAGTGACGGCGTCGCTGACGGTTTTGACCCAAGCGTCGATGGTGGGAGGATCGTCTGACTCGGTGTAGCGGATGCCGAGGCCACCGCCGATGTCGAGTACTTTCACAGGCAGGCCGCGCTGCGCTGCTGCTTTCATCCACTTCACCATCACCTGGGGTAGGTCTTGGTGGGGCTGCAGCTCAAAGATTTGGGATCCAATATGGGCGTGCAGACCGATGCAGGCAATCTGGGGAGTTTTCTCAAAATAGGCCAGCAGGGCATCCAGCTGGGCTGGGTCAAAGCCAAACTTGCTGTCGAGGTGACCCGTTTGAATGTATTCATGGGTGTGGCATTCGATACCCGGCGTCATGCGTATCAGCACGGATACTGGCGTGCTGCTTTCGTTCAGGTTGGCGATCGCCTCTAGCTCAAACCAGTTATCCACCACCAGCGTCACGCCGGAGCGCAGGGCAAACGCCAGCTCTGAGCGAGACTTGTTGTTGCCGTGAAAATAAACCTTGTCGGCCTCGAAGCCGGCCTCTAGGGCCGTATGCAGCTCTCCGCCTGAAACCACGTCGATGCCCAGCCCTTCGCTGGCCACAATGGCGCACACCCCCAAGCAGTTCCAGGCCTTGGAGGCGTAAATCACCAAAGACTCCCCCGGATAGTAGGATTGGAAGGCCTCGCGGTACTGCCGGCAGGCCGCCCTCAGCGTATGCTCATCCAGGATGTAGAGGGGCGACCCCCACGACTCCACCAGCGCTACCACGTCACAGCCGCCGATTTGGAGGCGATCGCTCTGGGTCTGGCTTGCCGTGAGCGGCAGCAGAGACCGGTTAGCAGAAGCGCTCGTGTAGGGTTCAGAGAGATAATCGAGCCCGGAGTGAAGCGATAGAGCAGTTGGAGTAGAGACCATAGTGCGTGTGCCGCAATCGAAAACATGAAAAGGTATGAGGTCTCTTCAGCTTACGCCGTTAACCCCTGATTTTCTACTAGAGATCCTCAGGCTCGATCAGCAGTGCTTTGGTGGGCTGTGGTCTCAGTCCGCTTACGCGCGCGAGATTGACAGCCCCAATAGCATTCTGGTGGGGTTAGTTGATTTGGGGCCAGATGATTTGGGACAAGTGAATCCTGCCCCTCCAGCCCAGCCCGCTGCCCAACTGCCCCGACTGCTAGCCATGGGGTGCCTGTGGGCAATCTGCGACGAGGCACATATTACCATCCTCGCGGTGGATGCCCAGTATCGCCGTCAAGGGCTAGGACAGGCTGTCCTAGAGGGCATGCTCCAGTGGGCCCAGCAGCGGGGTCAGGAATGGGCCACCCTAGAAGTGCGGGTCAGCAACGCTGCAGCCATACAGATGTACACCAAGCTAGGATTTCAGTCTGTAGGGCGTCGGCGCCGATATTACCCCGAAACTGGAGAGGACGCGCTTATCCTGTGGCGTAAAGGGCTACAAACCCCCGAATTTGCGCAGACGCTATCCCAATCGCATCAGCAGACCATCGCCCGGCTGGCGCAGCATCATTGGCGATTGAAGGTGTGGCTGGGTCTATAAGCGCGATCGCCACGACTGATTAGCATTGCCAATATCTCTTGACTTGGCTGACATTCGTCTTCAATATTTCTTTCGGGAAGGCTGCTGTCAGCCGGCCCGGACGTTATGCGGGGATTAAGGTTGAATTAAGTTCAAATCGGGATTTTCTCGGGGTGTCTATCTACATTTTGTGACGTCTGGTGGCTCAGCATCGCAACCAGCCAGTTCGCCTATGCTAGAATCAGCGTGCCAGCACAGCTAGCAGGTGATGAAGGAACACCATGTTTGAACGCTTCACAGAAAAAGCCATTAAGGTGATCATGCTTGCCCAAGAGGAAGCGCGTCGCCTCGGGCACAATTTTGTAGGTACCGAGCAGATCCTCCTGGGTCTGATTGGAGAAGGTACCGGAGTCGCCGCCAAAGTTTTGAAGTCGATGGGGGTCAATCTCAAGGACGCTCGCATCGAAGTTGAAAAGATTATCGGACGAGGTTCCGGGTTTGTTGCGGTTGAAATCCCCTTCACTCCCCGAGCAAAGCGGGTTTTAGAGCTGTCTTTAGAGGAAGCCCGACAGCTTGGCCATAACTACATTGGCACAGAGCACTTGCTTCTAGGCCTCATCCGCGAGGGCGAGGGCGTCGCTGCCAGAGTCCTAGAGAATTTGGGCGTCGATCTCTCCAAGGTTCGTACCCAGGTTATCCGCATGCTAGGCGAGACGGCTGAAGTCTCGGCGGGCGGGGGCCAGGGACGCACCAAAACGCCTACCCTCGACGAGTTTGGCTCTAACCTGACCCAGATGGCTGCCGAAGGCAAGCTTGACCCGGTAGTGGGCCGTCAAAAAGAGATTGAGCGCGTCATCCAGATTTTGGGTCGCCGCACCAAGAACAACCCAGTTCTCATTGGCGAGCCCGGCGTGGGTAAAACTGCGATCGCAGAAGGCCT
>JBHJHJ010000007.1:0-4009 GCA_050330955.1 Elainellaceae cyanobacterium | reverse complement strand
GCCTACGGCGATCGCGCGGCAGATCTACTCAGGGATGTCATTCGTAAAAAGTATGCCTTGGAGTCCCGCTGGGATGAGGGAGAATTTACCATCAGAGTGCGAGACGGCAGCCAGCGAATCTGGCAGTTTAGTTCTGCACCGCTAGGACCGCTGCCAGACGGTCGTCGCGTCGTCACCTCAATGGCGGCAGATGTTACAGCGCGTCGTCAAGCGGAGATAGCGCTGCGCGAGAGTGAAGAGCGCTACCGCAGCATCTATACCCAGGCCGCCATGGGGCTAGCCAACGCAACCCTGGATGGAAGGTTGATCAACGTTAACCCGCGCTTTTGCGAGATGGTTGGCTACTCCTATGAGGAGCTCATGTCCAAAACCGTGGAGGAAATTACCCACCCCGACGATCGCGAGAAAGTCCGACCGGAAGTAGAGCGGCTGTTTACCGGGGAAAAGTCATACTTCTTCCAGGAGAAACGCTATATCCGGCGGGACGGCAGCTGCTTTTGGTCGGCCACAGGCGTCTCCGTGGTGTGTGACGCGGCGGGCCAGCCTAAGCACACCCTAGCGGTCATTCGTGATATTAGCGATCGCAAGCAGGCTGAAGAACATGTCCATGCTCTGCTCAGGCGCACTCAGCTCCTAAACCGCATCAGCTCAGAGATTCGGGACTCCCTCGATCTCGAGATTATCCTGCAAAATCTCGTCAATGCCGTTGTGGCCGGAGTTTCTGTCGATGCCTGCAATTTTGCCTGGTGCCTCAATGACAACCCCTCAGACCCAAGCTCAAGCCGGCTAGAGATTGTTAAGGAGAAAAAGACGGACGGACTGAAAGGCTGCTTAGGGTCCTATCAGTACAACGATTTCCCTAGCCTATTCGACAGTATCTTAAATAATCAGCTATACCGCATCGATAGGCTATCTGAGGCTCCTGACGAAGGGCTTGCTAGAAATTTAGAGTGTGTGGGTCTGTTGATGTTTCTTTGCATCCCTATCCATACATCCGTCGGGAATATTGGCAGCCTTCAGGTGGGACGAAGCACTGACGATCAGCAGTGGCAGGATGAAGAAATAGAGCTATTTCAAAGTATCGCCAACCAGCTGGCGATCGCGATTTATCAAGCCCATCTCTATCAGGAATCGCAAGCTAAAACCACACAGCTTCGACAGTCCTATCAAGAACTGCAAGATGCCCAGCGCCATATGGTTCAGGCAGAAAAGATGTCGAGCTTGGGCCAGCTGGTGGCGGGTATTGCTCACGAAATTAACAACCCGGTGGGCTTTATCTATGGCAACCTGTCTGCCGCTTCAGAATACGTCAGTAGATTGACGACGTTAATTCGACAATATCAGGCAGACTATCCAGCGCCCTCCCACGAGCTTGCTCGGACGGCAAAGCAGCTCGATATCGATTATATCCTCAAGGATTTCCCAAAACTGCTGGCCTCCATGGAAAACGGGGCGACGCGCATTCAAAACATCGTCAAGTCTTTGAGAACTTTCTCCAGGCTCGACCAAGCGGATCACTCAGCAGTCGCGATTCATCAACATATCGAAAATACGCTAGTTATCCTACAAAATCGCTTGAACGGTCGCGCAGGCAACCCGGAGATTCATATCATAAAGCAGTACGGAGAATTGCCCCTCGTTGAGTGCTACAGCAGTCTGATGGACCAGGTATTTATGAACCTGCTTGTCAATGCGGTTGATGCTATCGAAGAGCGACAGAGCAGTGCTGCGCCAGCCTATTCGGGCTGCATCACGATCACAACATCCACAGCTGCGGACGATCAAGTTTTGATCTCCATTCGAGATAACGGCATCGGCATGACTTCAAGCACAAAGGCGAAAATTTTTAATCCCTTTTTTACCACCAAGCCTATTGGCATAGGCACCGGAATGGGACTGTCTATTAGCTACCAAATTGTGACTGGTAATCATCAAGGCCAGCTCCACTGCACATCGACCCCTGAAGAAGGCACTGAATTTGTCATCTACCTGCCGCTGTCGCTGTCGCAGGCCCCAGAGTAAACCGGTTAGCAGAAGCAGACAGAGCGCTTTGCTATGATTGCAGGGCAATTCCTTTTGCTATGATTGCGGGGCAATTCTCAGCAGTGCGGCGGCCCGATGATAGATGTCTTGATCTCGGCGGTGGTGCCGATCGCGCTGGTGGCGCTGGTGGGGGCTGCCATTGGTCGTGGGTTTGACCTAGATCTAAAGACGCTCTCTCGGGTGATTATCTACGCGCTGCTGCCGGCGCTCATCTTCACCGGGATTTCGGGGACAAGCCTTGAGCTGAGCAGTGCCGCTGCCATCGTCATCAGCTTTTGGGTGACCACTGCCCTGCTATATTTCGTCGCCTGGTGGCTAGGCCGCGCCCTGAAGCTGTCTCCTGAAAAGGGCAAGAGTCTAATTGCCACGACAATCTACGCCAACGTGGGCAATATGGGCCTGCCGTTTGTGCTGTTCTCCCTTGGAGAGGCGGGACTGGAGCGGGCGATCGTCTACTTAGTGGCCTCTGCATTGACCATTTCAGCGCTGTTTTCTGTGGCGTTGAAGGGAGACGGGGTAATGAGTGGAATACGCTTTACCCTGAGGCTGCCAACCTTCTGGGCGGCACTGGCGGCTCTGCTCCTGGGGCAGGCGGCGATCGCCCTACCGCTTTCCGTCACTAGGGGGCTGGAGCTGTTGGGCAGCGCGGCGGTGCCCGTTGCCCTGCTGACTCTGGGAATCCAGCTCTCCCGCACCGAGTTTGCCTTTGGCCGAGCTGAGCTATTTGGGGCTAGCCTGCGGCTGCTGCTCTCGCCCCTAATCGCCTTTAGCGTCGGCTGGGTGCTGCAGTTGCGGGGGCTCGATCTACAGGTGCTGGTGATTCAGTCAGCCATGCCCGTGGCGGTGAATTCCTTGATTTGGGTGACCGAGCTGGGGGGCGATCGCCTCCGAGTGGCTAAGACGGTGGTGCTGTCGACCCTGTTGAGCTTTGTCACGCTGCCGGTTGTTCTATGGCTCATCGGTGGGGTCTGATTTCGTGATTGGCAAGCGGCGATAACCGTTCCAAAGTGCTTACATACTGGACCAAGTCTGGAAAAAACTGCTGAAACTGCTGATCCAACGCCTGGTCGTTGGCCTCAATTTCCTCAACAGAGCCGCAGAGCGGATTTTGACGTTTAAACCGGTGCGATAGCCGATCTAGGGCGACGCCAATTCCCGCCAAGGTTTGATAGGACGTCAACCAGTCGTCCGCAATCATGCGCTGGATCAGGTAGCGGCAGGGAGGCGGCACAACTTGAGCCGAGGGTTGGCGTAGATGAGCATCCAAACCGGCGTACACGGTTTGGATAAAGCTAGGCAGCGGCATATCGCTGTAGCAGCGCCAGTGGCGGCAAAGAAAATAGTCGTAGCCCACGTCTAGAATGATGCTCGCAAAGCGCCGCCGTTCTGGGCTGATTAGGCGTTTGCTCTGGCGTACTATGGGGTGGGTGTCCGTGAAGGCGTCGATGGCGCGATGCCGCTTGATGCCTTGAATCAAAACAGGACCAAGCTCAGCTTTTGGGGTTCCTTTAACGAAGTCGCCCATCAAGTTGCCCAGCCAGGACTCTGCCGTGGGGTCACTCAAAAGAAGGTGGGCTAGAACATTCATGGGCACCCTCACACGCGCCCAATCTCAGGGCTTAACCTTGGGTCTAACAAATTAATCTTGCCCTTCTATCGTATCCGTATCTAGTGCGCCATGACAGACCGTGCCATGCCAGATCGTGCCGTAACAAGCCGTGCCGTAACGGGCCTGCGCTACAATCGATTCCGCCGATGGCGAGACTATCTTCGCCCCCAGTCTGTTTTAGGCTACATCGGCTACGTTGGCTACGAAAACTTTGGAGATGAGCTGCTGTTCACCGCGATCGCTCGCCTGTTCCCCCAATATCAGCTTCTCGCCTACGACGGCGCCACCCAACCTGTCCACCGCGACCCCAAATATGCCCTACCCAAGCGGCTGCGAGTCTATCGCCGGGTGGTCAAA
>JBHJHJ010000006.1:0-5382 GCA_050330955.1 Elainellaceae cyanobacterium | reverse complement strand
TGAGAGACTTGCCCGACTACGCCAACCGGGTGCTGGCGCGGTCTTCCCGCCGAAGCCCCCTTACACTGTCAGAAGAGCTGCGCCAGGAACCGCCGCGGCCCCTCACCACCGTTTTCGACGTGCAGACCCACGTGGCCCTTGCCGGCCCCGCCACCTACGCCGAGGCCGTGCCGGAGGGCCACTGGAGCAGCCCCACGCCGGAAGCGATCGCCGCCAACGGCGTCCAGCAGATGTTTTTCACCACCTACGAGCGCCAGTACGTGGGCGATCGCCTCACCCGGCTGCAGCATTACCACTGGGCTTTAATTGTGCGCACCCGCCGGGGTTGGCAGCTTACAGGGCTGTTCTCCCGGCTGGCGGGTTACCCGGCCGACCAGCCGCCGTCGCCCTTTGTAGAGGCCACCCACGGCGACATTGGTCAGGGGATTGGGCTATGGCTGCGGGATTGTGAGGCCGGTGCCATAGAGCGCATTAATTCCCCTGGGCCAGAGACACAATCTGAGCCGTAATATCCAGACTCTCGTCGTAGAGCGCATCGCGCCACCAGCGCTGAAGCTGATGGCTCATCAGCGCCTCCGCCCGCAGGTCAGAGAGGGCCGAAACCTGCTCGGTGCGACAGGATTGGGCGCTGCCCCCAGCCTCCATCCGCATACAGCCCGTAGTCTCGGAGCACAAGATGGTGCAGCAGTCGGCCTGCTCATTGCTGGAGGCGATCCGCAGACCCACCAAATCTCCGAGAATCTCGCCCCAGTCCGCCGTAGGAATCGCTGCAAGCTCAGCCTCGATTTTCCGACCGTCCGGCCCTTCAAAGTACACGTGCTTGAGGTCGTAGTCCCCGCCCGTAAACTCGTGCTTCGAGGGGGTCCAATTGAGGCGGCTGGCGAGCCAGCCTAAGAACATCAGGGCTTGGGCGGAGTTGCCTTTCTCATAGTCGATGGAAACCACGTCTACTTCACCCAGAGCAGCCCGCCGCTCTGGTGGATCAAATGCCGCCGCCATCAGCTCTTGCCAGGGAGACAACCGGTGCCAGTTGAGATCAGCCACAAAGGTCTCCTCCTGCTGCAGCTCACGAATCTTGATCAGCTCAGACTCGGCATCGCTAAAGTAGCTAGAGTCGACGATGATGCAGTTGCAAACTGCAGAGAGCTGCTTGAACAGCGTTTGTTCAGGATTTGGGGTGGCCTTCCACCAGACAAATTTAGGCATATCCGGCGTCATCAGCGAGGTCACCACATCGGCCACGCGCTCTAGGGCCTCCTTCGTGCCCCGCAGGGTGATGTACTCGCAGCACACCAGGCTGTTGCCGCTTCCCTTTTGCACCGGGCAGTAGGCAGAGGCCTGCACCGTCACGCCAGTGTCTTCCCCATGAGTTGGGCAGAGGGTAATGATGCGGCAAGGATTTTGGGCGGCAATGGGCTCGCTGATGCTGAAGCCGCGCTTGTCGGGGTTGGAGATTTGCAGCTTATCTTTGGGAAGCTTGTCTACCTCCTGCCGCAGTCGCTCTAGGGTCTCTGAGTCGACGCGCCCCGTCACCCGCAGATCGTAGGCGGTTTGGGCGTCCCGGATGGCCTGCTTGGTCTGAATGTCGTGGATCCCGTCAATGGCGCCGTCGTAAAACCCCAGCACAGCCAAGAGCTGCTGAAACTCTTCCGGCTCATAGACCACCATGCTAAAAGTGGTGGCGCGGGTGGCGGCAGGGGTGACGCGATCGCCGTCTTGACTCATCCAAATTTTGTTGAGTTCTGATTCGATCTCGTCTAGCGAAATGTCTTTCGGTTCTTGTAGGGTAACCAGTGGAGTAGTCATGGTGAATCAGGTAGGTTGAGCACAGAATCTAAAATTATGCCAGTACGGCTCGGCCTGCAGATACCGTCAGGCCTATAGCCTACGCCAGCGGCGACCGTCGCGGTTGAGCAGTAGTTCCGCCTCCACAGGGCCCCAAGTTCCCGCCTCATAGAGCGGAATCACCTCTGGCGGAGCTGGGGCGTCCCAAACCTGCAGCAGCGGCGTCAAGATGCGCCAGGATTCTTCCACCTCGTCGCCTCGGGTAAATAGGGTCTGATCCCCCAGCATACAGTCAACGAGAAGGCGGCTGTATGCGTCAGTATTGGCTTGGCCAAAAGCCGCGTCGTAGCGAAAGTCCATGTCCACCGTGCGGGTGCGCAAGGAATTACCGGGTGTCTTCACCTCAAAGCGGAGCGCGATACCTTCGTTGGGCTGGATGCGCATGGCCAGGATGTTGCGATTCACCTGCTTGGTGGCCGATTGAAACATCAAGATGGGCACTTCCTTAAAGTGAATGGAGATCTCCGTTACCTTCTTGGGCATGCGCTTGCCTGTGCGCAGGTAAAAGGGCACCCCCTTCCAGCGCCAGTTGTCGATCATCAGCTTTAGACCTGCGTAGGTGGGGGTAGTTGAGTCTTCGCTGGCGCCGTCTTCGCTGCGATAGCCTGGCACCTGCTTGTTCTTCATCCAGCCCGACGTGTATTGACCCCGTACGGCGGACAGCCCCAAATCCTCGATGTCAGCCAGGCGGGTAGCCTGGAGTACCTTGACCTTTTCGTTCCGAATCGCGTCGGCGTTGAGGGAGTTAGAGGCCTCCATCGACACCAGACAAAAGAGCTGCATCAGGTGGTTCTGCACCATATCCCTCAGCGCGCCCGCAGTCTCGTAGTAGCCGGCGCGCCCTTCTAGCCCGACGGTCTCGGCTACGGTAATTTGGACATGGTCCACAAACTGACGGTTCCACAGGGGCTCGAAGATGGCATTGGCAAAGCGGAACACCAGCAGGTTTTGGACGGTTTCTTTGCCCAGATAGTGGTCGATGCGGTAGATCTGCTCCTCAGGGCAGACCTGGCGCACGACGCGGTTGAGCACCTGGGCCGATGAGATGTCGTGGCCGAAGGGCTTTTCAATCACGAGGCGCTCTTTGCTGGCGTCGGTCAGCATTCCGGCGCTGCCGAGCTGCTGGGTCGCTTCGGCAAAGAACCGGGGCGCCACCGACAGGTAAAAGACGCGATTGCCCCGGGTCCCGCGCTTGTCGTCTAGCTCAGCTAGAAAGTCCTTCAGCGTCTGATAGTCCTCGGGCTTGTCGATGTTGCCTGGGCAGTAGAACAGGCCCTTAGCAAAGTCTTGCCAAAGCGCCTCGGAGCCAATGCCGCCGCCAAATTGCTCAACCCCTTCCTTGAGATGACTGCGGAAGTAGTCGTGGTCCCAATCCCGGCGGGCGACGCCAACAATGGTCAGCTCTGGGGGGAGCCGGCGCTCGCGGCGCATTTGATAGAGGGCCGGCACGAGCTTGCGCTGGGTCAAGTCTCCCGAGCCGCCGAAAATGACGAGAATTTGCGGCGCCGGAATGCGGTCTTGCTGGAGACCAACGCGGAGCGGATTTTCGAGCAGGTTTACCATGGTGAGATGATACGGGTTGACACGTTAGCACTTTAGCGTCAGGTGGGCCTATCGCTCGGTGATTTATGTTGCGTATTTAAGTTTTGCTTGCGAGCTGCGCATCTAAGTTGCCGCTGTGTCCTTGTCAAGGCGAGCCTGCTCTGCAATGAACGACTCAATCAGCTCGACGTTTTCCCGGCTGCCAATGATGAGGGGCGATCGCTGGTGAAGGGCGTCTGGAACTAGGTCCATAATCGGCTGGGTGCCGGTGCTGGCTTTCCCCTTGGCCTGCTCTGCCAAAAAGGCCAGCGGCGCCGATTCATACAGCAACCTTAGCTTACCTTCCGGCTTTTTAGCCGTGCCGGGGTAGAGAAACACGCCGCCCTGGAACAGGATGCGGTGGAAGTCTCCCACCAGCGCTCCGCTGTAGCGGGCGGAGTAGCCTTCGTGACGGTGCATGTAGCGGATGTAGTCTCGAATGGATTCATCCCATTGCCAAAAGTTGCCCTCGTTGGTGCTGTAAACGGGGCCGTGAGCCGGGATTTCAATGTTTTCTTGAGCTAAGATAAACTCTCCTAGGCTCGGGTCGAGGGTAAAGGCGTGGACGCCCTGGCCAAAAGAATAGACCAGCATGGTGCTGGGGCCATAGAGAATGTAGCCCGCTCCGAGCTGCTTGTGCCCCACCTGAAGTAAGTCTTGGGCCGTGCCGTCCAAGTCCTCTCCCTCCTGACGCCGAATCGCAAAGATAGAGCCGACGTTGAGGTTGATGTCGACGTTAGACGATCCGTCAATTGGGTCGTAGAGCAGGGTGTAGCGCCCGATGGGGCAATTTTCAGGAATGTAGTAGGGCTCATCCATTTCTTCGGAGGCCAGGCGGCAGACCACGCCGCTCTGCTTCAGCACCGAGATAAACACGTCGTTGGCGTAGATATCCATGCGCTTGACGGCCTCGCCCTGGACGTTGGTGCGCCCTGTGAAGCCAAGGGCATCCTCGATTAGCCCAGCCCGAGTCAGCCGACGGGCGATCATCTTTCCCGCCAGCGCAATGCGCTCCATTAAGATGCTGAGGTCTTGGTCTTCGGGGGCCACGCTCTGGAGGTGCTGTAGGACGTGACGAGAGAGCGTTATGGTATCTCGGTCTAGGGCGATGTCTTGGTTTGACGCTTGGTCACGCTGCTGGTCGACAACCATTGGATATCCTCTTAATGTTTGTGCTGCGCATCAATTTGAGTAATATATTGACCCTACGGCTCTGGGGTTAACGTTGGATTAGAGGTTAACGCTGGATTAGATGGCCGCGATCGCCAATGTCCTGATGCCTTTGGATATTGGCTTGCCCCATCGCCTGTGAAGTCGGCTTTGAACCGTTAGCATTGCCTGAAATAGCCGGTAGCGTAGGTCTAAGCGGCAAGACCAGCACGATAGAGCTCATCCCTATATTAGGAAAGGAATTTGCCGATGGCTCTGAACTTTAAGACAAGCTACAGACTATTGATAGGGAAGCTGCCTATGGAAGCAGCATATAGGCGATCGCCGCTTTTACACGCTCATGTGCATCGCTGCGCACTTCAGATCGATTGCGCCACACTCAATAGGCATCGCCGCGCATTCAATATGCATCACTGCGCACTAAGGATCAACGCCGCCACATTCAATATGCGTCGCCCCACAATCGCGATCGGCCCGTCACACCATTATTGTCGCGCCGCGCCCCTTTCAGAAATATGCTAGGCTCAAGCTAAGGTGACATTAAGCTAGGCTTGACCTAGTAGTTGATCCCCAAATGTTGTTTAGTAAGTCTAGGAGGCGATGCCCATGCAAGAGAGTAGTAAACACACGGGTCTGATGGTTGAGGTAGTCTGGCTGTGTGCCAGGGCTGTACGCTAACCAATCAGTTTTCCTTCTCTTGAAGGCTTGCTGGGATCGGTATAGGGTTCCTCCTGGCAGTCGAGTTTCAATCTGATGACCCACTAGACCGCTCTTGCCCTTGGCGCT
>JBHJHJ010000005.1:0-4416 GCA_050330955.1 Elainellaceae cyanobacterium | reverse complement strand
CAGATCCCGCTTTTGCTCCGGCAGGAGCGAGACCTCATCAAAAGGCTCGAACTTAACGACTTTCACCTTCACGGCTGCGAGGTTGGGCAACTCGCGATCGCGCTGCAGCACGCAGTTGTAGACCTCGTAGAGCAGCTCGTGGAGCGGCGCGGCAAGATCGAGAGATGGGCGCCCCGATAAACAGAGCTGGTTCTCTTGGGTCACCTCCTGCTGAATGGTGTCATAGACGCTGCGGAGCTCCTGATTGAGCTGGTGGAGGTCGTCTTTAAGCTTGTGGCGGGAGACCTGTGATTCACCACCCACTTCTCGCATGAGGGCGGCGAGAGTCTGGAGCGGCCCGTTGTGAATAGCCGTGAACGTATTCTCAATCACAAGCTGGCGATCGCGCAGCCGCAGATTCATGACGTAGTCGTAGTAGAACGAAGCGCGGAGCAGCCCCCTGACGCTCACAATCGTGAAGGCGAGGAAGGCAGGCAGAACGGGTGCCCAAATGCCAAACAGCAGTAGGGCAACATAGCCTAAGCCCAGCAAGCTTGCCCCAGCAATCATCACAATGATGAAGTACCGGGCGGGCTGAAACATAATTTTGCTCAGGGCAATGGCAAACAGCCCCCAAAGCACGATCCAGGCATACTCCAAAACGTCGGGCCAGGCTCTAAGCAGCGGTCGTCCCGCTAGCACGGCGCTGATGATTTGGCTGGTGGCGTGGGCCTGCGCTTCTACCCCGAACAGAACGGCTGAGTTGCTTCGGGATACGGCTGAGGACTCTGCGGTGTCTTTAACGCTCAGGCTCATCACGCCAATCAAGACGACGCGATCGCGCAGCAGATCCGGGTCCACCTCGCCATTTAGAACCTCCATCAGCGAGACCACCGGGAATGGCTCTGCTCCGCTGCGGAAGTTCAGCAGAACCTGATTGCCTCCCGCATCGGCGCGAACGTAGCCCCCTGAATTGGGGTAGAAGCGGGACAGCTCCACCTCGCCAAACTGCATTGCAGAGGGGTCGCGATCGCCGTTCCTGAGGGTGAAGCCGTACTGGTCTAAATATTTCTCCGCTAGCCTTATCGCTAGGGAAAATCGATAATCTCCCTCGATACTCGTCGCCCCAAGCAGGCTGCGGCGCAGGTTGCCGTCTAAGTCTAAACTACTATCCACAAAGCCCACCTGCTCAGGGGGCAGCGCGGGGGGTGGGTTAATCGTCACGCCCGAGCGATCCGGCACAATTGTCTCGGCGCCGACAATGTTGTCCATCGACTCAAACGCCTCCACCAGCGCGGCGTGACCGGGCTCCACCGGCAGGTCCCGGACGATATCTAGACCGATGGCTTCCACATCGTAAGCCTGAAGGCGCCGCAAAAGCTGTGCCAGCACTTCGTCAGGTATGGGATAGTCTCCCACCGCCTGAATATCGGCTTCGTTGATACCGACGACGGTCACGCGGGAGTCCGTGGGCTCAGGCGGACGCCATCTCAGCTGGGTGTCGAGGGCCGCAAGCTCTAGCGGCTGCAGCAGCCCCATGATTCGGGCGGCGACAACGACGCCAATTCCGATAGCGCCAGGGACTACGCCACGCCATACGCCTTCAGACCAGGGACGCTCTACTGTGGAGCGTGCCGTTTCCCCTAAAGATTTTTTCTGCTGACCTCGTGCCATGGCTTCACAACTTTAGATTGAGTGATTAATCAATCAAGCCTTCTTCCCGCGCCCGAATCTGGGTTTGGATGCGGATGTTCTTGCCCGCCTCGGGGTAGACATCCAGCGCGTCCTGTACCTTGGTCCAATAATGGCGCACCGATCGCTCCGACACATTCATCTGCTCGGCGATCGCCTTATCCTGCAAACCCTGCTGAAACGCTAAAATCAGCACGTCCAGCCACTCCGGCTTCACCTCCAGGCCGCTGCGCATATCTCGCGGGGTATAGATCAGCCCCTGCAGCGCCCAGTCAACTTTGATCAACATCTCTTTGAGGGACAGGCCCTTATCCACAATCGTGAAGCCCCCCTCGTGAGTGTCAATCATCGGCTTGAGCCGCACAAGGGACTTGACGTGGGCGCTTTGAACCACAATGTTGAGGCTGGCGTTCTCCTCCATTAGAGTGCGCAGAAGCTGAATGCCGGTATCCGTTTGGGCGGTATCCTTAGCGGTTTCTGGGATAGACAAGTCCATGACCACAATGTTGGGATGGGCGCCAGCCACCTGATCCCTTGCCTGCTGGGCCGTACTCGCGGTGACAATTTTAGCCTCTGGATATTCCTTCTCCAGGGCAGCAACGGTGCCCCCCAAGACGGATTCGTGGTCATCGACAACAACAAAGGTGGGTTTCATAATGCTATGGTCCTCAGAGCAAATGGGCTGGCACGACGCCTACCGATAACTATCTCCTGCCGTCAGTCACATATGGCATTATGTGACTCATGGTGCTGATTATCCTGGGCGCTGGGGTAGGACGGGTTGAGCAGCGGCCAGCTCATCTTCCAGCTCATTTCAGATTCAGTGACGTCTTGAATCGCGGTACCCCCCGTAAGCACCTCGAAGGTCTGACGCAGGTGCAAAAGCGCTTCGAGGTGGGCGATCGCACAGCACTGACTGGGCTCTAGGGCCGTGACCTTGAGCGTGAGCGCCGCAGCGCTCTCCCCCTGCTGCAGGTCGATCATCACTACTGTATCGGCCTGAAGTCGGTCTGAAATCAAAATTAGCAATTCTTCTAGAGTCAGAAAAGCGACTTGACTGGCTGAAGCCAAGACCTGCGAAGGATCCACTTGAGGGAGCTGAGTGGTCAGCCGCACATTGGGGTAGCGTTGCTGCCAGTCCTGCAGCAGATGCTGGATTGCCAGCGGCAGGCTGTCTCTAAAGAAGGCCGGCGACAGCTTATTACTCACTGCTTCCAGCCGGAGGTGGAGGGCCTCAAGCTGCTGCAAGCTATCCTGCGGCAGGTCGTCGTCACAGGCCAGCTCCAGCCCGCGGCGAATGGCAAATAGATCCTGGAGAATGCCGTCTCGAATTAGTTCGGCGCCGTCGTGCAAGCGATCGACCTGCCTTTGATGCCACCACCGCAGCGCGCGTCGAGTCTGCTGATCAGATAAAAATATCCGGCATAAAAGGGTGGAGCAGAAATTGGAAATCACTGAGTCTCTACCTTACTTCGAAAGCCCATGGTACCTGATGGAAGAGGCCAGACTGCTCAATTGCATGGTCTACACCCCAGTACCTTACGATAGTAAGCGGTGCGATCGCGCTGCGGATGGCCATTTCTGACCAGATGGGCTGCATGAAAGTGTAATCCTGCGTCCTGGGCGCCTTAAAGAGGTTGGCTAGAAGGGCTGGAAGTTGATAGATAGGTATAGCCCATCCTCCTGCAGGGATTCTGAATCGTTGTCCACATCAATCAGCGGAATGCCGTAATCTAGCCGGGCAAAGAGATCGGGGGTAATCAACCATCGCAGTCCCAGTCCCAGGCCTGCAATGGTGGAGTCTTCAGGATCGGGGGTGTCATTGTTCCAAGCGGTGCCCAGCTCAAAAAACGGCGTGAGCTGTAGCCGCTGTGGGTTGCGGGTCACCGGCAGACGAAACTCCACCCCTGCTAGAACGCCGTTGTCGGCCACAAGCTGGTTTTGGGCATAGCCCCGCACGGTGTCCACCCCGCCAACGCTGAACTGCTCTAGAGACAGGAGGGAGTCGGGGGTGAGCTGGGTGCTGACCCGAGCAATCATCAGGTTGCGGGCGGAAAGCTGCTGCACCCACTGAAACTGGCCAATCCAGCTAAAGAAGCGCCCGTCGGTGCCTGAGTCGTTTACCGTCGCGTTGAAGACGTCGAGACCAACGCTAAACTGCGATCGCGCCGCCAGCACCCGCCGCTCTGAGCGGTTGACCCAGTCCTGGGAAAAGCGCAGCACCGAGACGTTGGACTGCCCGTCCTCCGGCCCCACCGAAAAGGAAAAGGGAATATCGTCGAGGATAAAGGTCTGTCGCCGCCGCAGGTCGAAGCCCAAGCTCAGCCCCACCTCAGTCTGGGGCGATCGCACCACAGGCTGACGGAAGCTGAGGCCGTAGGTGCGGGTCTGGCTCTCAATCTCTAGGTCCTCAAACTCGTCGTCCACGATCTGGCTTTCGCTGCTGTTGAAGCGGAAGCTGAGGGTGCCCTCTCGCGCATTGAGGGGGACCGACAGTCCGGCGTCAAAGATGTCTAGGCCGTCGGTGAGCCCGTAGGAGCCCGTGATGCGATCGCCGATGCCAATTAGGTTGCTGTAGCCCAAACCGACGCTGGCTTCAGCCGAGCCAATGCTGGGAGGGCGGTAGTTGTTGGCCCCCAAGCTGGCGCTGAAGGGTGAGGGTTCGTCTACCTGCACCAGCAAGATGTTTTGCCCCGGCGTGGACCCCGCCGTCAGCTCGGCGTTCACCTGGGTAATGAAGGGGTC
>JBHJHJ010000004.1:0-23048 GCA_050330955.1 Elainellaceae cyanobacterium | reverse complement strand
CAACATGCTCAACGAGGCCGCCATCTTGACGGCCCGCCGCCGCAAAGATTCAGTCACCCACTTGGAAGTGGAAGACGCCATCGACCGCATCACCATCGGCCTCACCATGAACCCGCTGATGGACAGCAAGAAAAAGCGGCTAATTGCCTATCACGAGCTGGGCCATGCGTTACTGATGACCCTGCTAGAGCACACCGACCCTCTAGATAAGGTGACCATCATTCCCCGCTCGGGCGGGGTGGGGGGCTTTGCCAAACCGCTGCTGCGCCGTACCGACATCGACGACGGTCTGCAGACGCGGGCCAGCCTGCTGGACCAGATCACGGTGAGCCTCGGCGGACGAGCCACGGAGGCCGAGATCTTTGGCGCTGATGAGGTGACCATCGGCGCAGCCAGCGACATTCGCATGGTGGCAGACTACGCCCGCAGAATGGTCACCCGCTACGGCATGTCTGAGCTGGGCACCTTTGCCATGGAAACCACCAACAATGAGGTGTTCCTGGGTCGGGACCTGATGACCCAAAATCAGGAGTACTCTGAGGAGATGGCCACTAAAATTGACCATCAGATTCGCGCGATCGCCTTCCAGTGCTACGACCGCGCCCGCACCATCGTTCGGGAAAATCGCCCCCTGCTAGATCACCTGGCCGACATGCTCATCGAGCAGGAGACCTTAGACGGTGACGCCTTCCGCAAAATTGTGGCGCAGTACACCGAGCTGCCAGAAGGGCAGCGCGACATCCAAATAGACGCCATCGTGAAGGATAACGTCCCTCAAGAAACCTCTAGCGAGCCTGAAGGGGCGATCGCCGCCAAGTAGGATGATGAGGCGTCTTGTACTGGGGGCGATCGCCCTACTGCTGGGCTGCAGCTCACCTCCTTCACCGGAAGAGCTGGCGGCAGCCCGCCAGGACTGCGAGTCGGACGGCGCGTATGTCTGGGTCGAGGCGGGGGAGTATGTGGCGGGCAGCGACGCTGCTGAGCGGGACTATGCCTACCGAATTTCAGCGGAGGCTGCGGCTGACAGCGAAGCGGGGGTGGCCCAAGCGGAACAGCAGCTGCGGCAGCGGGGCTGGTTCGACGGGGAGCCTGCCCAAGAGACAGCCAGCCTGCCGGGTTTTTGCTTTAGCAAGTTTTTGGTGACGAACCGGGACTACCAGGCGTTTGTGCAGGCAACGGGGCACCGCACCCCCGGCATTTCTGAGGCTGAGTATCAGGAGCAGGGCTTTTTAGTTCACCCCTACGCGGATGTGAGGCCGTTCTTGTGGGGGGATAGCTTTCCTGAAGGCAAAGCCGATCATCCCGTGGTGCTGATCTCATACGATGATGCCGTGGCCTACGCCGAGTGGCGCGGGGCGCAAGACGACGTCGCATACCGGCTGCCGACAGCGGCAGAGTGGGAGAAGGCGGCTCGCGGAACGGACGGGCGCTACTTTCCCTGGGGCAATGAGTGGCAAGCCGATAGGACTAACTGGGGAGAGCGATCGGGGGATACCAGCCCAGTGGGGGCTTTCCCAGACCGCAGCCCCTACGACGCAGCGGATATGGCGGGCAATGTGTTTGAGTACACCTCAACGCAGCGGAGCGGGAGATCGGTGATGAAAGGCTGCTCCTGGGACGATCTGCCGGGGTTTTGTCGGGGGGCCTATCGTCATACGCGCCCAGTAGACTCGCGGCATATCCTATTTGGGTTTCGATTGGTGAGGACGGGTAAATTGTGATCTATGCTGATTGCTAAAGGGATGCGGCAGACAGCATCCACACAAAAGCGGGGCACGAGTGCTGTTTTTACGGGTGGTGCTCATGAGTCTTTCACTTGCGCATACCGATGGGTATCTAGTTGATCAAACGTGCCGTTGTACACAAAGTTGCGTACCATCTCGGCGCCAAAGAAATCATGGGGAAAGCCCAGATCAATCTGGCTCACTTCGTCGAGCTGCTGAATCTGCGCCTTACTCAGCGTTACATCTATGCACTTGAGATTGTCCTCCACGTGAGACGCCTTGCGCGCCCCAACAATGGGTATCGCCCCCTTATGCTGCAGCCAGGCCAAGGCAATCTGCGGCTGACTGTGCTCGCACTCCGCCGCGATTTGATCCACCGCTTGGGCGATCGCCCGGTTGCGATCGTTCTGGTCCACAAACCCAGACATCATGTCGTTGTCCAGCCGCCGAGAGTCGCTGCCCTGGCCGCCCTGGTCCTTCTGATTATCCTGCGTATACTTGCCCGTCAGCCAGCCGCTGGCGAGCGGCGACCAGGCCGTTAGCCCGATGTCCAGCGTTCTCGCCATGGGCAGCAGATCCCGCTCTGGGTCCCGCTGAATCAGGCTGTACTCTACCTGCAGACCAATAAACTGGGTCCAGCCCCGCAGCTCCGCTAGCGTGTTGCACTGGGATACAACCCAGGCCGGCGCGTCGGAGATGCCGATGTAGAGCACCTTGCCTGAGCGCACCAGGTCGTCAAAGGCCCGCATCACCTCTTCCGGAGGCGTCATGAAGTCCCAAGTGTGCAGCCACAGTAGGTCGATGTAGTCAGTACCGAGGCGCCTCAGGCTGCCTTCTACCGACTGCACCATACTCTTGCGCTGATTGCCTGCGCCGTTGGGGTTGCCGTCGCCAAAGCCGTTGGTATACTTAGTTGCTAGCACGATGTGGTCGCGCTCGGAGGCCATGAATTCGCCCAGGAACCTCTCGCTAGTGCCGTTGGTGTAAATATTGGCGGTGTCAATAAAGTTGCCGCCCGCCTCCCGGAACAGGTCGTAGATCTTTTTGCTCTCGTCCTTTGAAGCTCCCCAGCCCCAGTCCTCGCCAAAGGTCATGGTGCCCAGGCAGAGCTCTGATACGCGGAGGCCGCTGTTTCCGAGTAGTTCGTAGCGCATGGTGATTTGTCTTTGCTAAAGCTCCTACAAGTTTAGGCGCTTTGGTCACAGCGCTGAGCCCCGATAGAGAAACTGAGCACTTATCGTACTTTTATGAGGCCCTACCGACACGAGCAAAACTTTAGCGCTGTCAGAGCTGTTTATGGACGGCAACCCTCAAGCCAAGCACGCCTAGAGCCGTCAGTATCAGCACTGCACTGCATTGACCTTGCCTTCATCGGTCACGAGGCCACCCTTGTCCGTAAGTCGGCTGGCCCCGTCTTTGCCAGGAAGATTCCGGCGGGCACAGGCGGGATGCATGGTGGCGAACCCTTAGAGTTTGTGCAGGTGGACGGTCAAAAGGTACTTGCAAACCTTACTCACCGCAGCTCGTACCACTTTATGCGGACATTCACCCTCACGACCGGAATGAGGCCCCATCAGTACGTCAAGGCGATCCGCATGGAGCGGGCCAGGGAAGCGCTGTTGCAAGGAAATAGCGTCAAGGCAACGGCGATTGCAGTGGGGTATGCGCCAGGGCACAGCTTTCGTAAAGCATTCTATCAATACTTTGGCGTACGCCCCTCACAGTGGACTATACAGATAGGGAGCTGAATAAGAGAGCTGAATATCTGACGCCGCTGCTACACAGCAGCGGCTTGTTCCTAGTCCGTCGGCAGCAGCGCCTCGTCCAGCGTGCTCTATCGCAGCCAAGTCGCCTCCATACCTTTGAAGCCCTACTTCCATCGGTGTCGGATGTACCGTTTAGGTCAACCCTCAAAATGCCGCACGATCGCCTCGGCAAACTCCGAGCACTTCAGCGGCTCCACCGGGGGCTCCATCAGCCGGGCCAAGTCGTAGGTGACCTCCTGGTTCGCGATCGCCCCGCTCACCCCAGTCTTCACCAGGTCAGCGGCCTCCTGCCAGCCCATAAACTCCAGCATCATTGCCCCCGATAAAATCAGCGAGCCGGGGTTGATGCGGTCTAGCCCGGCGTGCTTAGGAGCCGTGCCGTGGGTGGCCTCAAACACGGCGCAGTGGTCACCGATGTTGGCCCCCGGTCCCATACCCAGCCCGCCGACGATGGCCGCTGCCGCATCCGAGAGGTAGTCGCCGTTGAGGTTCATTGTCGCTAAAATCGAGTACTCATCCGGGCGGGTCTGGATCTGCTGAAAGATACTGTCGGCGATACGATCGTTCACCATCACCTTGGTTCTCCACCGGCCATTGCCGTGACTCCCTTGGATAGACTCTAGAATCAACTTCACCTGATCGCAAGCCTGCTCCTTCTTCTCCGGCGTCAGCGAGTCGTAGCCCGGCTCTACTCGGCGGGCGTTCTCCTCAATGGTTAAATCTGGGTTGGCCTCAGCGTTGCTCAGCACCCACGTCTCCAGCTCAGTGACGCACTGCTCGCGGAATTCGGTGGTGGCCAGCTCGTAGCCCCAGTCGCGAAAGGCCCCCTCGGTATATTTCATGATGTTCCCCTTATGCACTAGGGTCACCTGCTGCTTGTCAGGGGGAAGCCGCAGGGCGTGCTGGATAGCCCGCCGCACCAGCCGCTGAGAGCCCGTCTTGCTGATGGGCTTGATGCCGATGCCCGCATCGAGAGGAATCTGCTTTTTGCCGTGCTCTGGCGTGGCGGGAATCAGATCCGTGTTGAGCAGCTTGATGAGGCGATCGCCCTGTTCGCTCCCCTGCTTCCACTCAATGCCCAGGTAGATATCTTCTGTGTTCTCGCGGTACACAATCACGTCTAGCTTTTGGGGGCTGCGGTGGGGGGAGGGGGTGCCAGAATAGTATTTGCAGGGGCGAACGCAGGCGTAGAGGTCGTTGATCTGCCGCAGGGCTACGTTGAGGGAGCGAATGCCGCCGCCCACGGGGGTTGTAAGGGGGCCTTTGATGGCAATGCCGTACTCCCGAATCGCCGTCAGGGTGTCTTCGGGGAGGTATTGGTACTGTCCATAGACCTCGCAGGCTTCGTCCCCAGCGTAAATTTTGAACCAGACGATGCGGCGCTGGCCGCCGTAGGCCGCTTTGACTGCCTCATCAATCACCCGCTGGGTGGCCGGCCAAATATCCACGCCTGTACCGTCGCCGCGGATGAAGGGCACGACGGGGACGTCAGGGACTTGGGGCTTGCCGTCGGTGAACTGGATGGGGGTTCCCTCGGCAGGCGGGGTGATGTGGTCGTACATGGCGGTTCAAGGTCGATGTCTGCCTCATAGTAAACCAAAACCATTTTTGCAAGACCATTCTTGGACATGGAGTTTCTTCTGTAGGGAAACTCCATGTCCAAAACTAAACGAGGTTGAGTACGAATTGGCTCATCTCCTGTATGATGCCCCCTGAGCCTCTCACGTTTTGTATACGTTTACCCTACTGCAGCCGTTTCTAACCCCTACAGGATTGGGGGAAAAGCTAGGGATGGGGGCCTGCTAGCACCCGGCGTCACCCACCACAGGAATTTCCGTAACCGCATTACCTGCCTGAAGGATCAAGGTGCCGGATGGAATAGCCACTGACTCGATCTCTCCAGGCTCCCCTAGAACCACGTTTGTGGTAGCGCTAAGCGAGTCATCAGGCGCAATAAACGTTTGGGACGTAAACTGCCCATAAAATTCTTCCCCTGTTGTTTGGTCTCGCGTGAGGGAAACCATTTCTCCGTCGATGCGCATGAGGGCAGTGCCATCGAGTCCATTGAAGAAGATAAACCCGCCCTCACGCGGGTCATCTCCAGCCTTCCAGAGGGACATGCCACAGCCTCCGCCGCCTGCGGCAAAAAGCTCGTCAGTGGAAAAGTCGCCAACGGTCGGCGTTCCTGAAGTAGCGGCAGTTGCTACTTCAGACTCCGGGGATTCGGCGGGCTGGGCCTTAGTTTCCGGAGATTCGGCAGTCTCTGGGGAAACGGGCTCTTCTTGGGAGGCTGGCTCTGATAATTCTGGCTCTGATAATTCTGGCGCAGAAGATTCTGGTGCGGAAGGCTCGGGGGCGCAGGCCGTTGTGACCACGGCTAGGGCGATCGCCAGCGGAAGCCCTGCGAATTTGAGAGTTGAGTCTAACATTGCCATTGATGTGGTGATGTCTAGCTTTATTGTGATGGACTGACGATGCTTTTAGCAGCCGTGCAGTTTATGGGCTGTCGTTCACAACCACTGCTTGTACAGGAATATCACCCGCACTGCTTCTGACTACAGCTTTGGCCTATAGTGATCCGCCTGTTTACGTCGGCCCATAGGGTAGCGATGCTAAACTGCTAACGGTTTTACGGCGATCCCCAAGCGGGTTAAGCAGATCCATGGCTACTATTTTGCGCAGTTGGAGCTATCGTTACCAGTGGCTCTATGACACTATTTCTTGGTTTAGCGCCCTCGCTGTTGGTGGCATCTCTCGATTTCATCAGCTTCCCATCACAGGACTCACCTTAGACCAGACGGCTGAAGTGTTAGATCTGTGCTGCGGTAGCGGTCAAGCAACCCACTATCTTATCCAAGAATATGACCGGGTTACCGGACTAGACGCCTCGCCCCTTTCCCTTAAGCGCGCTCGCCGAAATGTACCCGAAGCCACCTACGTCGAAGGCTGGGCGGAGTCGCTGCCGTTCAAGGACCAGCGATTCGATTTGGTTCACACCAGCGTAGCGCTCCACGAAATGAAGGCAGAGCAGCTCGAAAAAATTCTGCAGGAAGCCTACCGAGTACTAAAACCGGGGGGCATATTCGCCTGTATAGATCTGCACCAGCCTACCAACCCGCTGCTTGTACCGCCGCTGTACGCGTTTATGGCCCTGTTTGAAACTGAAACGGCGTGGCGACTGGTCAAGACAGACCTGGGCGCGCTGATGGAGAAATTCGGGTTTGAGGTGCAGCGACACGAGCTCCACGGGGGTGGAAGCCTGCAGGTAATTCAGGCGGTTAAGCCGGTTTAAGGGACGGATATGTTTAGCGCCTAGGGATCACCCCCTCTAGCTCCCCCTTGGAAAGGGGGAGAACTTTGCTCATCAGCCAGCTTACCGCAACGCTACAGCGCGCTAGACCTTGAGGATGTCTTGCTCTTTGTTGCTAAACGCTTCGTCCACCTTCTTGGTGTACTTATCCGTCAGCTTTTGCACCTCGTCCTGCAGGTCGCGAGACTCATCTTCTGAGACATCGCCGTTCTTTTCGTCTTTGCGGATGGAATCGATCGCATCCCGCCGCACGTTGCGCACTGAGACTTTGCCCTCTTCTGCCAGCTTAGAGGCCATCTTCACCAGCTCCTTACGGCGATCGCTCGTGAGGGGTGGGATGTTGAGCCGAATAACTGAGCCATCGTTGTTGGGATTCAGACCGAGATCTGACATGGAAATAGACCGCTCGATTAGGCTCAGACTTCCAGGGTCGTAGGGCTGAATGGCAATGGTGCTGGCATCAGGAGTGTTGATATTGGCCAACGATTTTAGCGGCGTGGGACTGCCGTAGTAATCCACCATGACGCGGTCAAGCAGAGAGGCATTGGCCCGCCCGGTTCGAATAGTGTTAAACGAGCGCTGAGTCGCCTCTAGCGCCTTTTGCATGGATTCTTCAACTTCAGCTAACTTCACAAGACCCTCCAACAATGGTTCCAACAGGCTCCCCCATCACGGTGCGGCGAATGTTGCCCGCCACCGTGAGGTCAAACACGATAATGGGGATATTGTTATCTTTGCACAGCGCGATCGCCGTGCTGTCCATCACCTTAAGATCATGGGTTAAAACATGACTATAGGTGAGGCTGTTGAACCGTTTTGCGTCAGGATTCTTTTTGGGATCAGCATCATAGACCCCGTCTACTTTAGTGGCTTTGAACACCACGTCGGCGTTGATTTCAGCGGCCCTAAGCGCGGCTGTAGTGTCGGTGGTGAAGAAGGGGTTGCCTGAGCCCGCGCCGAAAATCACGATGCGGCCCTTCTCAAGATGTCGAATGGCGCGGCGGCGGATGTAGGGTTCTGCAATTTCTTTCATTTCGATGGCTGTCTGCACCCGCGTTGGGGAGCCAATGCGCTCTAGGGCGTCCTGCAGGGTCATGGCATTCATTACGGTGGAGATCATGCCGATGTAGTCCGCCGTGGCTCGGTCCATGCCGGCTGCCGCCCCCTTCACCCCTCGGAAAATGTTGCCGCCCCCGACCACAACGGCTACTTCAACGCCAGCCGCCACCACATCGGTGACTTCGCGGGCTATCTTCTCTACGACCTCGGGATCAATGCCGTAGGACAAGTCCCCCATTAGCGCTTCACCGCTTAGCTTAAGCAAGACTCGCTGATACTTCGCTCCCATTTCCCTTTCCCCAGCGCTACATCACCACCTAAGATAACAGCCCAATCTGAAGGGATCGGAACTTTAGCACGGCTTTAGACGATTTTCATCAAGCCTTAACGCCTCTGAGTGAACCTAGAAGCAGTTTTAGGGCGTTTATGGGGTCCAACCCTTGGCGATCGCCTGATAGCCCACCAGTTTGTACACCAGCTTGGCCGCAGTAAACTGAGAGACCACCGAATCTTGAAGCGGCGCCAGCTCCATCACATCGGCGCCGATCACCTCGGTCGTCTCGAACAGACGACGCAAAAACCGCAGCAGGCCGTACCAGCTTAATCCCCCTGGCTCTGGGGTGCCCACGCCGGGCATGAGGCTGGGGTCGAGGCCGTCGAGGTCGATGGTTAGAAACACCTTTTGGGTGGGGATTGCCGCCAGCACTGAGTCAACCCAGTTGTCTTGAGTAGCGAGGTGGTGCGCCCAAAACACGGGCAGTTGGCGATCGCGAATCAAAGTGGCTTCTTCTTGACAGAGGCTGCGGATGCCAATGTGAACCGTAGGCAGCCCCAAGTCTAAGATTCGCCGCATGACGCAGGCGTGGTTGTAGGTGGAGCCCTCGTAGCTGTGACGAAGATCGGTATGAGCGTCGATTTGAACCACCGTAAAGGGCTCAGAATGGGCCTGCTGATAGGCTGCCACTAATCCTGCAGTGATGCTATGCTCCCCGCCCAGGGCGATAACAAACTTGTGGTCAGCAATCAGCGGCGCAGCGGCAGCGCTGACTTCGGCAACCATCGCTTCTGGGGAGAGGACGGCCTGGCGAGAGTCTGCAACCGGAGCATGGGTATGAATTCCAGCGGGCCAGAACTCCCGCTCCCACTCGACGTCGTAATACTCGACCTGGTGAGAGGCTTCTAGAATGGCTTCAGGCCCAGCCACGCAGCCTTTCCGGTAGGTTGTCGTAGCTTCAAAGGGGATCGGCAATACCACTATCTGAGCAGCGGCATAGGACTTGGCCACCTCTTCTCCTAAAAAAGGCAGCGATGACGTCCATAGGGGAGGAGAGGCGATAGACATGGCGTATTATAGAAATTAAATTTTGTGTCAAGTTCAGTGGGCTAGGGCTGGCTCAGGTCAGAACCTCAGAGAACACATGGTGTGGGTTACGGGGCTATTGAGCTGCATTAATTTTAAATGACCGCTAAAGCTTGGGTGAGGAGTGTGCATGCACTGGTCTACGCGGATAATGATAGGCTCGGCGACAGCGCTGCTTGCCATAGCAAGCGGTAGCGCAGGGTGGGCAACTAGGGCGCTGGCCCCTAATACCGATCTGCCGGAGCGGATTACGGCGATTTTGCCTGATTGGGAATCCCTGGAGGATCTGCGTCAAATCCGCGATCGCTTCCAGACCCAGATGACTCAAACCGGGGCAGCGCCGCGCTATCTGCCTATGGCTGGGGCTCTGCTTACCCCGAACGAGCAGCAGCAGCTCCTGCAGTCCATAGACACCCATATTCACGTCGAGTCCCTAGCGCAGCAGACCTGGGATGACGCCCTCGACACGGCACGCCGCGCCGTCAAGCTGGGCAAAAAGAAGGGGCTCGATACCGAGGAGCTAGGCGAAATTGATGGGCTGTGGCGGGAGGCGATCGCCAAGCTGGCCCGCATTCCAGAAGATTCGCTACTGGGGGAAGCGGCTCAAGACAAGCAGGTAGAGTACGCCCCTAACTTGGCCGAAATTGCCTATCGCTACGACACGGCTCGCTCTGACTTCTTGGTACCCATCGCAGAGACCGCTGGGCTGGGCACGGGGCGGGTGCGAATCACCATTTGCCACATCGAAACGCGGGAGTGCCGCCGCCTCAACGGCAAGAAGCCCCCAGATAGCCCTGCAAGCTTGATTAAGCTGCCCATTGGCGTCGCGGTGATGCAGAAGGTGATCGATGAAGGCGTGGACCTAGACCAGCCGATACTGGTAGATCGGCACAACTACACCGAAGACGCCTCTGACGTGCGCGTCGGCGTTGAGTACCCCATGCGCCGGGTGCTGCGGCGGATGATCAACGACAGCAGCAATATCGCCACCAATCAGATGCTCGACTTCGTCGGGTTTGATTACACTAACGAAGTGCTGAGCGATCGCGGCTATAAGTCGACCTTTGTGGGCCATAAGCTTGTGGGAGAGACGACCTTCCCTAAGGATTTTGGCAAAAAGGGCACCAACCGCACCACCACGGACGAAATCACCGAGATGATGGTGCAGATTTATAACTTTGAGAACGAGGGGGACGATGTGCTGCTCGACTCCCTGGTAGAGCAGTGGGACTGGAAGCTGGGCTACGCGGGGCTGAAGCAGGCAGAAGGAGACGTCTTTTGGATTGGGGAAAAAACGGGGCAGAACTCGAAGGTGTTAGGGACCACCGTCGCCGCCAAAATCAACGACCAGCGCTATGTGATTACGGTGACCCTCGACCGCAGCGCACACGAGGCCGCTGTCCGCCGCATTGTGAAGGAGATTGCCGAACACATTGCTGAAAATGACGGATTCTAAGTCCATTGCTCCCCATCCGCTTTACGTCCGTCGGCGGGGTCAAGGGCCAGCGATTTTGTGCCTCCACGGCCATCCTGGGTCGGGGGCTGCGATGTCGGTGTTCACGAACTTTTTGTCCCAGCAGTTTATGACCCTAGCCCCAGACCTGCGGGGCTATGGACGCAGCCGCTACACCCGCCCCTTTACCATGGAGGCTCACCTCAGCGACCTGCGATCGCTGCTCGACCGAGAGGGGGTTGAGAACTGCCTCATCCTGGGGTGGTCCCTCGGCGGCATCATAGCTCTAGAGCTGGCTCTGCAGCTCCCCGAGCGCGTCCGGGGCCTGATCCTGGTGGCAACGGCAGCCCGCCCTCGCGGCAACCATCCCCCCATCACCCTGGCCGACCAGGTCTACACCGGGGTCGCCTCGATAGTTAATCGCGTCCGCCCCGGCTGGGACTGGAATATTGAAACTTTCGGCAAGCGATCGCTCTACCGCTATCTGATTCAGCAGCACAGACCCCGCGCCTATGAATATTTGGCGTACGAAGGGCTGCCAGCCTATCTCCAGGCTTCTAAGCAGGCTAGCCGAGCGCTGAACGCCGCGCTGAGCGGAGGCTACAATCGCCTTTCCGATGTTGCAAGCCTGAAGATGCCTTGCTTGGCGCTGGCGGGGGAGCAAGACCGACACATTACGGTGAACGCTAGCCTAGAGACCGCCAACGCTCTCCCCAACTGCCAGTTCATCAGCTACCCGAACACAGCCCATCTGTTCCCTTGGGAGATTCCGGCCACACTAGAGCGCGACGTCAAGGCCTGGATAGCGCGTCAGTCGTTTGGCGCTGGCTACTAATGATCAAGACCAGCACAGAGAAAACAGACGGTTTATTGCCGACCACGGTCTCAATGCCCTAGCCATTCAAGCACCAAGAGCAGCTTAAACCTTGCTCGTAACGGTTGACTGACCGCTGGATTGAGGCGCCGCACTGCCCTCCACGGTAAGCCGCGTCGGCTTCGTCCGCATTGTCGTCGCTTGGACGATGGTCGCGCCCTCCTGCTCTAAATCTTGAAGGTAGCCGCCCTTAGCGGCCTCGGCCTCATCCTGCGCCATAAACGGGCCGAAGTAGTAGGTGTAAGCTGGGTTATCGGTTCTGACTTCGATCCACCAAGCTAGACCGAGTGCTTGAAGTAGGCTCAACCACATAAGTTATCGCTCCCTGCTATCTCACAAATGTATATTAATGGGTTTGGTGGGGTTGGTGCGTCAAAGTTAAACCGCTCTGCAGTAGAGTACAGGGTTAGCGAGTAAACTTCAAGCAGCCAAAAGATGAATTTATTAAAGGGTCAGATTTGAATACTTGCTTCATAAATCTTCATATAGAGTTATACCGTTTACGCGTTGATTTGTAAATCCCCCAGTTGAAGGGGGGACTTTGCCCACTGACGGCGAACTTCATAGAGCAGAATCCCGGCTGCAACAGATGCGTTGAGGCTGGGGGTGCTGCCGACAAGGGGAATGGAGACCAAGATGTCGCAGCAGCGCTCTACGGTCAAGCTGAGCCCTGCGCCTTCTGAACCGACCACGATGGCTGTGGGGCGATCGAACGTCGTCTCACTCAGGGACTGATCGACCTCCGATGAGGCGCCGTAGATCCAGAAGCCTGCTTCCTTGAGCTGCTCAAGAGCCCGACTCAGATTGACCACCCGCGCCACGGGAAATGTCTCTAAGGCACCTGCGGCGACCTTCGCCACGGTTGAGGTGACGCCCGCCGCTCGCCGCTGGGGGATTACGAGTCCCTGTGATCCCAGCGCTTCTGCACTGCGAATAATGGCCCCAAGATTGTGGGGATCGGTAATGCCGTCGGCAACAATGATCACCGGATGGGGCTTAGCCTCAGCCGCTTTTTGAATAAGGGTATCGAGGTCGAGATAGCGGTAGGGCGCCACTTGGGCCACCACGCCCTGGTGGTTTGCGTCATTGGCAATTTGGTTGAGTCGGGGATAGGCGACCTCGTCAACCACCGTACCGCTTTCTTTGGCCTGATTGAGCAGGAGGTGAAAGCGGGGATCGTATCGCAGCTTGGCCGTGATCCAAACGCGGTTCAGCGTTCGCTCGCCGCTCAGCGCTGCCAAGACCGCATGACAGCCATAGATCAAGTCGGGATTATCCGATTCGCCTGGCTCCCTCACGCTACGATGAAACCCTGTCTCTTGTTCATCGGATTTGTGGCGCTCTGACCGTTTGAGCTTTAGGCCCTGCCGTTTTGGGGGGCCTGGACGCTTGGTATCATCATTCGATCTAGCGCGGGGCGCCTTTCCACCGGAGCGCGATGGGTTGGAGCGGCCTCCCGATTGCGATGATTTCGTAGGGCGAGCTGGCTTAGGGCGATCGCGAGAGGGGTCTGTCATAGCTAGATCTATGGCTCTGAAATGTGCATACAGTCAGCGGATGCGGTCAGCAGTGAGTCATTGATTTGGCGCACAGCCGCCCCTGCCGTTACTCCAGAGGGAGCTGGAGAAGCAGCGCTTCGAGCCGTTCGGGATGCGTAAGGTAGAGATACCCAATCAATGCTTCAAACCCAGTTGCTCGCCTATAGATGTCTAGGCTGGCTCGCTTGGGTGAATTTGAGGCTGAGTTACGACCGCGCCGAATAATATCCTTCTCAGTAGGGGTGAGGTGGGGCTCAAGCTGCTGGAGATGCCGAGCCTGAGCCTCGGCGCGAACCTGCGCGACCACGCGACGGTGGAATGACTGAATTCGCTGTGGCGGATACAGATAGCGCATCCGGACGTGCAGTTCATAAACTGCGTCGCCGAGATAGGCCAAAGCGGTGGGGGAGAGCTGCTCAGCTTTAAAGGCTGGCATAGTGGGAGGGCAGGGGGTGAATCGGCAGCGCTACTTGACGTTCTTCAAAGCGTCATCGACGCTCGGCTGTAGCGATAGAAACTTCTCTAGCCGGACGAGCTTAACCGTTTGCGTAACTCGAGGGTTGGTTACAATTTGGAGACTGCCATTTTCCGTCTGAGCCTTCTTGACAAGCTGAACCAGCGCCCCAAGCCCGGAACTGTCGATGAAGTCGATGCCGCTCAGGTCCAATATGACATTGGCTGGCCCATCTTCAATGTACTTGCTCAGCACCTTACGAAAGGTCGGCTCAGAAAACGCATCTAAAAGACCAGCTAACCGAAAAAGCTGGTACTTTTCCCGCGCATCGCGAGTCCCTCTCAGGCTAACGGTTAGGGTGATTTGCTCAGGAATGGTGGCCTCCTCGTTGAACCTTTTCAATACAACGCTGATTAAAACTGGAGGCTTCAGTATAGGACAGGATTTTGTCTCCTGCAACCAATACTTTAGGGCAGCCTGACCCGTCGCTTCACCCCCTCAAAACTCAGTCCCAAAGATCCGTCTTTTGACGTAGGCTGACAAAATTGCCGTTTCCCAAGATCAGGTGATCCAGCAGCGGAATGCCCAGAATGTCTGAACCAGACAAAAGCTGACGCGTTAGAGCCAGATCTTCGGCGCTGGGCTCAATGCTGCCAGAGGGATGATTGTGGGCAACCACGACGCGGGTTGCGCCGTGGCGGATTACGGCTCGAAAAATATCTCGCGGGTGGGCTAAGGTTTCTGTTGCGGTGCCAACGCTGAGCACCTGGGAGCCAAGAACGCGGTGCTTGATGTCGAGCATTAGAACAGCAAAGCGCTCCTGCGGCTGCCACATCAAATCGTTGCTGAGAATGGCGGCGGCGATCGCCGGATCGTCGATTACGGTGCCCATGGGCGGGCGGGTGTGGAGTACGCGGCGCCCGAGCTCAATCGCTGCCAGAATCGTCGAGGCCTTAGCTTCGCCAATGCCCGGAATCGACATCAGCTCTTGAGCCGTGACGTGACGCAGCACAGTCAGTGAGTCTTGTTGGTGGCGGCCTAGAACCTGCAAAATGTGCTGACCGAGCCCGACGGCGGAAAGTTTGCCGGTGCCCTGTCCCGTGGCAACCAGGATCGCCAAAAGCTCAGCGGTAGAGAGCGCCCCGGCCCCTTGGGCGATCAGCCGCTCTCGGGGCCGGTCTTGGCTGGGCAGGTCAGATACGCGCGGTGAATGGGTCATCAATGGCGAACGGATCATCAATACGAAGATGGTGCAAAGGCATGCTTTACCTATTCCCCCATCCCGTAGGGCTGATGTCCCCAGAAACACTGAACTCATCCCTTCCGGGGAGCGGAAAAGATTCCCTGAGCCACAAAGGCGATCGCCCGTGGGTGGCAAATCTTTGCGATCGCGTAATAGAGGCTACAGTAAAATTCATCGTTCCACCATGGGAACAATGGTTGGGACCATTAAACTCAGAATTAATGAGACGCGAGTAGAGGTTGTTACTATGGCGAGAATGCAAGTCTACAGGCCGCAGACTCGGCTACTCAGCGGAGCCGATACGGAGTCGCTAGCCGCCTGGACGGATAGAAGTCTGTGTCAGGGCGCCCGTGCGATTGCCGTCGACATGAAGGACATCATGTTTATCGATAGCCAGGGGCTTGGCTTGCTGCTTTCGGCCCAAAAGCGAGTGCAGCAGTCGGGCGGAGTCTTTGTGCTGTGCGGTGTTCAAGAGCAGGCGCAGATGGTATTCAATCTCACGAATACGGGGCAGCTCTTCACGGTCTACGACTCGGTCGAAGCGTTCGAAAATTCCCTCGTGCAGTCCGCAAAGTCGTGACACAAGGGAATTTTCTAGGGATGACACACTTATGGGTGAAGCGATCGCACTGATTGCGATCGCTTCACCAGCCGGGACAACTAGCGGCTTGCCGTCGCGGTCCCTTCCTCAGCGACCCCGTCGGCGCAGCCTAACATCCGCAGCGTGGCGGCAGCAGCATAGTTCCGCTGGGTGGCGCTGTTGGGATAGAAGGCAGTCCCCGACTCGTTCAGAGGAGAGGCCACCCCGCAGTAGGAGGACATTTGGGTCACCACGCGGGAAGCCCAGTGGCCCTCGACATCAGAGAACTCGAACATCTCCTGCGTCGGCCACAGCGTGGCATTCGCCTGCTCACCCTGGCTGTACTCAGCTGCCCGACGCAGAATAGCCATCAGCTCAGCGCGGGTGACGGTTTGGGTAGGCCGGAAGGTGCCGTCCTGGTAGCCGCTGACGATATTGTTATCGCGGGCGAACTGAATCTTGGCCGCGCTCCAGCGAGAGGCGTCAACGTCGGGATAGGGCCTGCCGCTGGCCTGGGCGGGCACTGCAATGTCGGCTTCGGGCAGGGTGACCAGCGCTTCAACCACCATGGACACGAGCTGCTCGCGGGTCAGAGTCTGCTGCGGGCGGAAGGTGTTGTCTTCGTAGAAGCCCGCGACAAAGCCTCGCTCTACGGCCGCTTCAATATCGCTGGCGTAGATGTCGTTAGCGGTGTCGGCAAAGGTGAACTGGGATGGAGTGGTTTCTTCGGTAGGCGCTTCAACCGGGAGGCCAACGCCGGGCAGGGCACTATCGTAAGACAGATAGACATGGCCTAGGGTCTGACCTTGATAAGTGCGCTTGGCAAATTGCCAACCGGGGTTGAGGTTCAGCTTCACGAAGCCATCGGCGCTGCCGCTGGCGCTGCCGATCTCCAGCTCGCTGCCGTTACCCAGCTGAAACGGGCGTCCAACCAGTTTTAGGTCTCCGTCTCGCTCCACTACCCGCAGGCTATACTGCAGGCCTAGGTCTTCGCCGTCCACCCGGATGGAGTATCCGTTGCTGTCGGTGCTGCGGCCGCAGATACCAGTGAAGTCAAAGTTGGTCAGCAGCGGGTCGATAACAACAGGGGCAGCGCCGCTCTCAGCCCAGCAGGAGCGCTCGCTGGAAACCTGCTCTAGCACGAGAAGCTGGTGGTTGTTGCGGCCAAAGGGTGCCGCGATCGCCACAAACTTGTTTTGGTCTACTTCCTTTTGACCGAACAGCGGCGCAGCGGCAAGGCTTTCGATAGGGGCAACGGCGGCGATCGCTCCGGCAGCGGCGGTGGTGGCAACGGCAGCGAGGGCAGCGACACGACGGAGTGATTTGAGTGATTTCATGGTGTAGTCCTTTCTTAATGGCGTGATTGCGTGAGAGGACCAGATAAGCACCGACATCGCAAGCGGTAGTGCTGTCCTCTGGTGATGTCCCCATTATTTCCAGCGCCACCATGGGGGGAGAGACTAGGCTTGCGAGTTTATCAACTGTCTCGGAATTGCCGAAATCGTCCGGATAGGAAAAAAGCGCTGTATTTATCTCCCTGAGGGAGCTACAGCGCTTTGTCACAGTAAATTGTCACAGGATTGGGCGTACTAATTTGGGGCCGCTTATGGGATTGGCAGACTTTTAGAATCAAGGCGCTGCCGGTTTGAGGTACGCCTCTCAGGACGTGGCGGTGCCGTACCCCTAAAAATACGATTAGTCTGAAGACTGCTGCAGCAGCGGCAGGGTGAGTAAGAAACCCGCCCCAAAGCAGCTCAACATCACCGCGATGATTACCAGCACCATCCAAAGGTTGAACTTACGCGGGGCACTGGATGCGGGCGCTGGGTTCGGCATCACCACGGCTGGGCGGAGGTTTGCGGCGGGCCTTGGTGCAAAAGCTTGAGCTGACTCAGCCGGTTCGGCACCGACGCGGCGCCTAACGTTGACGTGACTGAGGGCAGCTTTGAGGCTTTCGTCGTCGTCTTGGGGCGGTTTCAGCGGCTCAGGCGGCTCTGCCAGCAGCTGATCAAGCTCGGCGAACATGTCCTCTGCGCTGCCGTCGTTTGCACTGGCGTCGTTTATACTGACGTCGTTTACACTGCTGTCGTTTGCACTGGCGTCGCGTGCATTGCCCGCTTCACCAGAGGTGCCGGGCGCCTCCGGGGCGATGGATGGGTCAGAGGAGGGGGCAGGCTGAGCTGTGGCCGGCTGACTGGCGTAAATAATGTGGTGCAAATTGAGCGCGCTGGCCATGATGCGCTCGATCTCAACGCGAAGCTGCTGATTTTGCTGAATCAGGTGTCTGTTTTGCTGATTCACCGACCTGAGCTGCTGCTTAGTAGACTGCAGCTCCAAGACGATGTCTCGGTAGCTTGAGCCGGATGAGGCTGCTGGCTGCGTTTGACGGTGTGTGGTGGGTTGATTCACGTTGGCCCCCATACGGTCTGCGTTTTGGTTTGATTTGTCACCTGATTGACACATTCCAGCGCTGCGCTCACGCTAGAATCTAAGCCCCAGCATAGTTCAAACCTGCCCATTCGTCTCGATTTGTCAGAAGAATTTGGGCGTTGATGAATTGAAGGTATGAATTCGCAAGGGGACAGAACAGTCCTGCAAAGGAACAATCACCATGCCCGCTGCCTTAGGAACTCAAGCGCTAAAGTCCACACTCCATCGATGCGTCTGTGCCGTACTGGGCTTTACCCTGGCGATCGCCCTCGGAAGCTGCCAGATGAACTGGCATAAAACAGAGGCGGCCCAAATTCCCCGCCTAGTGATTAGCGAAATCAGCGACCCCAAGACGTTCAATCCCGTGGTCAGCCAAGAGGTAACGTCGGTATTTGGCCTACTCTACGAAGGGCTGCTGCGGGAAAACGGCATTACGGGGGAGCTGGAGCTAGCCCTGGCGGAATCGCTGGACATTTCTGAAGACCAAAAGCGCATTGTCTTTACCCTGCGGGAGGGACTGCTTTGGTCAGACGGGGAGCCATTCACCGTTGAGGATATTCTATTTAGCTACAACGACATCTACTTCAATCCGGCCATCCCCAGCGGCGAGGCTGACATCCTGCGGATCGGGGACGAAGGACTGTTCCCCACCGTGAATAAGCTGGACGAGCGCCGGGTCGAGTTCGTCGTGCCAGAGCCGTTTGCGCCATTTTTGCGCTACGCCGGAGGGATTACCATCCTGCCGAAGCATGTGCTAGGGCCGACGGTTCAAGAGATGGACATGGACGGCAACCCCCGCTTTTTATCGGTGTGGGGCACTGACACAGACCCGACCCAGATCATCGGCAATGGCCCCTACCGAATGGTGAGCTACTCGCCGGGGCAGCGCGTCATTTTCGAGCGCAACCCCAACTACTGGAAGCGCGGGGACGAGGGTCCTCAGCCCTACATCGAGCGCTTTGTGCTCCAGATTGTTGAATCTACCGACGCGTCGCTGCTGCAGTTTCGCTCAGGCGGGCTAGATGTGATTGCGGTTCCGCCGGAGAACTTCGCCCTGCTGAAGCGGGAGGAGGACCGCGGCGGCTTTGAAATCTACGAAGACGGCCCCCGCCCCGGCACCAACTTTATTTCCTTCAATCTGAATACGGGCAGCCGAGACGGAAAACCGCTGGTGGACCCCGTCAAGTCCGCCTGGTTCACCAACCCAGACTTTCGCCGGGCAGTGGCCTACGCCATCGACCGCGACACGATGATCAACAATATCTTCCAGGGTCTAGGAGAGCCCCAGACCTCTCCTATCTCAGTTCAAAGCCCCTACTACCTGCCGCCCGGAGACGACCTCGAGACCTACGACTACAGCGTCGAGACCGCTAAAGCGCTGCTGACTGAGGCTGGGTTTAAGTACGATGAAGCGGGCTCGCTGCAGGATGAAGCCGGCAATCCAGTGCGGTTTACGCTGATCACCAATTCAGGCAACAAGATTCGCGAGGCGATCGGCGCCCAGATCAAGCGAGATTTGCTAGACATCGGTATTCAGGTCGACTTCCAGCCCATCGCCTTCAATACCCTAGTGGATAGGCTCTCCAACACCCTCGACTGGGAATGCTTCATGCTGGGCCTTTCCGGCGGTGTCGAGCCTAACAGCGGCGCCAACGTGTGGCGCACCGACGGCAGCCTGCACATCTTCAACCAGTCTGCCTTGCCGGGCCAGCCTCCCATTGACGGGCGCACGATTTACGACTGGGAGGCTGAAATCAGCGATCTCTATGTCCAAGCATCCCAGGAGCTAGACGAGGAGAAGCGAAAAGCGCTATACGCTGAAACCCAGCGGCTCACCCAGTCGTATTTGCCCTACATCTATCTGGTCAACCCCCTGTCGCTGGGCGCCGTGCGCAACCGGGTGGAGAATATCCAATACTCAGCCCTGGGCGGAACGCTGTGGAACGTGGAGTCGCTGAAGCTGACCGAACAATAGCGTTTTGCACTACCCTGTAAGGGATGAATTGTAGGACAGCCGGTTTTGCAGCCCAGTCAGCTTCAGGCACTCCTTCAGAGCGTGGCTCAGGGCCAGGTCTCCCCGGAGCAGGCGTTGGACAAGCTCAAGCACTTTGACGTAGAGCCCGTGGGGGATTTTGCCCAGGTGGACCACCACCGCGCCCTGCGCACCGGGTTTCCCGAGGTGGTGTGGGGACCGGGCAAGACCCCCGATCAGCTGATTCAAATTATGCGATCGCTCCACGAACGGAGCCCGGTGGTGATGGCCACCCGCATTGAGCCGCAGGTCCATGGGGCGATCGCCCCTCACCTGCCTAAGCTGCGCTACTACCCCAGCGCCCGCATCGCCGCCATTGCCCCTGGGTCGGAGCCCATATACCCCGGCACCATCACCCTGATCTCTGCCGGCACCTCAGATTTGCCCGTGGCGGAGGAGGCCGCTGTCACTGCCGAGCTGTGCGGCTTTCGGGTGGAGCGGCTGTGGGACGTAGGCGTCTCCGGAATCCACCGGCTGCTGGCCCACCGCCACCTCATCGCTGAAGCGGATGTGCTAATTGTGGTGGCGGGGATGGAGGGGGCGCTGCCCAGCGTAGTAACGGGGCTGGCGGCCTGCCCAGTGGTGGCGGTGCCCACCAGCGTGGGCTACGGCACCCAGTTCAACGGGCTAACCCCCTTGCTGACCATGCTCAACTCCTGTGCCACGGGGTTGGGGGTGGTAAATATCGACAATGGCTTTGGGGCAGCGATGCTAGCCGCGAAGATTTTGCGCACGGCTGAGCGATTAGGGCGCGACCTGTCTGAAGGGCAGAAGCAAGTCTAAACGGGATAGTCCATGACAAGTCAGGATGGAGGTGCACAAAGACAGCAATCAGGTTTCATCCCTTGCATAAACCTCGTCTAGGCTGGGAAGTGAAGTTTCCCCTGCGGAGAAACTCTACTTGCCAACATGGTTTTATGGCTTCCTCAAAACGGCTAGAAGACACCATCGCCCGCCTCAACACCGCCCGCCGCGACCCCAGCTCCGAGGCCGCGATCGCTACCATACAGCAGGTGCTCACCAGCAAATTTTCCATCGCCGTGGCCCAGGCCGCCAAGCTTGTGGCCGACGCCGAACTCTATGCGCTGATGCCTGAGCTAGTCAGCACCTTCGAGCGGCTAATGGAGAAGCCCGTAGACCGCGACCCCGGCTGTAAAGGAAAAGAAAAGCTGGCCGATGCCCTGTACCGGCTAGAGTTCAGCGACGAAAGGCTGTTTCTGCGCGGCATCCATCACGTGCAGATGGAGCCGGTGTGGGGCACCCGCGTGGACACGGCTGCAGGGCTGCGGGGCACCTGCGCCCTGGGTCTGGTGCGAATGAATTATCCCGAGGTGATGGTAGAGCTAGCCGACCTGTTGGCCGACCCCGAGCCCCCGGCGCGCATTATGGCAGCCCAGGCGATCGCCTACGCTGAAAATCCGGCGAGTGTGCCTTTGCTACGGCTCAAGGCCCACATGGGAGACGACAACCTCCAGGTGGTGTCCGAATGCTTGAGCGGCCTGCTCAAACTCGCGCCAGCGCAGTCCCTGCCGTTTGTGGCCAAATATCTCAAAGCGGGGCCGGCACCAGTATGCGAGGTGGCGGCTCTAGCCCTGGGAGAATCTCGCTTGGCAGCAGCGCTGCCGATTTTGCAGGACTACTGGCACCAGACCAGGGACCGGGAGCTGCGGCGGGTGAGCCTGATGGCGATCGCCATGCTGCGGCAGGACGAAGCGATCGCCTTTCTACTGGAACTCATCGCCAGCGACGCTGACGCCGAGGATGCCCTACTCGCGCTAAAGCCCTATCGTCAGGACCAGGGGCTGTGGCAGCGCGTTGAGGACGCTCAAGGTAGGCGAAAAGGTGCTAGCCGCTAGGACTATATTAGGCGATCGTCATCGACGACACCCCACAGGCGATCGCCCTGGCGGTGATAATAAATGACCTTGTTAAGTAACCCAGCTAAGGCCGACCGAGAAAGTCTCGCTTTCCCACCTCGACGCCGTTATGCCTGAGGATGTCATAGGCCGTGGTGACGTGGAAGTAGAGGTTGGGCAGGACAAAATAGGACAAGAACGGCCAGCCCTGGAGAGTCATGGTTTTGTCACCACCGATGGGAACGGTGATGTCTTTTTCTTCAGTGCCGTCAATTTGGTCAGCGCTGAGGCCCTCTAGGTAGTCAATGGTTTTCTGAAGCCGGTTCACCAGTTCAGGAAACGTGGTTTCGGTGTCTTCCATAGACGGCACTTCGAGATCGGCAAGTCTCGCCATGCCCCGATTGGCAACGTCCGAGGCGATTTGCACCTGGCGGGCGAGGGGAAACATGTCGGGATACAGCCGACTGTTCACGAGTACCGCTGGATCAATGCCTTTGGCCTGGGCGTAGGCTTCGCCTTTCTTCAATGTTTCGATGAGGCTGGTGAGGGCGCGGGTGATGAGGGGCACTGAGGCCTGATGCATCGAGATGGTCATGGGGTGTTCTCTATGGGTTTTCTGGAGTGGTTTACCAGAATCATAGCGCGGGGAAAACCCGCTGCTTTCTGCGAAGGGACGCCATGGGTTCAGCTTTAGGAACTTCCGGCCAGCGGCGACGGTCTTCAGAAGGTCTGAGCATTTTTGAACTGCTTGCTTCTATGCTGCCCCTAGGCCGCTCAAGTCTGCTTTGTAGCCTGCCTGAGCGGCCCAAAGGTTTAGTAGCGCTTACGGCAGAGGCCGCTGCTGAACTAGGTAGCTGAGCACCTGCCCGTGGGCCGGAGTAATGTGGATGCCGCGATCGCCGATGGCAATTAGCGGCGTCCACAGCCGCCACTCCACATACTGCAGCACGTGCAGCCGATTGATGGTGTGGCGCACGTCGTCGGGGGAGCCGATGAGCAGGTGCCTAAGGTGTGAGTCTTCGCCTGGCCCTGAAGGGTCAACGCACCCCGGAGCGGGAGAGGGTTCAACCAAGGTGGGGATGCTGGGCTCTGCTTCTGTGGGGGAGGGCAGCTGCAGCGATCGCGCTGCAGCGGGCTGTTCTGCAGTGAGCTGTGCCGCTGCAGGCTGTTCCGTTATGAACCGTGCCGCCTCTTGTACAAGAGGCAGCGAGGGATATTGAGGTAACATGAGGGACTCCGTTTTGAGTGGATTGGAGCCCCCCGCCGACCGGCCATCCTCGACGTGTTAGGTTCGGGTGGCCGGGTAACATGTACCTCAGGCGTCCCGACAGCTACGCTCTGTCGTGGGGGCTTAGGGGCTGCATGTTGT
>JBHJHJ010000003.1:0-75999 GCA_050330955.1 Elainellaceae cyanobacterium | reverse complement strand
TGGGTAAGCTCTTGCCTCGTTCAATCGTCAATCTAGAGCCGTCGCTGCGGGTGGGCAGCAAGCTTGGGGGCCACTTCGTCACGGGTCACATTGACGGTGTCGGCTACTTCCAGCAGGCAGTCCGTACGGCCAACGCTTGGGAGATGAGCATTTGCGTTCCAGAGGCGATCGCCCGCTACATTGTGCCTAAGGGCAGCGTTGCCATCAATGGCATTAGTTTGACAGTCGCGAACTGTAGCGCGTCCGGAGACAGATTTAGCGTTGCCGTCATTCCGCTGACCTACGAAGACACCAACCTTCAGTTTTTGCAGCCCCAGAGCCCAGTCAACATTGAAGCCGATGTCCTGGGGAAATACGTTGAGAAATTTTTATCCGCTGGCCGTGATGTTCCGGCGAACGATGGTACCGTAACCGAGGAGCTGTCTAACCGCTATGGCAGCGACAGAGATGCCCCGCAGTCCATCACAGCAGCGTTTTTAGCTGAACATGGCTATGGATAACGGCGGGGATCATGACGGGGATTGGTTTACGCCGCTTACTGTTGTTGCTAAACTCAGAAGCTAGGCCCAGTCATATCGCCCATTGCTCGCACATTCAGGTTCTTCATGAATCAATTCGCCGGTCAGCTTAGCGGCATGCTGACGCTTTTCTTTAGCCTTATCGTCGAGGCGATGCCCTTTTTGCTGCTGGGCGTCTTGTTCTCTAGCTTTCTGCTGGCCGTGGTGGATGAGTCTCGCCTCGTGGCGGCCCTGCCGCGCCACCCGCTTCTTGGGGCGATCGCAGGCAGCTTGTTTGGCTGTCTATTCCCGGTGTGCGAGTGCGGCAATGTGCCTGTCGCGCGGCGGCTGCTCGTGAAAGGAGTGTCGCCCTCGGTGGCCATTGGGTTCATGCTAGCAGCTCCCACGATCAATCCCATCGTAATTTGGGCCACTTGGGTGGCGTTTCGCAATCAGCCCGAGATTGTGCTGTTTCGGGTGGTGTTTACTCTGTTAATTGCCGTGGCGATCGCCTGGATATTCAGCGTTCAGCGCGACCTCCGCCCGTTTTTACAGCCTGCGGTCGCCCGCGCCTTGGAATGGCAGTCTGCAAGGTTTTCCGCTGCTGGCATTACCGGGAGCAGCAGTGAAATGCTGCTGCCTGGCACCTATTTTCTGGGTCAACCCCAGCCAATAGCGCCCCAGCAATTTGCCGTAGAAACCGGCGGCCTATCCACCGCTATCCCTTGGACCAGCCGCCGCGCCCTCATCCTAGAAAATGTGATCCACGAGCTGAGAGATTTGGGCGGGCTGCTGATCTTGGGCAGTGCCCTGGCCGCCTTTGTCCAAATTGCAATTCCCCGGGAGAGCATCCTCGCTTTGGGTCAGGGGCCCGTGACCTCTATTCTCGCCATGATGCTGCTGGCTGCTGTGGTCTCCATCTGCTCAACGGTAGACTCATTTTTTGCGCTGTCTTTCGCGGCCCTATTCACTGAAGGCTCAATTCTGGCCTTTTTGGTGTTTGGCCCCATGATTGACATCAAAAACGTCGGCCTGCTACTGTCGGTGTTTCGCAGCCGAGCCATTTTCTACCTTTTCGCTCTGGCAGGACAGCTAACCTTCCTAGCCGCTCTGTTGGTCAATCTGTATCGAGGATAGACAGATAGATATGACAGTCCGCGATCGCCCCCCTAAATTTGATCTGTCCTCGGGCGCGCTGCCGCCCAGGCGGGACTGGCTTGGCTGGCTCGATATTGCGGTCTTGCTGAGCTGGGGTTTGCTGCTGCTGAAGTACTGGGTCTCAGGGCAAATCTATTTTCTGCTGCACCCCAACTACATCTGGCTGGCGATCGCTGCCGGATTTATGCTGGTTGTCCTGGGGCTATGGCGCATGCTTCAGCGGCTGTCATCGCGACAAAGGTCTCAGCAGTCTCAGCACATCTCTCTGCTCCCTCGCCGCTGGAATATCGGCCTGCTGCTCGCGATCGCTGTATTCGGCCTAGTCTACTCCCCCCGCCCCTTCACCAGCGACATTGCCCTGCAGCGAGGCGTTACTGATACGCTGACGCTGACCCGCTCGCAGCCGCAGACCTTTAGCGTCTCACAAAATCCAAGCGATAAATCTCTGCTCGACTGGGTGGGCACCCTCAACGTTTATCCTGAGCCGGATGCTTACGAAGGTCAGCAGGTCGAGATTGATGGGTTTGTGGTCTTTCCCCCTGATCTTCCTGAAGGCTATCTGATGATTTCTCGCTTTGTGATTACCTGCTGCGCCGCCGACGCTTACCCCGTTGGCCTGCCCGTCAAACTGCCCAGCAGGATATCGCCACCCGCCGCCGATCAGTGGGTGCGCGTCTCTGGGGAGATGGGCAGTGAATCGCTCGGCGGTCAACGCCAGTTAGTGATTCAAGCCACTCAGGTCGTTGAAATCCCTCAGCCCAAGAATCCCTACGCGTCATAGCCACTGGCTTTGAACCGAGGGCTGCAGCACTTCCAATACGCTTTCGTGCAGAGGCCCACCGCAGGTCGACAGCAGACTACCGCCAAAGACAATGTTTTCGCGATCGCCCGTCAAACTCGTGACGGTTCCCCCGGCTTCCTCAACGCAGGGCACGAGCGCTGCAATATCCCAGGGGTTCATCAGGGTATCTACGGCCACTTGGAGCTTGCCCCGACACACCAGCGCATGCTGATTGCAGTCTGAGCAAAAGCGGAACTTGCGCACCCGGTGAATCAACTGCGTGAGCCGGTAGGGCGTCTCCCCAGGCTTGCACTGAATGTCAGAGCTGTGGACGCCAGTGGCCGAGGCCACAGTCTCTTTGAGGGCGGTAGCCCCACTCACTCGGACACGGTGGGGCTTACTGCCCTGTGCTTGAAACCAGCATCCGTGGCCCCTAGCGGCGTATACGGTTTGTTTAAGCCCTGGAAAGTGGATCACGCCGAGAATCGGTTCGTTGTCCTCAAGCAGCGATACCAACGTGCCAAACAAAGGCATTCCCAATGTAAACCAGGCCGTGCCATCGATGGGGTCAAGCACCCAGCGGTGCTTAGCGTCAGGCGCCCCCGACTCACCGTACTCCTCCCCCAGGATGCCATGGTCGGGGTAGCGATCGCCAATCATCTGCCGCATCAGCTTTTCGCCCTGCTGGTCGGCGATCGTGACCTCTGAGCCATCGGACTTGTAGCTGACCGCGTGATCGTTAAAGTGAGGCATGATCGCGGACTCGGCGTGGTGGGCGAGTTCGCGGGCAAAGCTGAGGAATTCGGGTTGAACGGTCACGGTATTTAGCCCCAATTGAGGTCAACAGACCATGGATTAGGTCCATGGCTAGAATAGCGCTATTCATACCCTAAACCGCGCCGCAGCCTAAGCGAAACAAAACAGCAGGGTAAAAAAAATTGGTCCAGAGCTGAATTCAGCCCTTGACCGATTACACCACCAAGTTAAACGGGCGAGGAGGGATTCGAACCCCCGACACCGTGGTCCGTAGCCACGTGCTCTAGTCCACTGAGCTACACGCCCTTGCTCACAAGATTTACATAGTATCATAACCGAAGTGCAAACGCCGTAAGAAATTTGCAGTTCTCCCGATTATGACCGAACCAGATTCAACTTCTTTATCCCACCTGGATCACCTGGGTCAGGCGCAAATGGTCGACGTCTCTCAAAAGGCCGTCACCCTGCGGGAGGCGATCGCCGCAGGCCGGGTGCGCATGCAGCCTCAGACCTTTGAGGCGGTTGAGGCCGGCAATGCCCCTAAGGGAGATGTGCTAGGCACTGCCCGACTGGCGGGCATCATGGCGGCCAAGCAGACGGCGCAGCTTATCCCCCTGTGTCACCCGCTTCCCCTGAAGACCGTTGAGGTTCAGATTACGCCGGATGCGGATTTGCCGGGGTATCAAATTGAGGCGATCGCCAAGACGAAAGCGGAGACCGGCGTGGAGATGGAGGCGCTGACCGCCGTCTCTGTGGCGGCCCTGACGCTGTACGACATGGTCAAAGCCCTAGAGAAATCCCTCTCCATCGAGGCCATTCACCTGGTGAGTAAGACCGGCGGTAAGTCTAGCGATTACCGCCGTTAAGCGCCGCTTGCGCCGTTAGCGCTTTCCTTTAGCGACCATAGCGCCAGCGCGCCCGGTAGCCGCGATTGTCGATGTGGGTAAAGGTGCTAGCGCTAGCCAGACCGCCACGGCTGCCCCACCAAGAGTCAAGCCTGCGCTGCACTTCTGCCGGGGACACGCCGGAGATTTTGAAATCCACCGCTCCGCCCGTGAGATGGCGGCTCTGCCGTGCCCCACCCACGCGGCGATTTGAGACCGGGTCGCGGTACCAAGAGGTGATGGTCACGGGGCGATCGCCAAACATGTCGCGGATGTCCTGAATCGTATGGGCAATCCGTAGAACTTCACCCACAATGCTTTTGGTTTGCGGCATCCGCTGCCCATTTTTAGTCACTTCGGCCCAAGTGAAGTTGCCCCCCGGCAGCACCGGATCCTCCAAGTAAAACCGGCTGCGATACCCGGATAGGTTGAAGCCCCCAGAGCGCTTTACAGTGGGGGTTTCGGGCTCACGAGGGTTGTTGCCAGGCTCATTGCCCTCTATGGAAATGTGCTCCCGGAAAACGTACCAAGTGTCTTCAGGCTGCAGACCCACTGGAGCCGGAAAAGTGACTCGGACGTGATTGGCGGACGCGGGTTCGTGAGCAATCACGTCAAATTCGGTGTTTTGGGGTGCTAAGAATTTGTCGAGGTCGGGCAGGTCTCGCGACTGCTGGGGGCGCTGCTTAAAAACCGTATTTTTTGTAACTGTGAGTTTCATCATGGGATTTACTGATTGGGAGATGGATAGGCCAGCATGACTGCTGGCTGGGCAATTGCCTTCAGACTTCTCTGCGGTAGAAGCTCCCCGATCAGTTTGTTGCTGGGTATGGTTTAGAGGGTGCGGTTGAAATGGTTCAGCTCAGAAGGTTCACCCAGCGTTAAAGTAGAAAGACTGATTCCTCTACTCGACCCATCGGTCGTTAACGTCTATGCCTCCTCGCTGGCCCCGCAAGCCCGATCGCAACGATCCCGCGTTTCGCCGTTTGGACGATCGCATGACCTTTGCCACCCACGTGGCTCTATATGCTGCAGTGAATTCAGGCCTGTGGTTCTTCCACTTAGCCCGCTTTCCCGCTTGGGACTGGGTCCAGACGGTCAGCTTAGTTTGGCTTGCGGGCCTATTTGCCCACGGAGTATACATTTTCGCGATCGCCGACTACTCCGACACCCCGCCGACTCAATCTAGGCCTAAAGGGTTCGCCAACGACAAATCTTCCTAGCGAGAGTTGAGTGAACAGTCGCTGGTCTCAGATAAAGGGGCTGCACAGGTATAGCGACTGAAAAAACTATGGCTTACTCCAGCACGAGTGAGGCGATCGAAGCACTAGCGGCTGAAATCGGCGATAAGGTCTACATCGATGTAGCCAATTGGCACCTCTACTTACAGGATGCCCACTTACACACGGCGATCGCAGAGCAAATCCACCCGACGCTGTCGGATGGGGTGGATGAGGGGCGCGTCAAAGCGATACTGGACGGCATCTCAGTGAAGTTGGGGGGCGGCAAGAAATCCCTCCCCCTCAGCGATCTCATTCCTGATGCGGGCCACCAAGAGCTGATGGATGTTCTAAAAGAATATCAGCGCAATCTTTAGGGCAAATGGATCTCTATTGCCCCAGCTTGCGCCGGATTTGATCCGCAAGCAGGCGCACCTCCGGAATATCTAAGCGAAGGGCGATCGCGGTGAACACGGCTAGCCCGCTGAGCCCGCCTCCCGCTAATGCCAAAAACTGGGGGCCAAATCCGCTGGTCCCCAAGACGTGCTCTAGTCCTAATCGCACGGCCCCGCTCACAGCTCCGGTGACGCCGCTGGCTAAAAGTAAGCCGCCAAAAGGCCGCAGCCAACTTTGCCAGCCCAGGCCTCCGAGGCGGCGATTTAGCAACCACAGCAGCAGCGCCATAGACACCAAGTTGACGCCCACGGTCGCCAAGACTAGGCCTGGCGCACCAAAGGCATCTACCAGCCAGTAATCGAGCACCGCATTGAGAAAAATATTGGCGATGCTGATGCGAAAGGGCGTCGCCCCGTCGCCCAAGCCGTAGAAAACCCGCACTAGCACATCTCTACCCAGGTAGACAAACATCCCAGCGCCATAGGCAATTAAGACGCTAGTCACCAATCGAGAAGCCTGCTGGTCAAAGGCGAACCGCTCATACACCACCCGCACTGCCGGTAGCGCTAGGGTCATGATTAGGGCGCTGAGGGGCAGCATGGTGACTGCCGTCAGCATCAGTCCCTGGCGGACTCTATCCTTGAGTTCAGCCCGATTCTCTGGGCCAGCTAACCGGGAAAACACGGGCAGCAGCGGCACTAAGATAACGTTAGAGACAATGCCCAGCGGCGTCTGAACGAGCAAATTGGCATAGCTGAGGGCGGCAGCGGCTTGGGGAATAAATGAGGCAAAAAACAGGTCGGTGTAGACGTTGATTTGCATCATGCCGGAGGAGAAGGTCGCCGGCCCCATCACCCGCAGCACGTCGCTGACGCCCGGCTGCCTCAGATTAAACCGCAGCCGCAGCTTTCCCAAACCCGACCGCCACTGCACGGGAACTTGGACCAGCCACTGTAATATGGCACCGCCTAAAGTTCCCCAGGCCAGCACCATCCCTCCCAGCAGCGCATACTGCGGCGCTGTAATCTCGCGCCCCAGGCCCAGCGCCAGCCCCCCCAGCCCTAGCAAAACCGCTGAGCTAGAGAACAGGGGGCTGATGGAGGGGAGCCAATAGTGGTCAGCGGCGTTGAGGGTGCCAAAGCCAATGCCGATGAGACCCGCAAACAGCGCCATGGGAGACATAATCCGCAGTTGGGACACGGCGATCGCCCGAATTTCTAGGCCTGCGTCACTCTGGCTGAGGCCGGGGGCCACCAGATCAATTAGGGTGTTGGCGAAAACAAAAATCAGCACCGTTACCACTAGCAGCGCGCCCCCTACCAGGGTGGTCATGGTTTCCACCAGTGGCTCAGCCTCGTCGCGATCGCGCTTCGCTAGGGCGCTGACCATCGCGCTATGGAACGGCCCATTGATCCCCCCCAGCAGAATTAGCAGGAACCCTGGTATGACGTAGGCATAGTTGTAGGCGTCCACCGCTGCCCCCACGCCAAACGCGGCGGCGATCGCCTGCTGCCGCACTAAGCCAAACACTTTGCTAATCAGCGTGGCGATGGCGACAATGCCGGCAATATTAATCAGGGAGCGAGATTGAGGAGCCTTAGGCACAATGCAGAGCGGTAAACGCAGCCTCCCTACTCTACATGCAATCTCGCCAGCAATCAGACGCTGGGCCGCGATCGCCCCTATCGCCCTGCCACTGGGCTACCGTGATGGTGCACCAGGTACCAGCGATCGCCCAGTTTCTCAAACACATTGGTGGCCATAGACTTGGCCTCCAGCCGCCGCCCCCTCACCACCTGAAAAAGCTGCTCAACCAAAACGACATAGCCCAAGGCACCGCTCACCTCACAGGAGATCACCTCTAGCTCAATTTCAAAATACTCCGTATTTTTGAAGATCATCTGCCAAGAGGCCCGCACGTCTTGCCATCCCTGGATGCTCTGCCGTCCGGGGTGGATGCAGAGGACGCCAGTGCCCTGGGACCAAACCGACGCCATCCCGTCGATGTCTTTGCGTTCAAAGGCGCGGTAGAAAGCTTGATTTGCCTCAAGCAGGGCTTGATTATCACTCATTGGTAAAAATAGCGCTTGCTCATGCTTACGATAAACTAGCTAGGCGACGGCGTGATCGATGACGGCGTGAGCAATGCGAGGAGGCTGAAACATTGGATAGGGACTGGGCAGTGAGCAGCATAGAGAAACCAGACGAAGCTGAGGGCGATCGCACCAAGAGTACGGTTCCACCAGACCCTGGCAAGCCTACCTGGAGCATTGACGAGAGCGAGCGCCTTTACCGCATTCAAGACTGGGGCGCTCCCTATTTTTCCATCAATGCGGCGGGTCACGTCACGGTCTCTCCCCGGGGCGATCGCGGCGGCACCTTAGATCTCTACGAGCTGGTGCAGGCGCTCAAGGCCCGCAACCTAGACCTGCCCCTGCTGATTCGCTTTTCCGATATTTTAGAAGATCGCATCGAGCGGCTCAACGCCTGCTTTGCCCATGCGATCGCCCGCTACGGCTATGGCGGGCGCTACCAGGGGGTATTTCCGGTCAAGTGTAATCAGCAGCGCCATCTGGTGCAAGATGTGGTCCGCTTTGGCGAGGCCCACCAGTTTGGGCTAGAGGCGGGATCGAGGCCGGAGCTGATGATCGCTTTGGCCATGCTGGACACGCCGGGGGCGCTGCTAATTTGCAACGGCTATAAGGATCGAGAGTACATTGAGACGGCTATTTTAGCGCGGCGGCTGGGATATCAGTCCATCATTGTGCTGGAGCAGCTCGAAGAGGTCGACATTGTGATCGCGGAGAGTCAGCAGCTCGAAATTGCCCCAGTGCTGGGCATCCGCGCTAAGCTCAGCGTTTCCGGGGAAGGACGATGGCAGGCCACCACGGGCGATCGCGCTAAGTTCGGCCTCACGGTGCCCGATATGCTCACGGCAGTGGAGCGGCTCGAGGCTGCAGGCCTGCTAGATTGCCTGCAGCTCCTCCATTTTCACATCGGCTCGCAAATCTCTTCCATTGGCGTCATCAAAGACGCCCTGCGGGAAGCCTGTCAAATCTACGTTGAACTGGCTAAGCTCGGGGCCGCCATGGGCTACCTCGATGTCGGCGGCGGGCTGGGCATCGATTATGACGGCTCCAAAACAAACTTCCACGCCTCCAAAAACTACACTATGCAGAACTACGCCAACGACGTGGTGGCAGAGGTGAAAGAGGCCTGTGAGGGAGCTGGTGTGTCACCCCCTACGCTGGTAAGCGAGAGTGGACGGGCGATCGCCTCTCACCAGTCTGTGTTGGTATTCGATGTTCTTGGGGTCAGCCAACCACCAGCCGAGACGGCAGTAACCCTGGATGCCAAGGCCCACCTAATTTTGCGTAACTTACAGGAAACCTATCGGCTCATTTCCGAGACGAACTACCAAGAGGCATACCACGATGCGGTGCAGTTCAAGCAAGAAGCGCTTAGTCTATTTAACTTTGGATATTTGAGCTTGGCAGAGCGCGCCGCCGCAGAACGACTCTACTGGGCCTGCTGTCATAAGGTAGACCACATTGCCCAGCAGCAGGAAAACGTGCCGGATGATCTGGCCCATCTCGCGGCCGCCATGGCGGCAATCTACTACATCAACCTATCCGTGTTTCAGTCAGTTCCAGATAGCTGGGCAATAGAACAGCTCTTTCCAATCATGCCGATCCATCGGCTTGACGAGGAGCCTGAGCGTCGGGGCATTCTTGCCGATTTGACTTGCGACAGCGACGGCAGAATCGAGCGGTTCATTGAACGGCGTAATGCTAAGGCCGTTTTAGAGCTGCATTCCCTAGTTCCCTCCAACTGCCAAAGTCCGGATCATGGGAATTCCCCCCCTCTCAGGTACCAACCCTACTACTTAAGCCTGTTCTTGGGCGGCGCGTATCAGGAGATTATGGGAAGTCTACACAATTTGTTTGGAGACACCAACACCGTCCATGTCAATCTAGCCCCCAGCGGCTACAGCGTCACCCACCTGGTTAAAGGCGACGCCACTGCTGATGTTTTGGCCTATGTGCAATACAACGCGGAAGATATGCTAGAGAAAATTCGACTACGAGCCGAAACGGCCCTTCAAGAGGGTGCTATTACGCTGAAGGAATCGCGCAAGCTGCTGAAAAACTATGCCCAGTCCCTGGATAGGTACACTTATTTAAACAGCAGCTCCGATACGGAGTAGCTCGGTGGAGGTTTTTTCGCCGAAATCCCATGCTCTAATAAAAAGCATTAAGAGCGGCAAGGCTTGAGCCTTGCCGCCCTCGATAAGACCAGCGCTTAGACAACGCGAGTCGTCATACTATATCGCTGGCCACTTCGCTTAGGACATTTTTGGTGCTAAACCGAACAATCCTGGAGCGAAGCGGCGAGCCATCGCACAAAGACTTCTGGCGATGGCTAAAATGCCCTACTGGACGGTGATCTTACCGTTCATACCAGCACCACGGTGAGGGGTGCAATAAAATGAGTACTCACCTGTGGGAGCATCGCCAGGGAAGGAAACCGTGGCCGTTTCACCCGGAGCGAACATGAGGTTCTTTGCAGAGAGCGAATCTGCACTGATGCCGCCAGGCGTCTTGTCAAAGACAACGTTGTGAGGTGCAAGCTTGTTCATCACAAAGTTGACCGTATCGCCAGGGCTAATGGTCAGATCGTTAGGAACGAATCTGAGCTGGCCAGAGTCAGCACCCATCTTAACTTCGTAGGTCTCTGCTGCCGCCGGAGATGCCGGGACAAGAATAGTAGCGATCGCTACCAAGAGAACAGACACCAGGATTCCCAGTCTTTGAAATGATGTTCTAAATTGCATATTTTCTCCGTACTCTAGTTCCGTATGCACCACCTGTCGCGTGTATGGAGCCACACCAGCGCCGTGCATGTAAACCTTCCATTGTTTAGAAGGGTAGTCTCTTCAACTAACTTAATTTTACCAGTACCTAGCCCCTTATGCGATCGCGCCCTCGGCAATACTCAGCAATGTCTATCTTCGGCTTGAGATCTACCATCGGCCACCGCCAGCGCCAATGTCTGATGTAAGGTGGTCGACAATAAAATCTTCTTCGAATCTTAGGCAAGGGCAGCAGAAGTTCAAAGATCTTGCAAAGTCATCGTTGTGGGCTCTCGCTGCTTCAAACGGCTCACTTAACATGCATTGTTGTGGATGTATCTTTAACTGTGTGGTGTTTCTGAGCTGTTTACTCGTGCTAAGCCGCCCAAGCTCAGGCTTACAGATTCTAGTCTGAGTCATAGCTGCGGGAGTAGGTCCTACTATCGCGTCCTCGTCTCACGCACGCCTGCTTTTTGCGAAATCTGCGTTAGTTGTTATGTTGGACTCCTTAGCAGGTGCGGGCTTGCAATATACAAATTTATTTATAGGAAATTGAGAAGAATATGAGAATCCTTGTGACTGGAGGCGCCGGTTTCATCGGCTCTCATCTCATTGACCGGCTTATGGAAGCTGGAGAAGAGGTGATTTGCCTTGACAACTTTTACACTGGCCGCAAAACCAACGTTCTCAAATGGCTAGACAGTCCCTTCTTTGAGCTCATCCGCCACGATATTACTGAGCCCATTCGCTTAGAGGTTGATCAGATCTATCACCTGGCCTGCCCAGCGTCTCCAGTTCACTACCAGTACAACCCTGTAAAAACCATCAAAACCAACGTGATGGGCACCCTCAACATGTTGGGCTTGGCCAAGCGCATCAAAGCTCGGCTACTCCTGGCTTCGACGTCTGAGGTTTACGGGGACCCAGATGTTCATCCGCAGCCTGAAGAATATCGGGGCAACGTCAATACTATCGGTATACGGAGCTGTTATGACGAAGGCAAGCGGGTTGCTGAGACCCTGGCATTTGACTATCACCGTCAGAATGACGTTGAGGTTCGGGTTGCACGCATCTTTAATACTTATGGACCGCGCATGTTGGAAAACGATGGCCGAGTCGTCAGCAACTTCGTGGTTCAAGCCCTTAGGGGGCAGCCCTTAACGGTGTATGGAGACGGCTCTCAAACCCGCAGCTTCTGCTATGTATCAGATCTAGTCGAAGGTCTGATGAAGCTGATGAATGGCGACCATATCGGTCCAATCAACTTGGGCAATCCAGACGAGTACACCATTCTAGAACTCGCCCAGGCGATTCAGGGCATGATAAATCCCGACGCAGAGCTTCAATACAAGCCACTGCCTCAAGACGATCCTCGTCGTCGTCAGCCCGATATCACCAAAGCGAGAAAGTTCCTCAACTGGTCACCTACAGTCCCTTTGGCTGAGGGATTGAAGTACACCATCAACGATTTCCGCGATCGCATTGATTCGACCCATTGCGAACAGGTTAAGGTTTAGCTGTCTTCGTTGGGATAATGCCAAAATCCAGGGCCTTGAGGGCATAACGAAGAGTTGCTTGGGGCTATGGCTTCATTATCAAGTTTGATTCGGTGCGCATGTATCATTTTTTCTACCTCTAGGATATATAAGGAGTAAGTCTATGCGAGTTTGTGTTATTGGTACTGGATACGTTGGTCTTGTAACGGGCGTCTGCCTTGCTCGAATCGGCCACGACGTCATTTGCGTTGATAACAACGAAGAAAAAGTTCGGCTGATGCAGTCTGGACAATCGCCCATTTTTGAGCCTGGTTTATCAGAGCTGATGCATGAGGCTATTGAGGGCGGGCGTATTCAGTTCACCACTGACTTGGGTGCTGGCGTCGGTCACGGTGAGATTTTATTTATTGCAGTAGGAACTCCACCGCTACCTACGGGCGAGAGCGACACGCGCTACGTTGAGGCGGTAGCCCGCGGTATCGGGTCTCACCTAAACGGCGGCTACAAGGTCATTGTTAACAAGTCGACCGTTCCTATCGGTTCAGGCGACTGGGTCCGCATGATTGTGATGGACGGCGTCGCTGAACGTCAGAAGGAGCTGGTTCCTGCCGGCGGTGGCGGCGAGCCCGCTCTCCCCGAGGTCGATTTTGACGTGGTCAGTAACCCCGAGTTTCTGCGGGAAGGGTCTGCAATCTACGACACGTTTAACCCCGATCGGATCGTGCTAGGCGGCAACAGCGATCGCGCCATTGCCATGATGAAAGACCTCTACGCGCCCATCGTGTCCCGCCAGTTTGCTGAAGACTCCTCCATGCCCACGGTGCCTGTGGTCACGACTGACCTCAGCTCGGCTGAGATGGTCAAGTACGCCGCCAACACGTTCTTGGCGACCAAGATCAGCTTTATCAACGAAGTCGCCAATATCTGCGATCGCGTCGGCGCCGACGTGACCCAAGTGGCTCAGGGCATCGGCCTTGATTCCCGCATCGGTAAGAAGTTCCTGCAGGCCGGTCTGGGCTGGGGCGGTTCCTGCTTCCCGAAAGATGTAGCGGCCCTAATCCATACCGCTGACGACTATGGCTACGACGCCCAACTGCTGAAGGCCGCCGTGGACGTAAACAAGCGGCAGCGGCTAATTGTGGTTGAAAAGCTGCAGCAGGTGCTCAAAATCTTGAAGGGTAAGACCGTTGGTCTTCTAGGTTTGACCTTTAAGCCCGATACCGACGACATGCGCGACGCACCGGCTCTAACGCTGGTGGAGCAGCTCACTCGCCTCGGCGCAAAGGTCAAGGCCTATGACCCGCTGGTTTCCCAAACGGGGATGCGCCATGGTCTATCCAACGTCAGCGTTGAAACAGATATCAGGCTGTTGGCGGATAGCTGCGACGCTCTGGTGCTGGTAACCGACTGGAAACAGTTCAAGGACATCGACTTCGAAGACCTCGCCAAGGTGATGAATTCACCCATCATGATCGATGGCCGCAACTTCCTAGACCGCAAGGCGGTTGAGGCTGCTGGATTCTCGTACGTGGGCGTTGGCCGCTAGAGTGCTCTGAGCGATCGCCGTCTCTTGCCGGTGATCGCTCTTCAGCAAGCACGATAGGATGAGAGGCAGGCCATTTCGGTCTGCCTTTTGTCGTGTAGGGAATTCACCGGCAGTGACGCACCACTTTGACCTCGGTCCATGGCCCGAAACCCGGGAAGCGGCGATCGCCCTACAGCACCAGCTTCAGGGCCAAGTCATTCTAGAGGATCAGCTTGACGAGGTGACCCACGTGGCTGGCGTTGATGTGGGCTTTGAGTCAGGGGGCAGCGTGACGCGGGCAGCGGTTGCTGTGCTGGCCTTCCCTAGCCTAACGGTCGTAGACCGGGCGATCGCCCGCCGTCCGACGACGTTTCCCTACATTCCAGGGCTGCTGTCCTTCCGCGAAATTCCTGCGGTGCTAGAAGCCCTCAATCAGCTCGCCGTGCTGCCCAATTTACTGCTGTGCGACGGGCAAGGGCTGGCCCACCCCCGCCGATTTGGCATTGGCTGTCATTTGGGGCTATTGACCGACATTCCGGCCATCGGCGTAGCCAAGTCGCGGCTGATAGGATCCCACGAAGAGGTGCCAGAACCAAAAGGGGAATGGGTTCCTCTACGGCACCGGGACGAAGTCATTGGCGCGGTGCTAAGAACGCGGCATGGGACGAAGCCCCTTTACATCTCACCGGGGCATCGCATTAGTTTAAAGAGCGCCGTAGATTACGTGATGGGCTGCACCACCCGCTATCGCCTCCCTGAAACTACCCGTCATGCCCACAAGCTCGCCTCTGGTCCACCGCTGGAGTCCCTACCGCCACTGGCTCCACCCCCGCTCCAATCCACCCTGCCTGGTTTAGAGTAAGGGGGGCTACTCCTGTTGCTATCGCGGTATCTCTCACCCCCACCCATGGAGTCCTTTGCTATGCAAATCAGCCAGGTTGATGCCTTCACCGCCCGTCCGTTTGCTGGCAACCCGGCTGCGGTATGTATTTTGACCTCACCACGCCCTGAAGCCTGGATGCAGCAGGTGGCCCAGGAGATGAACTTGTCTGAAACGGCGTTCCTAATCCGCCAGGGCGATCGCTTCAGCCTGCGATGGTTTACCCCCCAAACTGAAGTGGACCTCTGCGGCCACGCGACTCTGGCCGGTGCCCACGTGCTGTGGACCGAAGGACACCTGCCCCCTGCTGAAGTTGCCCAGTTTGAAACTCGCAGTGGCTTGCTCACCGCTCGTCAAGTGGACGGGTGGATCGAACTGGATTTCCCTGCCACGCCGATATTTGAGACCGCTGCTCCCGAGGGGCTAGCGGAAGCCTTGGGAGCAGAGATTATTTTTGCGGGAAAAAGCCGGTTTGATTACCTGATAGAACTCCCGTCTGAGGCGGCGGTGCGTCAGCTCCAGCCTGACTTTGTCAAACTGCGATCGCTGCCTGTACGCGGCGTAATCGTCACCAGCCTTACCGAGTCAAGCTTGGAACCTAGTGCTGATGCCGGCTACGACTTTATCTCCCGCTTCTTTGCACCGGGGTCGGGCATTGATGAAGATCCCGTCACCGGGTCGGCCCACTGCGCCTTGGGACCGTTTTGGCAGGACCGTCTTGGGAAAGACGTCCTGTCGGCTTACCAAGCGTCCCCCCGCGGCGGAGAGATCCAGGTCTACTGCCGGGGCGATCGCGTCGGGCTGCGGGGACAAGCGGTGACGATCTTGAAGGGCAAGCTAGTGAACTAAGGGCCAGCGGTAATGATCTTTGCCTACCACTACCGCCCCTATGCCGCCGTTGAGTCGAGTACTGATCCGCTCAACCAGTGGCGGCAGTCGGCTGACCGGGTCTATCAGGACATTCAGGACCGCCATCAGCTCCAGCAAATGGTCCAAGACTGTCGCCAAAATCCCCAAGCGGTAGACGTTGTCCTGGTCTACCAGCTTGCTGATTTGGGTGAATCTCTACAGGCGGTGAGCGATCGCCTAGCAGAATTCTCTCAGCTTAATATTCCAGTCCGGGTTGCCGCAGAAGCCGTTGTAGATTCCGCTCTGGACAGTTCCGCTCTGGACAGTTCCGCTCTAAATCCTCCCGCTCTAAATCCTTCCGCTCTAAATCCTCCCGCTCTAGATACTCCCGCTTTAGGCAGTCCAGTAGATGCTGAGGCACTCTCCTCAGGGCTGCAGCTTGCCCAAGCGATAGAGCAGCAGCAGCGGCGGCAGCGCATTCAGCAGGGACACGCCAAAACCCGCATCCAGGGACAGCCCCCTCCGGGAAAAGCCCCTTATGGCTACAGGCGCGGCCCCGACCGCTACAGCCTCGATCGCAGCGCTGCTACAGTCGTCAGGGCCTTTTTTGACCACTTCTTACTGTACGGCTCCTTGCGGGGAGCGGTACGTCACCTCGCTGAAGTACACCGCAAAACAATTTCAGTGTCGACCGGCAATCGCTGGCTCTCTAGCCCCGTTTATCGCGGTGATTTGGCCTATCACAATGGCGATGTTATTCCCAATACCCATGCCCCCATCCTTTCGAGGGACGAAGCCGCGCAAATTGACCGGGTTATGCGTCGTAATCGGCAGTTCAGGCCCCGGACTAGCACCGCGCCGCGATCGCTGGCGGGGCTAGTGGTCTGCGGTCGTTGCCAGACCCCGATGACCGTGGGCCAGACCACCTGCAAGCGAGGCCGTCAGCGGATTAAAACTTATCTCTATCTGCGACCAAGTCACTGCCCCTATGGCCCCCAATCTAACGAGGGGAATCGCTGCGTGTCCCTACCCTATGCTGAGGTCTTAGAGCGAACCATCGCGCGGATTTGTAGCGAGTTGGCCCACACGGTTGGCCAATCTGCCCCACCCCCCGTGGAGGCCATCAAGATGAACTTAACCCATCAGATTGCTGAGAAGCAGCATATCTTAGCGCAGCTCGGTCCGCTCAAAGACCAAGGTATCCTAGATGAGCAGACGAGCACCCTCCGGGCTTACCGGCTGCAGACCGAGATCGCGGCCCTACAGGCCAAAGTCGGGCAGCTTCCCCCCGCTAGCTTACTGTCTATCACGCAGACGGTTTCACTTCCCCAGTTCTGGCTTGATCTCTCAGAAACAGAGCGTCGGTTCTACTTTCGAGAATTCATTCAGCAGATCAGCTTGACGCAGTCCGAGGACGACTGGGCGCTAGCGCTGACGTATCGCTTCTGACGTATCGCTTTTAGCAAAATCTAACCTACGGCAGGGCCTCTGCGAGGGACATAAACGCAACTTCCCACACGAGCCTCGGCTGCACATAGCGCTGAAGCTGCTGACGAGCCTGCTCTAGAATCTTCAGGCGACGCTGAGCCGTAGCCCAACCTTCACCCGAAGCGGGGTGAGCCGAATAGTCCTGATGCTGGAGGTAGTCTATTACCCAGAGCTGGGCCTCAACGTCGAGCACCGTGGTAACGCGACGCGCCAGGGTCAACGCCTGCCGCAAATCTGTGGGTAAATGGGCCAAGGCCAATCTCAGCTCTTCCGGCAAATTATTCCACTGCTGCAGCGCGGCGATCGCCTGTCCTGGGCTGCCCTGGGCCAAGGCTAATAAATCGGGACGCTGCAGCAGCGCGTCTTCCCCAAGCTGCGCCAGCACGGTTGTCATTGCCTCATAACTAAGCCGCTGAAATGGAATACTCTGGCAGCGAGAGATCAAGGTCGGCAGCAGTAAATCCCGGTTGTGGGAGATCAGCAGCAGCGTTGCGTTCCCAGGCTCTTCTAAGGTTTTAAGCAAGGCATTGGCAGCAGCTTCGGCCATGGCCTCCGCGCCGTCGAGCACCACCACCGACCGGGGGGCTTGCAGCGGGGGACGGCTCAAAAATCGGGTGATTTCCCGCACTTGCTCTAGGCGAATTAGCGGGGGCGATCGCCGCTTTAAGCCAGCCAATTCTGCTTCAGCAGCGGTCAGCCGCTGTCCTTTATGCAAATAGGTGGGCTCGACGCAGAGGAGGTCGGGATAGAACTTTAGCTCGGCTGTTTCTGCGTCGCCTTCTGGGTTTGCTGCGTCTGGTTTGGTCGCCTCTAAGGCAGATGAGCCCCGCTTAGGCGCCAGCAGCGCGGCAGCGAACTGGCGTGCTGCGAGCCGCTTCCCGATCCCGGCTGGTCCCACAAATAGATAGGCCGGCGCAATGCGCTCACGGGAGAGGACTTGAGTAAGCAAGGCCGTTGCCTGAGGCTGTCCGACGAGGGTGGAGAAAAGATCCATTTTGACTCAGGTTACGTTGACTTAGATTCGAGCCGGTAGGATTGGCGACGGGCTGGAGCGCTGAGCTGCCACCGATCTATATACGGCTTTAAGGCCGCTTGAATAGCGCAGGCCACTTGGTCTACGCTGCTGCTGGCATCAATGCGAACAATACGATCGGGGTATTCAGCCGCTAGCGCCACAAAGCCTTCGCGCACGCGCTGATGAAAGACGGCGCTGCTCCGCTCCATGCGGTCAGCTTGGCCGCGTCCTTTAGCCCGCGCCAGCCCTTGCTCGACTGCCAAATCAAGCCACAGCGTCAGATCGCTCTGCAGCCCTCCTGTGGCAATTTGATTCAGGTTATCGATAGTGGATCGATCCAAGCCTCGCCCAAATCCTTGGTAGGCCACTGTGGAATCGGTGAAGCGATCGCAAAGCACAATCGAGCCCGACTTTAGCTCTGGGATGAGCTGGGTTGCAACATGTTGGGCCCGGTCGGCAGCGTACAGCAACAGCTCCGTAGACGGATGGATGTCAAGCGCTTGAGAGGTTTTTCCAGCAGGCGCTAGTAGGATATGGCGCAGGGATTGCCCCAGCGCAGTTCCACCGGGCTCGCGGGTCATGACAACACGGCACTCTGGGATGAGCTGCGTTAGCCACTGCTGTAAGCGCTGAAGCTGTGTCGTCTTTCCACACCCTTCTATCCCCTCGAATACAATCAGCTTGCCCTGCATACTCGCTTGCTCTCAACTACAGATTCACAGTTTAAACCTCGTCACTTCTCAACATGCTGCTGTTTTATCCTCTACAGGAGATTGGTCCGCACCTAAGCCTGTGGCAAAGACGCGGCTAAACAACTTGAAAAATCTAGCTGCATATACTAGCCTTGTGGCAAGACGTATGGGTTAGAGCCTACCTTAAGCTTGGGTTTCGACCTCGATCGCTTAGATGCAACACCGATTCATAGCGCTGTATTCGTTTACCAATCAAGCGAAACGTCACGCGTACGAACATACCAATTATATTCTAAGCCGCTACCCCCCTCACCCACGAGGAGTTCTTGATCTAGCCTTTAAGGGAGGACCGCCTTCAAGGGTGCTCTATCATCCATCAAGGGGCAGCTTGAGGACAGCTTTCGATGTGCATCTGGCTATACACGTTTGACTAACAACTGTTTAACTTAGACCTTGACTCTGCTATTTTCAACCATGGCTCGTTACGTCAGTGCATGTAGGTCAATGACATCGCTCAACAATCTTCGACGACTGCTCACAGATGTCCTTCAGGCCTGCAACTTTAATGTTATCTACGAGAAAGGTGATTACCTTGTCGCGAAGGAGGCTCCTGGGGGCGTCAACTTCGCTAAGCTGGTTACGGTTGAGGTGGTCATCGGCAATTACCCGCACCGGGTAGAGACTGAAGTAGAGCGCAACCTCGAAATGAGTTTTGTGATCAAAAATGAGGAACTGCCGCTGCACATGGACAACCACTGTCGCCGAAAATTTAACTTGGTTAATCAGGCGATCGCCGAAAATCAGTACCTAGAGCTCGTCGATGAAATGGCGTGATTGCGCTATTCATCCTCAGAGTCTTCCTGATCGTCTTCGGGATCACCGACCATGTTTGGACTGATCAGCGTCACATCATCGAATTCATTATCCACAGGCGGGATGGTAACAACGGCGTCCCGCTTGAGCATGTAGTAGGTGGCATAGACTTGGGGGCCGAAGACGATATTGTCATTGTCTTCTAAATCGTGCGCTTGGAGTTTGCGTCCGTTAATCAGCAACCCATTGGCGCTTGTCTTGCCCTTGAGGTTACCGTCAACAATGCGATAGTAATGGCCGCCATCTTCGTTGGGCAACTGCACAAGCGTCGCATGACGGCGTGAAACGAACTGAGAAACCAGGCGAATATCGCACTTGGGGTCTCGGCCAATCGAGTAGACAGGGCTGTCGAGGATAAACTCCCGGCGGCCTTTGTTATCTTCGATAATTAAGAGATGATTTTGATGCGCTTCCGAGGGCATTGCTAGTTTAGAGTACCGATTTATCGTATTAACACATGTAGAAGTGGCGCTTTAAGATGTATCACGTCGGCTCTATTCCCTAGGGCATTTTTGGCCTAAAGCACTGCGTTACACAGATGACGGAGCGCACAAATGCCCTCATCGATGAGAGCCTTTGCGACATCTTTCAGAATCTCGCTACACCCAACACTTACGAAAAACTGACGCGCACAAAGAGCTGATATAAGGCGGCGACCCACCAAAGGCCGCTGCTCTAGTCTAGAGTAACTCAATTCTATAAACTTTCCAGTCTGACGGTTAGCGATCGCCCTCAGAGGGCCCGTGGCGGGTCAGCAGAAGTGAGTTGCCCACAACGCTGACCGAACTCAGCGCCATCAGCGCCCCCGCCGTTGCTGGTGTCAGCAATACTCCCGATAGGGGAAAGAGAAGACCTGCAGCCGCCGGAATCCCTAGGGTGTTGTAGGCAAATGCCCAAAATAAATTCTGTCGAATTTTGTTAAACACGCGCTGACTCAAGTGGATAGACTCAACCACGTCCACCAGGTGGTTAGTGGTTAGGATAATGTCAGCGGTCTCAACGGCAATATCGGTGGCTCTGCTGAGGGAGATGCCGACGTCAGCCTGAGCTAGTGCAGGAGCGTCATTGATGCCATCGCCCACCATAGCAACCGCTTTCCCTTGAGCCTGGAATTGGGCAATGGTGGTCGCTTTCTGCTCGGGCTTCACCTGGGCATAAACCTGTGCCTCAGTGAGTCCTAGGTCAGCGGCAACCGACCGTGCGGTTTCTAGGCGATCGCCCGTGAGCATCAACACCTGCAGACCCATCTGCTGTAGGCGCTGTAGGGTTTGGGCTGCGCCTGGTCTGATTTGATCTTGCAGGGCAAAAGCGGCCACCGCCTCATGGTTAACGGCCAGAACCACAACGGTTTCGTTGGCGGTGGCCCAGTGCGTCAGCCCATCGACGCTTCTCAGGCCCAGCTCCCGCAGCCACGCGGGAGATCCAAAGTGGATTTGAGCGCCCTGGACCACAGCAGATATACCGCCACCGGGAGAAGTCTGAAAATCCTGCGCCTCCAGTGAGGGCAGGCCTTGCTGAGCGGCAGCAGCTTGAATCGCCATCGCGATGGGGTGGTTCGTGCCCTGTTCAGCAGCGGCGGCCAGCTGTAGCGCCCTGTCCTGGGTTAGGGGCTGGTTCGCCGCCACATCTTGCAGCACAAGGCAGCGAGTGAGCGCCGGCTGCCCCTGAGTTAGGGTGCCCGTTTTGTCGAACACCACGGTGTCTAGGTGATGCACCGTTTCTAACACATCCCCACCGCGAATCAAGACGCCTCGTTCGGCACCGATGCTGGACCCCACTAAAATAGCGGTGGGCGTCGCCAACCCAAGGGCACAGGGGCAGGCCACCACTAGCACCGCGATCGCTAGCTTGATGCTGACGATTAGGGGAGAGGCGGTGGCCCCATGGGTGGGGTGGGCGGCGTGGTGCAGGTGGGCTGCACCGGCCTGCAGCACCTCAGGAAAGAGGTCGGTGCCGACGCTGTACCAAAACAAAAAGGTTAATCCCGCCACCGCTAATACGGCATAGGTGAAGTAGCCCGCGACGGTGTCTGCCACCCGCTGAATCGGCGCTTTGCGGGTCTGGGCCGTTTCCACCAGCTGAATAATTTGAGCCAGCGTGGTGCTATCACCGGCGCGGGTCACCTCCAGAGCGATCGCCCCCGTCTGGTTGACGCTGCCCGCGCTGAGGCTATCTCCGACGCCTCTAGTTACCGGCAGGGACTCCCCCGTTAGCATCGACTCATCGACGGTGGTTTTGCCCTGGAGAATCACGCCGTCTGCCGGAATTTTCTCTCCGGGCAAGACCGCAAGTACCTGCCCTACCTGGAGGGCCTCGGCGGGGATCATCTGGCTTTGAGAGACATCGAACCGCCCCGACCCAGATGCGATCGTCGCCTTGCTGGCAAGAAGCCGTCGTGCCTGCGTGGGCTGCAGCGCCAGCAGCGCCTTAAAGGACGCCGCCGCCCGGGCTCTGGCACGATGCTCTAACGTCCGGCCCAGGAGAATGAACCCCACCAGCATCACGGGCTCATCAAAGAAGCACTCCCAGCCCAAGGGAGGATACAGCAGCGCCACGACGCTTGCGCCGTAGGCCGTCACCATGCCTAACCCCACCAGAGAGTTCATGTTGGGCAGCAGTCGCCGAAACCCCTGCCACCCATCCACTAGAATTTCGCGCCCCGGACCGATGAGTGCCACCGTGGCCAGACCAAAGTGAAACCAGATATTGCTCAAAACCGGCAGCCGAAACCAGCCTAGCTCTCCGGCGTGCCCCACCAGCGACAAAATGAGCAGCAGCGCGGCGATCGCCAGCCGCTTGAGCTGAGCCTGCTTTTCGGCGTGATCCTCCGCCTGTGCGGCTGACTCCCCCGGCAGTACCGGCTGCGCCGGAAACCCACTCTCGGAGAGCTGCTCAGCCAGCTGTTGAACTAGGGCACTTTTGTCTAGTTCAGCGTCATGCTCCACCCAGGCCTTCCCGGTCACAAGATTGACCGTCGCCGCGCTGATCCCGGCGTGCTGGGTTAGACGGCGCTCAACCACCTGGACGCAGCCGGCACACTTCATGCCGCTGACGCTGAGGGTTAGGGTCTTGGGGACATCGCCGCCAGCTTTAGATAATCCAGCGGGTGGCATGTCAGCAGGTTGAATAGAATCTGAAGGGGGGGTTGTTTGCATTAGATACGGCGTAAGGGAGCCCTGCTAAGGTCAGTGAAGCAAGCCCTGCAGTGTGGAGCGCTGCATTATGGCTTACTTGGATCCAGACGTCTTTGAGCCCTGCTTCAGCCGGCGATAGGCTCCTAACCCGACCACGAGCGCCAGGAAGACTGCGCCACCTTGGAGTCCATCAAGGGAGCCGCCCAGCGGATTGACCCAGGAGAGCAGCATGAATGTACCAGCGCCGATAAAAGCATAGCCGCACTGGTGTAAGCGCTGTAGTCGCTGGTTAGGAATAGCTGACACTGGGTTTATCCGAGCGATCGCTGTAAGGGTTGACTTAAGACAAAGTCTAAGCGGATGCTTGACTCTAAGATGATCTTAGCGCTAGAGCGGGGGCGATCGCACCTCCGCTGGGCCTAACCGCGTCAGCCGCTACGATATTTTCAATACGATATTCTTTAATCTTGTGGCGTGCGGCACGCTTCAACACCTGACCTACGTGAGCCTGTTATGGACGTCATTCCTGCTATCGATTTGCTCGGGGGGCGCTGCGTGCGCCTCTACCAAGGGGACTATCAAAAATCAGAAGTCTTCAGCGAAGATCCGCTGGCCGTTGCCCAGCAGTGGATCCATCAGGGGGCCAATCGGCTTCACTTAGTGGATTTAGACGGGGCTAAAACAGGGCAGCCCACCAACTACGGCCTGATTGAGGCGATCGCCCAGTCAGCTCCCGTACCGGTTCAAGTCGGGGGAGGCATCCGCTCCCAAGGAACAGCCGAAGACCTCCTGTCCCGCGGCGTCGCGCAAGTGATCTTGGGCACCGCCGCAGTAGAAGATCCAGGTCTGGTTGAGGCGCTGTGCCAAAGGTTTCCGGGGCAGATTGTGGTCGGCATTGACGCCCGCGAGGGCAAGGTGGCAACGCGAGGCTGGGTTGAAACCTCTAGCGTCGACGCCATCGAGCTGGCGCAGCGGATGGCGAACTGCGGCGTTGCCGCCTTGATTTACACCGACATCTACCGAGACGGCACCCTCACAGGCCCAAACAAGCCAGCCCTCAGGGCTTTAGCTGAGGCCGTTTCGGTACCCGTGATTGCGTCGGGCGGAATCAGCACCGTTTCAGATCTGCTTAGCCTGCTGGCCCTTGAGCCCGTGGGCGTCAGCGGCGCAGTCGTAGGCCGGGCGCTCTATAGCGGCAGCTTGCAGCTGTCGGAAGCTCTAAAGGCAGTTGGGCCAGGACGACTTCAAGATATCCCCCCAGACTTTGGCTCATCCGCCTTGGCATGACGAGACCTTAGGCAAGGCTAAGGCTCCGCCATGCCAACTTACACTGCCACAACCCTAAGCTACTGAGGGTGAGGGCTGGGCCAGCTCGGGCTTGTGCATCGCGTCCCGAATAGCGCTCATTGCCTCCACAAGTCGGTTCATCTCTTCGCGGGTGTGGAGCGCGTTAGCCGTGATCCGCAGGCGGGGTTTGGCAATGAACCAGATAGGGGAAACCCAGATGCCGTAGTCGTACATCAGGGTGCGGGCAAACAGCTTTGGGTCCACGTCTTCGGGCAAAATCACCGGGATGACGTTGGTCTCCCCGATGCACTCAAAGCCCCGCTCTTCAAGCTGCGATCGCAGATAGACCGTGTTCTCCTGCAGACGGCGCACCAGCTCCGGGCGCTTCCGCACCTGGCGAATGCTTTCGAGGGCGGCAGCCGTAATTGGGGCCGGCAGCGAGATGGTCCCAATGGAGGTGGGCGACACGTGCAGCAGGGGCTTCAGCTCTGGGACAGGAGAGCTGATGGCGGCGCCTGCAGAGGCGGCGAACTTAGAGAAGGTGGTCATGATTAGCGGAACCACTCCCTTGTCTAGGGCATGTTGGGGCGTGATGTCGTAGTACTCATAGATGCCGCGCCCCGTCGCGCCGATTGCCCCGCTGGCGTGGGCCTCATCCATCACCAGCACGCTGCCTGGATAGGCTGACATCACTTCAATCATCTCGGGCAGCGGCGCCAAGTCCCCATCCATGGAGAACACGGCGTCAGAGATTACCATAATGCGATCGTCAGGCTGCGCATAGCGCTTTAGTTTTCGGGCCAGGTCTTCGCTGCTGCAGTGGCGGTAGGCCCGCACCCGCACCCGGGGGCTGTGGCCAAACATTTTCCCTGAACGAGTTCCGGCGTTGGTAATAGCAGAGATGATGCAGCCATGATTTAGGACATCGCTGAGAATTAAAGTCTCCCGGGTATGCTGAAAGCCGGGAACGGGAATTGCCAAGTGACAGAAGGCGTCCATTAGCGCCTGTAGCGCCATCCAGGCGTTGAGAAATAGCTGGGTATGGCCCAGGTGCTTGAACTCCGAAATCTCCTGTTCGAGCTGGCGGTGCAGGTCGATTCGACCGCTCAGAACTGCACAGGAACTATTCGAGGTGCCGTACTGTCGTATAGCCTCGATGGCCGCGTCCTGAACAGACTCGTTTTGAACCAGCCCCAGAACGTCATTTGTACAAAATGTCGTCACCTGATGCCGCTTACCTGTCGCGGCGTCTTCAATATCTACAAGGTTGCCTTGCCGACCCAGACAGATGTACTCGTCAGGCTCGAGGCCGCTTTCGTACCAACGCTGAACGTATTCTTGAACAACTTCCACAGTAAAACTCCCCTCACCTTAACTGTTTAACTCGCGAGCGTTTGCAAATCGTCGCCCAGGCGTGGTCTCGACCTTGAATGGGTTTCCCATACCGCAATCTGAACCAGTCAACCTTCGGCGTTGCATTTCTTCATCCTGACATGCTTATCCCTTGAGCACCTAGTAGGTTAGAGAGACCAACCGCCAGGATGATGCGATTTGACCCCATTCACTCCTGTACATACGCTGGAGACTATAACTGGTGCAGGCAACTCCAGCAGATTTACATTGCGAAACCTCCCCTCACTTTGCCAGACATCGATTTACTCCCCACAGACGGCTGTGACAGTTCTATTCTGGAATAGAACCACAAGTTGGCACCGCTTCGCTGCGGGATGCCGATAGCTCTGTCTGAGCATCGCGTCTCGTCTGCGATATAGCCATTGAGGATACCTCAGCACGCTGCGCTTTGGGTGGACCACTACTTTCGTTCACCATGGACCAGACGCCGATCTGGGCGCCAGACTGCTCATACTGCCGCACCATAACGCGCTGGAGGGCAATTATCGCGGGATTAATCTCCACATATCGCTCAGGACAGCGCATATACTGGCGCTGTTCGCTCTCCATCATCTCCACATCCTGGGCTAGAAAGGGCCGCAGCATAAACCGGCGGACAACTCGGCTGAGGATGGGGTAAGTGAGCTTGATGAGCCACTGAGGCAGACGGAGTCTGAAGAAGAATAGTGCAAACGAACGGCTCTCCGCTGGGCCAACCGGCAAGCGCATCAAGTAGACCGAAGATATGCCTTCGAGGGAGCTGGCATAGTGGGGATAGCGATAGTTAATGGAAATAGGTAAGGTGGTGACTTCATCGGCGCGCTCAGCTAGCCCCAGAAATTTCGCCAGTAGGCCTTTGTAGGACACGCGATACTTGGCGCTGACAGCGCTGTCTGTTGCCTTGAGGTCGAGGAGAACGGGGTCAAACCAACCCTGCAGATCTTGGTGCAAAAAGCCGTGAAACACATCCATGGCGTTTTCGTTGCACACCGAGAAGTGGGCCTTGAAGTGGGCCGTAATCGGCACCATGAACCATCCGTCTTGACCACACTCACTCACCTCAGGCAGCGATCGCGTCTCTGCCAAGTCGGCGTCCCCTGGGAACACCCACATGAGCCCATATTTTTCCTGGACAGGATAGCTGCGGACGCTGACGCAGGGCCGCTTCTGCTCAGGCGACAGGTAGGGGATGTCCACACATTCCCCTGTGTTCCCATCAAACGTCCACCCGTGGTAAGCACAGGCCAAATGCTCGCCATCGACTTTGCCGCGATGCAGCTCGACACCGCGATGGGGACAGCGATCGTCCAGCGCATGCAGCGCCCCCGCCCCGTCCCGGTAGACCGCCAGCGGGCGTTGCCAGACCACAACCTGAACGGCCTGATTTCGCCTAAGCTGATTCGACCAGCCCAGGGGATACCAATAGTTGGGATTAATCCCAATTTCTCGTATGGCGGTTTGAACTCTCTCGCTTTTGAGCGTTGGTGCCAGGTCCATGGGTAAGCCTTCTGTTCTCGAATGGGTCTGCAAGCCAGCGTGTCGCTGTACCGCTGCGGGCCAAAGCGACGCCGAGAGCGGCGCTTGAAAATCGCAGTAATGTATACTACCTCACCAGGAGAGTGGGAGCGGCGGTGAGTGGGCTGTTAAGCCAGTGTCACCTCCCTGCAAGTATGTTATAAACAGTAACGCATGATTGACATATCCGAGTATGCGGGGTAATCACAAGTTTCTTTAAAGAATACTAGCCTGCGCGAGTGCATTCCTCTGCTACCCCTTACTCACTTGCTTCAGAAGCCCGTAGATTTTAGATCTCACTGGGCTTTCAGGTCTCACTGGGCTTTTAGATCTCACTGGGCTTTGCCACAGCCGCAGGCCATGGTACTGGTTGCTGCGCCACCTTAAAAAATCTGATGTTATGCCACCGAAGCTCCTGACTTCCCCCCTCCGTCAACGATTCACGCAGCTATGTGTCTTAGTCGGGGCGGGTTGTTTAACCACGATGACAGGCGGCGTGGTCTCCCCCGTACTCCCAGAAATTGTGCAGCAGCTCCAGCTTGACCCCCGTTGGGCGGGCACCCTAGTCAGCATTCACGCCTTAGCGATCGCCCTGTTCACGCCACTGTGGGGGCTAGTAGCAGACCGCGTGGGCAAGCGCCGCGTCCTGGTCACGTCTCTGCTGTGCTACAGCGCTTTTGGCGTTTCCGGTGGATTCATGACGCAGCTAGCGCCGCTCCTCCTTAGCCGCGTCCTGCTCGGCATTGCCAGCGCCGGCATCGCGGCCTCCAGCATTGGGCTTTTGAGCACGCTATACGAGGGTGAGGCGCGCACCCGCATCCTGGGCTACGCCACAAGCGCCATGACGACGGCCAGCATTTTGATTCCCCTGGTTGGGGGATGGGTGGGCTCGGTCCACTGGTCGTTTGCCTTCTATCTCTATGGGTTTGGCGTCCCGGTTGCCCTGCTGTCTCTTCTGATTTTGCGGGAGGGGCACTACCGGGCAAGTAGCCTAGTCACCAGCCCCAAAGCGCTGCTGCGCGTGATTCGCCAGCCTGCTGTTCTGCGGCTGTATGCGGGCATTGCCCTGGCGGCAGCGGTTGTCTATGCGGTGGTCATCTACACGCCGCTATACCTCAAGGCCGCCATTGACGCCGGCCCAGCGCTAAATGGCTTTGTGCTAGCGATTCGCGCTGTGGGCGCTGCAGTGGTCTCGGCGATCGCCGCCAGCAGGGTTGCCAAGGCCATTGGCACCGGGCCAACCGTTGGGCTGGGGTTCATCGTCATGGGAGCCATGCTCTGCACGATTCCATTGCTGGATCAGCTCTGGGCGATCGTGCCAGCGGCAGTGCTGTTTGGCATGGGGTTCGGCATCACGATTCCCAACATCTACGACGGCCTTGCGGCCTTGTCTCCGCCAGAGATTCGATCCAGCGTGCTGGCGATCGGTACAGGCACTAACTCCCTAGGTCAGTTCTTATCGCCGCTGCTGCTGGGCCCCGTGTGGAAGTTCGCGGGCCTGCCGCCCGTGTTTTACGTGGCCGGCATTCTAGCAATGGGCGTTGGTCTCATTAGCTGGTCAATCCCGGCTGCGTCGGGCATGAAGCTTAGTAAATAGCGGGGTCGCCTACGATTCTGTAACCCGCTCACGCTGTGCGGTGGCCTCAAACTTCTTTTCCCAGGCGTCGTGGCTCTTCCGGGCGTCCTGCACAATAGGCGACGCAGCCACCAAGCGACACACCAGCCAGTTGACCAGGGACAGGGGAAACCGCATCGGACGCACAATATCTAAAAACAGAACGGCCCGGTAGCCCTCTGTGTTGTTCCAGACCTCGTGATAATAGGTGTCGTCAAAGATTAGGCTCTTGCCCTCTTGCCAGCGGGCGACTTGATCATCGACCTGGATATAGCACTGGTCAGCAGGTTCTGGCACCTTGAGCCCCAGATGGTAGCGGATCAATCCCTTGTGCTTGCCCCGATGGCGAGGAATGTGTTTTCCGGGCGCTAGGATCGAAAAAAAAGCCACCTTGAGCCCTGGAATTTTCTCTAGTAGCGCTGTCGTCTCAGGGCAGCGCTGGCAGTTCCCTTCGGCGCGAAAGCCAAAGGCCCAGAAGAAATAGGTCTTCCAACGATTGTCGTTGGCAATCCGGTACTGTCGTTTCGAAATATCTTGAAAGTTTGGCAGTTCGTCAACCCGTTCTAGAACACTGTCTAACTCTTTACGAATCGTGGTCCAGTGCGCTTCTAAGTGCGTGGCCCAAGGAAATTGCTCTTTAGAAAAAAAGACAGACTCTCCGACTTTGGAGTAGGCTGGCACCGCTCTCTCGATATACGGTACGACTTTCTCTAACTGTTTAACGGTGAATCCAGAAATCGATTTCATTCGTAAGCCCCTCAGGTTCAATTGGCTAGCTGGCCCTGTATTTTACGGTGTTTCCGTTTATATCAGCTAACCTGCGACATGGGCGTAATGCAGCAAAAACGTAGTAAGGTGATAAGCCAAGGTTAAAGTCTAGATAAGTTGTCACGATCCCTTTATTAAATAAGCATTAAGCTTACGCATTTGGCTGAGGGTATATCTATAAACTCCATAGACTGAATCTATGCAGTGCATTTACGGTAGTCATCGTTTGTAGACCACGTAGCAGTAAACCATGTATGAGCAGACCGCGCAGGAATAGACCCGCAAGATGGCTGCTCGCAGGCCATTTCCCTGCTAGGTTCATCGGCAATTGTATTAGCTAATCGCCCATGAGAAGCATCACCTCACTGACAAGCCCTCTTTTCCGACGTAAGAATTTTTAGGCTGGCCGTGCCATGTTTCAAGACATCCTTTTAACCTCGTTCCAGGTTTGGAGAGCTGACCAGCCTTCCAACGCGTCTGATGACCTATTGCAAATTGTGGGCGCGACCTATCCTCAGCTCTCAACTTTGCGCTTTCTACGTCGACTTCCGGTCCACTTTGAACAGGCGCCTCAGCAGGTGATTGAGGCGATAGAGGCTTACAAGCCTGCTGCCGTGGTGTGCTGCGGCATGGGCGAGCCAAGGCACAAGCTAGGACTAGAATCAACGGCTGTGGGGGAAACCAGGGCAATACACTCACCCCTACCCCTGCCCGCGCTACAGAAAGGCCTATCGACCACAGAAATCAGCCACGACGCAGGTCGATTTGTCTGCAACCGCCTTTACTACGACGTTCTCAGCCACCTGCAGAACCATTCGGGCACGTTTGGCCTATTCATCCACGTCCCTAGACTGACGCCGCAAAACTGCAGCGCGATCGCCGCCGATTTCACGCAGGTTCTAGATCGTCTCAATGACCTGCTGTTCAATCTTCGGCCTAATCATCCCGTCGCCATTCCCAGACCGTACCCGCCGAGCCAACCTCTGTTGAAGCGGGCTTCATAACCTGCAGTGCCTTGGATCGGTGCTTTGAGTCTAAGTCCAGCTAAATAATATTGATCTAAACAATACAGCGTCAGCGAGAACCGGGTTCTCGCTGACGCTGTGGTGAAACCTATCCCATGCCGATGACGTCAAATACGCCCGCATCCAGCACCTGAACCAAGAGATAAGCGAAAATAACGCCGCCGATACCGCCTACGAGGAAGCCACCCGCAAACTCACTCCAGCCCTCGACCGTACTCAACGCTTCGGGAGGGTTAGGGGTCGTTAAGGTCGAAATGGGTTTTTTGACGCCGTTACTGGAATAGAGCGACAGACAAACCGTTAGAATCAGCACCAGTAGAATCGCTGCAGCAGCCCCAGCAAACCCAGAGACATCGGAGCCGCGCAGCGGACCGAGCAGAGCAAATGGGCCGTAAAGCAAGTAGCCGTGAGCCATGCCAATTTCCAGCCCACGCCGCTGGGGAGATAGACCTTCCCGGTAGGCCGGCAAATTGTTGATAAAGGCCCGCGTGAACGCCGATGAGTTGATTGGGGTCGCTAGATTACCCACCTCAGGACTATCTGGAGGGGTAACCTGCTCAAGCTTCGGAGGGTTAGGAACAAATTCAGGGATCTGCGTCATTTTATTTTTCTCCACAAATACTAGTGTTAATCGAGGCCAATGCCGCTTTAGATGCCAGATGCATCTTCGCTCTAGATGCCAGACGCATCCTCGCGCTCGATGTAGATAAACAGAAGAGACATCGCAACCGCGGGGAACACCAACCCAACGATGGGCACTAGGATAGAAGGTAAATAGGATGCTGCCATAATATTTCCTACAGAATGCAACAAAGGTATAAAAGACCGCCCGCTCAAGGCAGTGGCGGATATCCGTAGATTCGACTGTACTGTGAATCCTGCAGCCACAGCCTATCTGCTAAGAATTTTTAACATTGTTAAACCAACGTATCGCGATACTCAATCGCCCACAACATGTAGGCGGGAGCAGGGATGAGTGGCGCTTACTCTCTCGCCCCAACCATTCAGGATTGCTGTAAGGGTTTAAGACCCTGTGGCATCGTCCGAATCTTCAACGCCGCTGGGATACCGAAACGGATTTGCGGTTTCGGCAGCTTCGTCTAAATCAGAAGGCGGTTCCTGGTGCACGGCTACACCCTTCATCTCAGCTACTTTTGCAAGGGCAGCAGCTCTCGTTTCTGGAGGAACGGTCGCTTTGCCCTTAAGAAATGGCGGCAGCTCAACAGGGGAGGAGCGCCGAGCAGTTTTTTGGGGTTCAAGCTGGCGGCCTCCGTCCTGGTTAGCTGGGTCGGCAGGGAGGAGAAGAAACGGATTGTCGGCCTCTTCACTCAGCACCATGATGGCAAAGGAGCACTCAGCCAAGGGCCAAGGCTGGGGTGTCGCAGTTGAGCGCAGCGACAGCCGCGCCAGCACAAGCTGTGCCTTAGCCGGTATGGAGGCAGAAACAGCCCAGCTAAAGCTTTGGGGAATTTGGGCGATCGCCTCGGGATAGGTCTGCTTAGCGATCGCCTCTCCCGCGTGGGGCTCTATTATCGTCAGGGAGAGCGTGGCGGGGAGCTGCGCGGCCCCCTCGCCTGAGATTGTCCCTTGAAGCGTCAGCGGCTGCCCTTGGTGCAGGGTATAGGCGGAGGACTGAAGTTCGATGGTGGCTGGCAGGACCGGCTGGGGGTTGGGCGTCTGAGGGCCAGTCCCCTGAGGATGAGGTGCCTGGCGATCAGGCGCCTGGGCGGTGGGCGATGACGCCGGCGATGACGCCGACGAAGAAGCAGGGGCAGGGTTCGGCGTAGAGCCTAGGGAGCCGCCGTCTGACAGGCGAGCGGCCATGGCGTTGATCACCTGGTCTGCCATGTCTTCTACGGTCTGAAACAGATCTGCCACCGAAGCCATAGCCCCGTCAATCTCGCGCGCCACCTCTGCGACGTTGTCTTCAACCGGCTGGCCCTCATTCTCAAGAGACGGGGATTCAGCAGGTAAGGGCTCAGCAGACAAGGACTCAGCAGACGGGGCCGCAGTTAATGAGGTTGCAGTCAATGGGGACTTAAGGAGCGGCCCGGCCTGGCTTACCTCGGTGCGGAGCTGGGGAAAGCTCGACAGGTCGAGCTCGGGCTCCAAATCTGAGACGCCTTCTTGGGGAACTACCTGTAAATGAAGCGCAACAGAACCGGTATCTATTTGACATACCACCTGCCAGAGGCCGGGCTGGAGCCGCGTAAACGGGAAGATCCCCACGAGGCCTTGATCATTGGTTTGACTCTCCCGGCGATGATGGCGGGGTGCAGCCCCTTCCAAATCCCGGTAAACCAGATGAATTTGAACTGGATACCGCTGCCGCTGGGACTGACCCACGAGGCGATAGCGACCCTCTAAAATTTCCGATTCAAGAGATTCAAGGGGCAACCACTCGCGATCGCCCTCCTGCTGAATCAGAAACCGCCAGTTTTTCATAAAGTCAAGAGAACTAATTAATCAATAGAGATAGACTGGGGGCCGCTGCCGTTCTCCCCAGGCTGGGTGGAGACCGGCTGCACAGGGCCGTTGACGTTATGCTGCATCAGCCAGTTCTTAACCGGATCTTCGTTGAGGCTGAGGCGAAAGGCACCGGAGAAAAAGCCACCTAGAAAGGCTACGGGATGGCCAGAAAGTTCCCTCAGCAAAGGTGAAAGCTCGTTCATAGGTCTTGATGTGGAGTTGCGACGCGTCCCTCATATGGTGACACAATCCCATCATTTACGGCTACTGCTGCAGCTACTTCAAATTGCCGCACTGCGGGGCCAAAGCCCTGCAGAAAAGCTAATTTGCTGTGGATGGCGCGGCTTCCGTGGGCTCTGCGCCATCTTCGGAAGCAGGCCGCCGGGCATTGACGATCCAGCGGGTGACGATATGGGACAGTAGCCCCATCGGCCCCGCAAACAGACACAGCGCTAGGGAGTGGCGGGTAAAAATTTGGTGGGCCTGCCCATCTTGATAGATCCACCGCCCGGCGAGCAAATCCATCACCAAAAAGTGAACCCAGCCCGTGGCGGCAACGCGCTCGTCGGCAAACAGAGCAGCGATGTCCGACAGGCCAGCGCTGCTGAAAGACTGGGCCGACTCCGGCGTGATGCTGAGGACAAAAAAGTAGACATAGAGCGCCGCGAGAGCGACGAAGGGCAGCATGGAGGCCATGACGCGGCGGGTCACCGGCCAGCTCGGCGCTATGACCATGAGGGCCCAGAAGGGGAGCACGAAAAGGTTGGCGGCGTTAAAAAGTAGTTCAATCGTCATGGCGCGATGAGGTAGAGGGCGCTGTGGCCATAGACCACACCCTCCAGTTTAAGGTGATGAAACGGGAGGACGGAGAATCTGTAGCGCTGGCCGCTTTGCTAAGTGAGAAAAGGTCGCAGCTGCCCCACCAGGCGATCGCCCGCCTCATCCCCCGTCACAAACTCAATCTGCTGAGGGCCAACCGCCCCCAGGCCCAGGTCAGCGGCGCGGCGAATTTGCGCCTGGCTCCAAATGGAGCCGCTAGAGACGTCCCGCGTCGTCCCCAGCATCCGCAGAATCGCAATGCCCACGGCGTCCACGGCGATGCGGTCTGTCCCCGCCAGCATCACCCCGGCCCGCACCCGCTGCCCCTGCTCTGGCCCGCCCCCCACAAAGGCATCTACCCCGTCGATTAGCACCATGGCGGGGCGGTAGGCGCGGTTCACCTCAGCAATCATCAGCCGTTGGTTGGCGGAGCGGTGCAGCTCGCGCATGTAGTCGTGGCCGTCGCCAGGGACGTACCGGGCCACCATGCCGATGGTGTTTTTCAGCGACAGGGTGAAGTGGCCACCAAACCGGTGGGTTTTGAGGCAGCAGAGGTTGACGATCGCGTCGGCGTTGAGCACGGGTCTAGCGATCGCAAATCCGCGGGACCAGTTGGTTCCCTCGCTGGGAAAATATTGCCAGTCGCCCCGCCCCAGCTCGTTGAACACCAGGGGGGTGAAGCCATAGCGGTTGGCCAGCGTAAACACCTGCATCTGCTGCATAGCGCTGCGAGTGTCGGCCATGCCAGAGCGATCGCCGACGGTGATTTGGCTGGCCCCTGCCCCTTGGACTTCCTGCACCACGGCCTCTAGCACGGCTGGGTCGGTGGCGGCGGGGGCGGGGTCTCCGGTGTTGTAGTTGGGTTTGATAAACACTCGCTTGCCGCTGAAGCTGGCGGGCTGGAGCAGCGCCATGGCCTGACGCACCCCTGCCGCTCGGTCCGTGGTGCTGATGACTACGACGCGGTGGGGGTTCGGCGCCGCTACGGCAGGCGCAGCCAGCGCAATGGGGGATGTCATTGGTGCCGCTGGTTTGGGTGTAGGCGCGGGCGAACCCGAAGATTTGAACGATGCATCTCCGAGGGCTTTCAGGGCAGAGGGCAGAAGGACGGCGCCCCCTAGAAACCCAAATCGTCTGAGCAGCTTGCGGCGAGTGGGCATGGGTCTGGTGCTGATAGCATTACATAGCTCTATGATGGCGATCGCGGCTGAGAATAGGGTAAATCAAAGGTCAGATTTCCCTTAGCGGCCTGCTTGCTTCTGGCTTGCTTCTGCCCTTCATCTGAGATGGTTCAAATTGCGGTAGGCTAGAGCCCCCAGGATTTACGCATCAACGCCATGCCCGAACCCACCACCAGCGACCTCAACCAAGAACAATACCGCCGCAAAATGCAGCGCCGCAAGGCAGTGCAGGAGCAGCGCGTGGCCGAGCGCAACCGCGAGAAAGGGCTAATTATTGTTCACACCGGAAACGGCAAAGGCAAAACCACCGCCGCCCTGGGCATGGTGGTGCGATCGCTGGGGCACGGCTACCGGGTCGCCATCGTGCAGTTCATCAAAGGGGCGTGGGAGCCCGCAGAAAAAGCCGTCCTCAGCCAGTGGGAAGACCAGCTTGAGTTTCATGCCCTGGGGGAAGGGTTCACCTGGGAAACTCAGGACCGCGATCGCGACATCGCCAAGGCGGAAGCCGCTTGGGGAAAAGCCTTAAGCTTTATTGTCAACCCCGAGGTCAAGCTGACTCTGCTGGATGAGGTCAACATTGCCCTGAAGCTGGGCTACCTTTCGGTGGCGCAGGTGACTGATGGCCTGGCGCAAAAGCCCGAAGACTCCCACGTGATTTTGACGGGGCGCGGCGCTCCACCAGAATTGATCGAGCAGGCTGACCTAGTAACAGAAATGACCCTGGTGAAGCACCCGTTTCGGGAGCAGGGCGTAAAAGCGCAGCCCGGCATTGAATTTTAGCTGCCCCCTTGCTAGGGGAACAGCAGGCTGTGCCCGGACCTATCCATTGCGATCGCTTCAGGCATCGGGTTTGGTGAATATGTAGCTTAGATCACCCCATAGGGCAAAAATAGCGCGCGGTTATACTGGACGGAATTCAAGCCTCAACACTCCTGAAAACGCCATGACCCACGTATCGCTGACCGACAAGCTGCTGACCCAAGCGCTAATTGACGAAACGGCGCAGCAGGCCGCCGCTAGCCCTCGCCTGCGGAAAAATCATAACTTCCACGAACTTGACGAGCGGGTGCAGCGCTTCATCAACGTCATGCAGCCCGGTACCTACGTCAGGCCGCACCGCCACCACCGCGCCCCCGAGGTAAACGGGTTTGAGTTCTTTCTGGTGCTGCAGGGCGCCATCGGCATTCTAGTCTTTGACGACGCGGGCCAGGTGATTCGGCAGCACCGCATAAGCGATCGCGGCCCGGTGCGCGCCATCGAGCTGCCCGAGGGAACTTACCACACCCTGGTGGCCCTCGCCCCCAACACCGCTATGCTAGAGATCAAAGAAGGCCCCTACTGCGCCCAGACCGATAAAGACTTCATGGCCCGCTTCCCGGAAGAGGAGACCCCTGAAGCGGCGGCCTGCGTTGCAGCCTGGGAATACTACTTCCAAAAATCTGCCGCATAAGCTGCAAACAATGAGCCCGACCGCCGTTCTCCTCTTCTCCTGCCCCGACCAGCAGGGGCTTGTCGCCAAAATCGCCAACTTCATCTACGCCAACGGCGGCAACATCATCCACGCAGCGCAGCACACCGACATGACGGCGGGGCTATTCCTCACCCGCATGGAGTGGGAGCTAGCGGGATTCAACCTGCCGCGTCCCATAATTGCCCCGGCCTTCGAGGCGATCGCCCAGCCCCTCAAAGCCCGCTGGCAGATCTGCTTTTCCGACGCGGTGCCGCGGATGGCCATCTGGGTGACCAAGCAGGACCACTGTCTGCTGGACCTCCTATGGCGACAGCAGGCCAAGGAATTTTCGGCGGAGGTTCCCCTGGTAATCAGCAACCACGAGCGGCTGCGCTCCGTGGCCGAGCAGTTTGGCATCGATTATCACTACGTTCCGGTCACCCCAGAGACGAAAGCGGAGGCGGAGGCGGCGCAGCTGGCCCTGCTAGAGCAGTACCAGATCGACCTGGTGGTGCTGGCAAAATATATGCAGGTGCTCAGCCCGTCGCTCCTGGCCCAGTTTCCCCGGGTAATCAACATTCACCATTCTTTTTTGCCGGCCTTTGCGGGAGCCAACCCCTATCAGCGGGCCCACGAGCGCGGCGTCAAGATCATTGGCGCAACGGCCCACTACGCCACGGTGGATTTAGACGAGGGGCCAATTATTGAGCAGGATGTGGTGGGGGTGAGCCATCGGGATGAGGTGGCGGATTTGATTCGCAAGGGCAAAGACCTAGAGCGGGTGGTGCTGGCGCGGGCGGTGCGGGCCCACCTGCAAAATCGGGTGCTGGTATACGGCAATCGCACAGCGGTGTTTGTGTAATTTGTCTACACTAAAGGTGTTAAATCAGGAGGCACGCCGTGACTGCGACGACGCCAATGCCGGTCTCCCAAACCATTGATGTGCTCAAGCAGGATTTGCCCACCCTGTTTGAGGAGGATATCTCCTACGACATCTACACCCAAGACATTTATTTCACCGACCCGGTAAACACCTTCAAGGGCAAGTTTAACTACCGCATCATCTTCTGGACCCTGCGGTTCCACGGCGGGCTGTTTTTCACGGACCTACATTTTGACCTGCACGATGTCTATTCTCACTCGCCAGACGTAATTTTGGCAGACTGGACGGTGCGAGGAACGCTGAGGGTGCCCTGGCGGGCGGAGGTGTTTTTTAATGGCCAGTCCACCTATAGCCTGAATGAGCGGGGGCTGATTTATCGCCATGAAGATACGTGGGACCGCAAGCCAACGGAGATTCTGAAGCAGTTTTTCCGCGCCGGGGCGAAGGACGCGTCGTAAAGCTGGGCTAGGTTGTCCGAAGGCCGCTCTGGGCCTATGGGACTTTGGATGCCATCGCCCTCACTTCAGGTGTCGCGACCCTCACTTCAGATGTCGCCAATGAGACTTCAGGTGCCGTTGCTCTCACTTTTTTTGTCAGTGGTGAGACTTCAAGTGTCGTCGGTGATATGTGGAGTGTCGGGGCTGAGACCTTACGGGCCGGTGCTGTCGCTTCAAGTGCCGCCGATGACAGGCTAGGCGTCGGTGGTGAGACTTCAGGTGTCGGGGCTGGCACTTGAAGCGTCGTCGATGGCGCCTCAAATGTCGGTGCTGGGCGATCGCCTTTAAGATGGAGCCGTGGCGATGATGCGGTGAACACTACAGGCTTATGAATCTTGCAATCAAGGCGGAACTTGCGCCTTTGGCGTTGAACTCTGATGGGGTAGCGCAAGTTGGTGGGACTAGGGTAACGCTTTATGATGAAGCTGCTGGCTGACGAGAATTTAGATAATCCAATTATCAGAGGTTTCCACATCTTATTCAGCAAAGCGAATTCATATTAGAAGCTATTGAGAGTGTAAAGCAGCTTAATCAGCCAAATGAAGCTATACGTAGGGTAGTGATGGAGTCGAGTGAACCTACACGTAGGGTTATGGATAATGTTCAATCTAACCAGCTAAATAAAGCGACACGCAGAGTGGCGGAGAACGTAGCTCAACTTAACCAGCCGCCAGGAAATGTATATAACGCCTTGAGAAACCCTTTGGCTGCAGCAGATTCACTTCTACAGGATGAGCAGGATGCAAAGACAAGGTTGCGGTTGCCAGTTTCCCACCCTGTCGGCGGCATGATGATCAGCTGCCCTGCTGCAGTGCGTTCCAATCGCAGATCGCGGTTCACCTGACACAGCCGATAAATGGGCATCGCCTTGAGAACAACGGCCCCGTTACTCTAATTCTGGAGCGCGAGGAGGGGTAGCCGCACGGCAGGCTGTGCCCTCGCACGATCCCCAACCTTTAAGCCAGCGGCTCTAAAAATTAAGACATGGTGTAACTGGGGCGATCGCACCCCGATGCCCATAAGTTTGTGCCAGTATTAACAAAGCGGAATTTATCCGAGATCCGTAATACCACTGCGCGCTAGTGATGTCCCCCTTTGCCAGCGGCACCGCTTGAGTCAATCGAAATTTGAGGGCGAACGTGACACCCAATCAATGCCCTAGATTTGCCGTATTCTGCGATTTTGACGGGCCTATCGTCGACGTATCCGATCGCTACTACAGCACCTATCGCCGCGTCCTAGAGCAGCTCGACAAGCCCTCCATTCAGCCGCTGACCAAGGCCCGGTTCTGGCATCTCAAGCAGCACCGCATCCCAGACAAAGACATCGCTCAGCAGTCCGGCGTCAAACCTCACCAGATGGCGCAGTTTTTCGATCTGGTTGAGGAAATCGTCAACCACCCCGACCTGCTGCACCACGACTGCCTCCACCCCAACGCCAGGAAGGGGCTGACGCTGATGCACGAGCGGGGTATTGACCTGATGCTGGTCACGCTGCGATCGCAGCAGCAGGTAGTGTCTTTGCTGCAGGAGCATGGGTTGGCCCACCTGTTTACGCGAATTTTGGGAACGCCAGAAGACCGGGCCGCCTACCGCAACAGCGCCGACTACAAAACCGAGCTGCTGAAGCTGTGCTGGCAAGACTATTGCCAAGACTACGGCCATCCCAACCACGCCTGGATGGTGGGGGATACGGAGGCGGATGTTTTAGCGGGGCGTCGCCTGGGCATCTCTACTATTGCCCTCACCTGCGGCATCCGCAGTCGGGCCTATTTGGCGCGGTTCCAGCCCACGTTTATCCAAGACGATTTGATGGCGGCGGCCCGCAAGCTGCTGCGGGTGAAGCAGCAGTACCTCACCGCTGAGCCGCTCAATCCCACCAGCTTGGTTCAGGCGACTTAGGTTAAGTTCTGGGGGGTGATGGCCTGAAGATCCACGTTACGGGGCGATCGCAGCGACTAACCCCAGCAGGCTACAGCGAGAGCGCCTTTCTAAAGGAAACATAATATTACCGCAACTAAGCGCCACGTTCCGCCACATCCCCAGAGGGGGGATGATAGACTACGAAAGACAATTTGCCAAGAGGTTCTACCGCGTGGTTGTTTCTCCCGAGTCTCCCCAATCTGTAGCTTCTGATTCCAACACCCAAGACCGCGTTGCGGTTTTGCTGATGGGCTACGGCGAAGTCGAAAGCTACGAAGACTTTGCGAACTACAACGAACAGGCCCTCAATCTGCTGACGGCCAAATTTGCCCCGGTTCCCACCTGGATCTATCCGCCCCTAGCTAAGCTGCTGGCGATGTTTGATCTGCACGAGTGGAGCCACCAGCACGGCAACTTTATTTCCCCTCACAACGCCATTTTTGAGCGCCAGCGGGCCGGCATTGAGCAAGAGCTAAAGCAGCGCTGGGGCGATCGCGTCTCTGTCTTTAAGGCGTTCAACTTTTGCGCTCCCCACCTGCCCCACCAGGTGCTAGAGACCATTCGCGACCAGGGCTTTGACAAGCTGTTGATCTATCCCCTACTGGTGGTGGACTCCATCTTCACCAGCGGCATCGCCGTAGAGCAGGTCAATAGCGCCCTGTCCGACCTAGCCGATGGCCCTGAGCACTGGCTCAAAGGCACCCGCTACATTCCCTCCTTCTATAACGAGCCTGCCTACATCTCGCTGATGGCCCGTATGGTGGAGGAGAAGATCCACCGCGACTTGGCGGTGGCCCATCTCCCGTCTCAGACCGGCATCGTCCTGATGAACCACGGCTGTCCCCACGAGGCCAAGGGCTTCACCTCCGGCATCGACGAGAGCCAGGCGCTGTACGAGAGCGTGCGGGAACAGCTGATCTACAAGTACCCGCTGGTGTCGGTGGGCTGGCTCAACCACCAGACCCCGATGATTAAGTGGACCCAGCCCAATGCGGATCTGGCGGCCCGTAACCTGATTGACCTGGGCGCAACGTCGCTGGTGTTTATGCCCATCGGCTTTGCCACCGAAAACCACGAGACCCTGCTGGACGTGGAGCACATCATCGAAGGGCTGCGCAAGAAGCACCCCCATGTGACCTACGTACAGATGGACTGCGCCAACGACCACCCCGAGTTCATGCGCATGGCGGCAGACTGGGCCGATCGCCACATCGAGGATCTGCTCTCTGAGCAGTCGATGTCGGTGAATCGGGCGCTGGCGGTGCATCAAGCGCAGCAGCACGGCAGCCACAGCCACAGCCACGATGGTGCTCATGGGCATAGCCACGGCCATAGCCACCACAGCCATGACCACGGCCACCACCATCACTAAGTATGTGGTCAAAACCCACGCAAAGAGGAGCGCCTTCTAAGGAGCGCTCCTCTTTATTTGCTTAACCTATGAGGTCAGCTTCACAAACTTCGCCTCCGACGGTACGCCCTGCTGATTCACCAAAAACAGCATGTAGAACCCCGGAGGCGCAATGTTGCCGTCGGGCGGTGCCTTCAGCAGCAGCTCGCCGCTGCCTTGGTTGCTGATCTCTAGCCCCACCAGCCGCTGCTGCATATTAAACGAGTGGGTGCTGGCCCCCGGCGCGATGAAACAGGCCGACTTCACCGACCCGGCGTCGGGGGTGCTGACGCTGAACAGGTCGCCGTAGGACACTTGGCTTGTGACAGCGGCGATCGCCGGACGTGCTCCTTTGAATAGGTAAGGGGGCTTGAACACCTCCACCCGGTTCTCTGCGTGGTCAAACGGCTCAATGTTATAGAACTTGTCGGTGCCCGAGGTCATCACCTCGCCGCTAGGCAGTAAAATTGCCGCCGCGTGGTAGAGCCGAGGGACGTGCATAGAGGCCACGGTTGTCCACTGGTTCTGGTCGGGGTCGTAGATCTCGGCTTCGAGTACCGGCGTGCGGGCCACGTCGGCGGTGCCCGTGCTGCTGCCGCTGCAGACAAACACGGTACCGTCGGGCAGCAGCACTGCATCGGGCATCACTCGACCGTTTTTCATCGGCGCGGTGAAGCTCCAGCCCTGCTGTGGGGCATTCAGGTCCAGCACCTCGCAAGTGTTGGTGGTGGGCCAGTCGTCTCGCTTGTCGAAGCAGGCGGTTTGGATGGGGTTGCCATCGGGGGTGATGGGGGTGCCCTGGCCGCAGTTGGGGTTGCTGGAGGGCACAAAGGAGCAGGAGACCCCGCCGCCAATCAGCATTAACCGGGCCTGGTAGTCCTTTTCTGGCAGCAGCGGCAGCAGCACGGCGGACCCTTCAGACGGGTAGGTGCGGGAGGTTTTGATGTTGGTGCGGCTGGGCAGCGGCTCGACGGCGTTGGTGTTGACGTCCAGGAAATAGGTGCGAGTGTTGCCGTGAATCATTAGCCGCCCGTCCGGCATGACGAATACGAAGGGGTAGAGGCCGTAGAGCCCCAAGCTATCTTCGCAGTCTTCGAATAGCTCTGGCACCGGCACCGAGTCCCCAGGCTGATTGCCATCAAAAATTTCGTAGGTCTTGTTGATGGTGCGGGGAATGCCGGTGCCCCCGATAAAGTCCTGGGAGCAGGTGGACTGCTGAATCGTGGTGAACACCTGGGCCGTTCCCGCCAGGATGAACACGCGCCCATCGGGCAGGGTAGTGCAGGTGGGATACCACCGTACGCCGCCGCTCATGCTGCCAAAATCAGTCCAGGTGCCGCCGTCGCCGCTGGGGGTGAAGGTGTGTAGGGACTTAGCGCTGGCTTCCCCCACGTTACCGGAGGCCAGCACCAGTCGGCCGTCGGGCAAAAAGGCATGGCCGCAGCAGAACTTATTGCGCTGGGGGTCGGGCAGGGCGCTCACCTGCTGGCCGGTTTTGGGGTCGAGGATGGAGACGGCGCTGTTCTCGTTTTCCACGATGTCTTCGTAGCCCACCATTAGCACCTTGCCGGTGTTGAGCAGGGCGGCATGGATGCCTACGGTGCCAAAGTCTAGGGTGTAGGGCACGGTCCATTCCCCTTTGCTGGCTGCGCCGGTTTGGGTCTCCTCGAACCCGCCGCCCGCCTGCCAATTCAAGTCTTCTGCACCGGCAAAGAAGTGCTTAAACTGGGATGACGTGCCCTGCTTGACCAGCAGCTCTAGGCCGTTCCCAAACTGGTTTTGCAGCAGCGATGCCGCCTCCGCATCCAAGCCCGCGTCAAAGGTGCTCTGCAGCACCCAGGTCTCGTCCACGCCGTTTTGCCGTCGCAGATGGGCCAAACCGCCGCCTACCACAGGAATCACGACGTGGAAGTCGCGATTTTGGGACTGGATGAAGCCGGGTACGCCCGTGACCGCTAGGCCGCCTACTGCAGCGGTGATTTCCTGGGGCTGAATGGTCCAGCCGTAGGGGGGCTTCGACTCTCGCGTCAGCAGGAACAAATCGCTGCCCACTCGGGCGATCGCCTCTAGGTGGCCGTTGCTCTCCCCGGCGTCCACGTAGTCGCTCTGGATCAGCGCCACCGCATCCACTGGCCCCAGATCCTGACCGAAGGCAGTAGGCCCAGCCCAGGGCACTTCCGGCACGTCATTAAAACGGACGTAGTGCAGCAGGCCTGCCCCCGCGTGGGGGGTGACCAGCTCAAAGTTACCGAGGGTGTCAAAGTCGCCTTGAATGAAGGCGGGATTACCGGTGTGAACAGAGTCTGAGGGCACGTAGAGGGGACCGGTCCACAGCAGGGGGGCGGAGCTGGCCCGCCAGTATAGGGCCAGGCGATCGCCGTGGCGCACCACCAGCTCCAGGTGGCCGTTCTTGGCGCCGAAGTCCTTGAAGTTGCTCTGAATCAGCGATGCGTCGGAAGCGTCCCCGGCGCCAAAGAAGCTGCCGTGCAGGGCTTTCCCCGACTCCCCCGCAGGGCCGCAGGTGAACACGTACTCCGGGGGCAGGGGGCCAACCCAGGGAAAGTCGGGCTGGGCGTTGTCTCGGTAGAGCTGGGCCAGCCCGTCGGAGAGGCTGTGGATCACCACTTCGAAGTTGTTGGCTACGCCGTAGTCGCTCTGCACCATGAAGCCGCTATGGCGACCGGGAACCACCGTGCCGCCCGTGGCCTGGGCCAGAAGCGTGGGGAAATCTTGAAGCGATCGCGGTATGGCGTTTATACCTGCGGCTTCGGCACGGGCGGCAGCACCAAATCTTAGGCTTCCAAGCCCAAGCCCTGTTCCTAGGACAAAAAACTGGCGACGGTTAAGCGACATCGTGGCCTCCTCATAAGTTAGGTTTGTTGAGCGACCGGACCCATCAATGTAAACCCTGTCTAGATTGAGAACTGGTGTTGGTGTAGCTATTTGCATGGCTTGTACACCCTGGTAATCAGCCGCTGGCCCGGCAGCTAGAAGCAGTAAAACCTGTCTGTCTGCAAAATTGCTCTCAATAATGCATAAATCAATAATCTGTAAATTAACTTAGATTTATAGCCCGGGGATCAGAGAATTTTGTAGCTAGACGTACTTGACAGTGCCATCAGCACTTTTGGATTTTGTCACGCAGCGTCACGCGCCCGGACTGAACGATCTGTGCGAAGATACCGCGCAACCGCAGGTGCCGGTTTTGGGGCGCTCTGATCCAGGCGACCACGTCTTTGCCGTATCGTGCCGCAAATTTGCTGCAGGCGTCGTTGTAAACGGTTGAGACTTCGATGACGGCTTCCCCGAGCCGGAGGCGCTGCCCCACCGGTATATTGGCCTCGCTGAGGTCAATATCGGCGACAAAATTGTCCCCCGGCAAGGTAATGGCTTGCCCAGCCTTGGAAATAAGCCTCAGCAGACGGGAATTCGCGAGGGAGACCTGGATACGCGGGTCGGGCTCGCCGTTCTCAAGCCGCAGCCAGGGGGAACGACGCCAGCGATCGCCCACCACGCCTTCACGACAGCAAAGAAACACTTCTTCGACGGGTCGCCGCTGCGAAAAGTTGGGACGAACGCAGATTGCCTCGATGGAAACGCTATCTTTAGGCGAGGCTAATAGTCTATGGGTATTCGCGTCTAGCTCTGCCCGAGTTATAAAGGCCATCAGGCATCTGTTACAGAATTATTTCCAGGTCGAACCATACAGCTCAACAAAGCGATTTAGCAGAAAAAGGGTAGGCTGCTGTCGCTTTGCAGCGGCGGACTGCTCTCTGCGCTCGCTGAGCTGGCGCAGGTAGGACAGATCCTCTAGCAGGGTCAACGACGATGCCACGTCTAATAGTGGCTCAAGCAGCAGCTTGGGCCAATTTAGATCACTATAAATATCGATAAATAACTGGTGGTGCTCGTTCGCCATCGGCAGGACGTTGAACAGTACGATAATCCGCCTGTCGCCGTAGACCGGAATTCGCAGCTCCACGGTGTAGGAGTCGTGCAGCACGAGCTCAACCTCGACCTCAGGTTGACGCCACAGCCGCAAAACGTGGGCTGAAGACGACAGCGCCGTGCGAAATCGGATGATGCCGCCAGCGGGCGTGGTTTGAAAATCGTTCACTCCCAGCACTTTGAGGTTTCCTAGGCTGAAGCTATGGACGCTTTCCAGGTGCTTCAAGTTGAGCAGGTGATAGATCTGACAGTAGTAGGGCAGCGGCAGCTCGTAGGCCTGCCCTACCACATGCTGCTCGTAAAGCTCGACCATGCGAACGCGGGCCGCCTGTAGGTAGTTGGGGCATTCCCCCCACTGGAGCTGATGGCGCTGCAGCGTAATGGCGTTGTCTGAGCGGCGGTACTGATTGGGCTTCATCCACAGCCAGCCCGTGAACAGCGCGGAGATGCTGAGGATATAGAAAAGCTCAACCATGGAGACATACCCATCGGCAGCAGCAGCAATCCCCCGATCGACAAGACCATAGAGCCAAGAGGGAATGCCAACAAGCCAAATGCCGTTTCTAACTACGATACGTAACAGGGCATCGTCTATTGATTCAGAAATATTCGCAGCTTGAGGCAAACGGGTCGCGCTGGTCATAAATAGGTTGATCTGGTGAGTAAAGTCAGGAAGCAATCAGGGATAGTCGTGCCGGCCATGTTGCTTGAAATGGCTCGTTCACCAAGATTGAATCCTTTTTGTCTGCATGCTGGTCAACTTGTGTATCTGTTGAGCGTCCTGGAAAGCCCCCATCCCTAACCCTTCCCCCAATTTTGAGGGAAGGGAACCAGACTCCCCTCTCCCAAAATTGGGAGAGGAGCCGGGGGTGAGGGCCAGCGTAATGCTAAACAAATACCAACTTGTCAACTAGCTTGCAATAAAATGTTAATACTTTTATTCTAGGGCCACCCTCTTTCCCAGGGTCAGCCTTGAACCTCACCGCGTATGCAGGGCAACCCCGAGTAGCCTTTTGACGCTACCAGCGGGTCATCACTTCGTCTATCAGGGCCCGGTAAGCCAAAGCTCCCGCCCCGTAGGGGTCATGCTCAAAGATAGAGACGCCGTAGTGGGGAGCCTCTGAAACCTTGACCGTGTCTGGGACCACCGTTTTGAATAGCTTTTCCCCAAAGCGCTCCTTCAAGGTATGAAGCACGTCGCGGCTAATGTTCTTGCGGCTGTCGTAGCGGGTGGCTAATACGCCAATCAGCTCCACTTGGTGGCTAGAGCTTTTCTGCACCATGTCAAAGGCATATTCAACCCCCGTCATTCCCAAAAGCCCGACGTAGCTCATGTCCACCGGCACCACGACGCCGTCGCTGGCGTTGAGGGCGTTGAGGGCAAAAATGCCGATGTTGGGGGGGCAGTCGATGAACATGCAGTCGTAGTCGTCTTCGATCAGGGCGAGCGATCGCTTCAGCCGCTGTTCCCGATTGGGCAAGTCGCACAGGGCTAGCTCTTCGGTGGCCAGCAGCAAATTTGACGGCAGCACGTCCACGCCATTCGGCGTAGACAAAATGGCCCGATCCAGCAGTGCCCTGCAGTCCTCGGTAGAATCGCTTTTGAGCACGTCCTTAAGCTGCACCTCAAGCTCCGATACCGAAATTCCCAAGGACGCTGCTGAGCTGCCCTGGGGATCGATATCCACCAGCAAAACCCGCTCTTTTTCGAACATCGCCAGACCCGATGCGAGGTTCGTGGCGGTTGCCGATTTGCCAACGCCGCCCTTGGTATTGAAAATGGCAACTTTCTGAGCCACAAATCCACGTCTGTAACGATGTCCGCGTCAAGCCTTTGGCGAGGAGCCGATGCCTGCTCCACTGCAAGGCGATCGCCCCGAATGCCAACGTCATCCTATCACTAAGGGAACGGGCTTTAGCTCGGCCCCAGCGTCTCCAAATAGCCCCGCGGATCCTTCGGCTGGCTGCCGTACCACATCTCGAAGTGCAGATGGGGGCCGCTGCTGTTCCCTTCGCTGCCGCACTCCGCCACAATCGCCCCCGCATTCACTAGCTCACCGTTTCCCACCAGCCGCTTCTGCACATGGCCATAGAGAAACTCGGTGCCGTCCCGAGCAATTAGCGCGATCGCCTGAGCCCCATAGCCGTCGGGGTCCGTATCCACATGCTCTATCACCCCCGACTCCACCGCAGTCACGGGTTCCCCGTAGGCGCAGGCGAGGTCAATGCCCTGGTGAAAGTTGCGCTCGCTCGTGTCGCGCCTGCCACCCCCATAGCGCCAGCCAAACTCGCTGGTCACCTCAGCGGAGGCCATGGTTTTGCCTTTGAGGGGAAACACCTGCTCCCCCGGACTGGCGTTGAGGGCCCCTAGAGCAACGTCGGTGAGGGACAGAGACTCCTCCCCAGGCTTGCGCGCCGCGAATACAATGGCCTCAGCGATGTGCTCAAACTCACCGTAGCGCTCTGGGTAGGCCGACCGCTGCACCTCTTGGGCCAGCGACCCCGCATCTCGGCGGATGCGATCGCGGATATCCAGTAGCCCGATATTGGTGCCGTGGCCGTTGAAGAAAGCCCGCGCCGCCGTGAATGTATCGGTGGTGTCGGGCCAGTCTTGGGACGGGCGCTGCTGAAAGGCATTCCTCGAATCTAAGTCGCCATAGTCTAAAGCCTGAAGGTCGCTCTCTGCCAGCGCCGTCATCAGCGCGACCTTAATGTCATATTCGCTTGCCCCCGCCTCAATTCCTGCGCGAATAATGGTGTTGGCCACGTCAGCTTGGTGCTGATTTAAGGTATAGCCGCCGTAGATTCCAGGGACGACACGCCCAATATTTCTCAGCCGGAGCTGAGCATAGATGTGGCGAACCCCTTGCCAAAGGGATGTGCCCCAAGGAGAAACCCACAGGAGCGCCACCAAAGCTGTCAAAACCAAGGCCGATAACAGCCCCCTTAACCGCTGCTGCCTTCTCGCTCTGGGGGATGAGAACAGCCGCTGATTAATGATGGTAATCCGAGCCATCCTTCGCCCTCAGAATCCCTATTCTTCAGAGTCCTGTCGGTAGAGATCCTCAAGGGATTCGATGGGCTTCTCGGGGGGGCCGGTAATCACGTTGTCCGACTCACGGGGACGATTGAGTAAGGGTTCAAACAGGGGAGAGACTAGATTTCTTGCGCCCCAGCGCCCCAGTTCTACAGGGTGGGAACTCAACCGTGTTGGCCCACCACCGCCCTGCACCATGTAAACAACCCCAGCACCCACGGTAATTAACCCCATAACGGAGCAGAACAAACCAAATCCCCGCAGCCCAGTGCGGATAGGGTTGCGCATTCCCCAGAAAATGCTGCCCATGCCGCGGCCAATTTCATTGATGGGTCCGCTTCTATCGCGACGGCCATCGTCGCCGTCTACGTTAATTACGACGTGATCATCGGTATGCTTGGTCATGGTGTCTCCTTGAGGGTGACTTAATGGACACTAGATTAAAGGTCACCCGGCGGCAGGCAATCAGGTGAGATCACTGGGGTCCACCGGCTTTTGTCTTCCGTAGTATAACGCCCGAGATTGAAGTAATTGACCATATCCAGAAATGCGTTGAAGTCCTGAACCGCGATCTCGCGATCGCTGCTCCAAACCGCCAGCTCGCTGACGTCGAAGTCGTCCTCGCCGGCTTTCAGCGGGCTAGCGGAGCTGAAGATGTAGCGGAAGAAGGCCACCACAACCTTGTTGTGCGGAATGTATTGCCAGTCCACGCTGGTGTGGCGGTTTTCTGAGGCGTCGATGCCGGGGGCGGTGGGGCCTTCGACCAGGCGGTTGAGCCGGTCGATATTTTCAGGATCTCTAAGGTTGAGTCGGCGCCCAATCAGCTCTTCAATTTCGGGGGTGATGAGGCGGCCAGGGTTGACGTCGGGCTTGATGCCGAGGTGCTCTAAAATCTTTTGGCTCTCATTGCGCAGACCTTGGGGCTTGAGCAGCGCCGGAACCGCATACCGCTGGTAGTTGTCCTTGACATCGGGCTGGTTGGGGGGTTTGAAGCGCACCCAGCCCATGGGCTCGGGGTTGCCGAAGTCGTCTGCTTTAACGGGGACATGGACAATAGCGGCCTGGGTGGTTAGGGAAGTCAGCAGCCCCGGTGGGAGCTGGGAGTGGATCATATCTGATGTGATCTGGCTGTCGGCGTGGAGCACAAAGATATACTGCACCCGCTTTTTGCGGATGTCTTGAGCCCCAAACTGCACCAGCTGATTGAGTTCGTTGCCCAGATTGTAGAGGCGCTCCCACTTGGACACCTCGTCAAAAATGACGCTAATGGCGGGCTCCCCTTTTGTTCGTCCGGACAGCGCTAGGGGCAAGTAGGCCCGGGCAATGTCGCCAAACTCCCCTTGGTTAGCGGTGCCGAACACTTGACCGGTGAGCCAGGTGCCCGCCGCCAAATCTTCGTCAGCGTCAGGGTCGAAGATCAGGGCGTCGTTGGCCATCAGAATCTGGCGCAGCACAACAATGGCGTTGGCAATGCTGCTTTTGCCGCCCCCCATACCGCCCGTCACAATAACCAGCGGAGCGCCAATCATCTGCTTTAGCCACAGTTCGTTGGAGAGCAGCACCTTGAGCCGGTTGATCAGCGTCTCGCGGGTCTCCTGGGGGGAGGGCAGGACGAGGGGCGTTTTATTGTCGTTTTCGGGGACTAGGCGGTTGGGCTCAGCGTTGCTCAGGGCGATCGCGCTGCCGATGGCAATCAGGCCAATGGAGGCGATCGCCAGCCCCTCGACCCGCTTGGACATAGATTCAGTCAGGGCGAATGATTCCCACTTGCGGGCTTTGTCGTAGAGGTTGTCGATCACCTGCTCATCTACGGTGTAGTCGGGGGTGAGGGCGCTGTGCAGTCCGTACACCCCCATAAACAGGCCAATGCCTGCTAAGGGGTAGGTGAGCAGCTTCTGCATGCGGCTGGATAGGAACTTCCCCATTACTCTCCCTCCTCCGGCAGCGGATTCTGGCGGATTAGGTTCTCCGCTGGGCTGAGGGGCTGACGCTCGGCCCCAAGGCCCCGACCCACCGCCGCAGTGCTGGGGAGGTAAGGGATGACGGAGGCCAGTCCTTCCCGGTAGTTGAGCCAGCTATTCACCGGCACCTGGCCACCGTCCATGGGCTGGACAGGGAATAGGGCGAGCGCTGCTGCCTGAGCCTGAACGTAGCCCTGCACATAGCTATAGACGTCGTGGCTTTTTTCCCCCTGCTCCATCAGCTTGACGCCGTCGCCAACGTAGCGCAGCAGAATGCAGCGCTTGGTGTCCATCATTTGGCGGCAGCGCGGCATGGAAAATCCATACTGGTCAATGTCTTCGGGCTCCCCCGCCCCGGCTTCTTCTTCCGCCTCTCTCAGCAATCGCTGAGACTCATGCAAAATCAGCTCTGACTGCACAAGCTGAGATTTGTCGGCTAAGGCTGACTCGTAAACGGGCATGACTCCCATTAGCCGCTGTGCCTTTTCAATGGCGCCCATGCTAGGCGCAATCTGGGCCAAGGTCGTGGGAGCCACCGCTAAAATTGTGTCGCGCTCAGAGGCTGGGTCGCGCCGCTCCACCTGCTGAGGCGGCTTCAATAGCAGCGCCGCGATGGTGAATAAAAACAGGCCGCAGGCTGGCAAACCGGCTATTACAATTAACCGCGTTCGATCGCTAAGCCCTCTGAACCAGCCCACAAATCCGAGCTGGCCGAGTCGACGAATGCTCAGGGCGGGTGGTTGAGCACTGGGTGGTTGCATTAGGCTATCTCCGCTAAAAACCGAGCCACTAATTCGGCTAGATAAAATACAGTGAGGCTGACTGACCAATAAGCTACCAGCGCGATCGCCATAGACTGGAAATCAGGCCTTCACGAGACGAAGCCGAGAGCCGTCGTCGTAGCTCATTGAATTTTTGAACAGCCTTAATTCTAAGGGAAACTTTTGCACTTAGATAAGGGGATTACACCTTACTGTACTAATTCTCACAATCACGATAGCATTTTAGGGAGTGCATTTAAAACATGTAATCGTTTATGGACATGCCTTATGAATGCACGGAAATTCTGAATGATTTCCGAAAGGGGGGGATTCAGAATTCATCCGCGATTTAGCATTGCCAGACTGGCTAATCCCCTTCAAGGGGTGCGGCAAATTGAGCTAGATTGAGCCAGCTGTTCTAGCCCACGAGCTGAGCAAAATCGGCAATCTTTTTTAAGTGGCGTGAATAGTAGAAATTTTGGGTCACAAACTTTCAGGAGACCTTAGGCTAGCGCGACCTAAGGCCCCCTTGCCCAACCGCCTTAAGTGATATCACTGCCAAACGCAATGGCGCTAACACAGTAGGCGATGTGGGCAATAAGTTAAGGGTAAATCTAGAATGCAGTAGTCCCAATGCGATCGCGTACCGTGGCATTCTCCGCATCACTAGCGCTAGTACCACTATTAACCGAGATTAGACCCAGCGATCGCATATCTGCTTCCACCATCAGTTTTACCAGTTCCTCAAAGGTTACCGACGGCTCCCAGCCCAGCTTTTCTTTAGCTTTGGTGGGGTCACCAATCAGCAGCTCTACCTCTGCTGGCCGTAGATAGCGCTCGTCAAACTTAACGTAATCCTGCCAGTTGAGGTTCACGTGGGCAAAGGCCACCTCCAGGAACTCGCGCACCGAGTAGGTCTCGCCTGTGGCAATCACGTAGTCGTCGGGCTGCTCTTGCTGCAGCATCAGCCACATCGCCCGGACATAGTCTTTGGCATAGCCCCAATCGCGCTTTGAGTCGAGGTTGCCCAGATACAGCTCCTTTTGTTTCCCAGCAATGATGCGGGCAATGGCTCGGGTAATTTTGCGGGTGACAAACGTCTCACCCCGGCGCGGTGACTCGTGGTTAAACAGAATGCCGTTGCAGGCAAACATATCGTAGGACTCGCGGTAGTTGAGGGTCTGCCAGTGGGCGTAGACTTTGGCGCAGGCATAAGGGCTGCGGGGGTAAAAGGGCGTAGTTTCCTTCTGAGGGACTTCTTGAACCTTGCCATACATCTCAGAGGAGCCTGCCTGGTAGAACCGGACGTTATTACCGGTGCGGCGGCGGTAGTCCCGGATGGCTTCCAATAGCCTCAGGTTGCCCATAGCAACGCTGTCAACGGTGTATTCTGGCGCATCAAAGCTGACCCGCACATGGGATTGAGCACCAAGATTATAGATTTCTGAAGGCTCAACCTCTTCCAAAATGCGGCGAAGCGTGGTGCCATCAGTCAGGTCGCCGTAGTGCAGGAAGAGCTTAGCCTCTGGATTATGGGGATCTTGGTACAGGTGATCAATCCGATCCGTATTGAACGTGGAGGTGCGGCGGATAATTCCATGGACCTCATAGCCCTTGTCGAGCAGCAGCTCCGTGAGATAAGACCCATCCTGACCTGTAATCCCAGTGAGAATAGCCGTTTTATTAGAAATTGTCATAATTACATTACTGTAGGTGTCTAAAGTAGTACCCGTTTATGTCATGTAACCCTATTGGGTTGCAATAGGCAATGACGTGGAAGGACTGAATCTTTTAGATAACGCCGGAGCGCTGATATCAAGCGCTGACAAGGATACCTCCACAGGGTGACTCAGGGCGCTGCTTGCTGGGTCGACCGTTGGCCAAATCTTTACCTTCTTCGCACAAATAACCTATCTAGATTAGGCCAGTCTTCACAGTCCTTACAACTGAGCCGAGATTTCTGGACAGCCCTTACGCCTTTAAGTACAATTTTGCGACCGTATTGACGCGGCAATTACAAACTTGCAGACTTGAGCTATGGGCGTTGAGTGAGCTTGCGTTTGCTTTGTAGCGACCTACGCATCTACATGGATAGGCAAACTCCCAAACTTTGTAGAAACGGCGATTGCATAGATGACCACTTCCCTGGAACCTATGGGCGTTGATGACGCTATCACATCAGCCACGATTCTGATTGTGGATGACGTAGTAGACAACATTCAGGTATTGACCAAGATTTTAAAGCCTGAGGGCTATCAAATCCGTAAAGCTTTGAGTGGTGCCGCGGCTTTGCGCAGCGCCACTGAATCTCCCCCAGATTTGGTCCTGCTCGACGTGAATATGCCGGAAATGAGCGGCTACGACGTCTGCCACCGATTCAAGCTGGATTCAGCGCTCAAAGCGATTCCGATTATCTTCGTCAGTGCCCTAAGCGCAACGGAAGATAAGGTCAAAGGCCTGAGCTTGGGGGGAATTGACTATATCAGTAAGCCGTTTCAGGCAGCGGAAGTGGTGGCTCGGGTTCAGACCCACTTACAGATTTATCATCTCCAGCAGCAGACCCAGTATCAGGCGAGACTATTGGAGGCGAAGAATATCCAGCTCAGGCAAGAAGTTCGCAATCGTCAGCTCGCAGAGTCAAAGTACCGTAACATCTTTGAATCTGCCAGCGAGGGAATTTTTCAGTCCACGGCCTCCGGTCAGTTTATCACCGTCAACCCGGCCCTGGCTCAAATCTACGGCTACGACTCGCCTGAAGAATTGATTCAATGTACCCAGGATATCGGGCGGCAGATTTATGTCCAGCCCAAGCGGCGGCTAGAGCTAGTAGTATACCTACAGCAGACTGGAAAGGTAATGGACGCTGTCTCTCAGGTTTACCGCAAAGACGGCTCTCGCATTTGGGTTAGCGAGAACGTACGAGAGGTACGAGATGTAGCAGGTCACCTGCAGTATTACGAAGGGACGACCCAAGACATTACCGAGCGCATCGAGTTTGAGCAGATGCTGAAGCAAGAGCGCCAGCGAGCGGAGAACCTGATTCAGAACATGCTGCCGCTTTCCGTCGTTCAGCGTCTAAAGCGTCGGCCTGATGCGATCGCTGACAGCATTGAATCTGCGAGCGTCTTATTTGCAGACATTGTGAACTTTACCCACTTTGCGGCCAAGACAGAGCCAAAGGCGGTCGTCACAGTGCTAAACGAAATTTTCTCTATCTTCGATGGTCTGGTAGAGCGGTATAGCCTAGAGAAAATTAAAACAATTGGAGACGCCTACATGGTGGGCGCCAACGTCTCGTCCCATCAGCCAAATCACCTACAGGCGATCGCTGATCTCGCCCTAGACATGCAGAGGGCCATATCCCAGTTTTCTAGACCCAGCGGGAAAAACTTCAAAATCCGCATTGGCTTTCATTCTGGTCCGGTCGTGGCGGGCGTCATTGGGAAAAAAACCTATGCTTTCGATCTCTGGGGCCATACGGTCAATATTGCCAGTCGGATGGAGGAAACCAGCATACCGGGCAAGATTCAAGTCACGGCTGAGGTGTATCACGCCCTGCGGGAGCAATTTGAGTTTGAGCAGCGGGGGGATGCCACCATCCAAGGCGTGGGGCTTGTGGAGACCTATTTTCTAAGTCGTCGGTTGACTTAGACCTGTGGGATCAGCATTGAGTCCGACCTTGAGTTTTAGAACGGCTCAAGCTCCTCTGCTGAGAGCCAAAAATCCCGCTCTACGGGCTCGTCGTCAGCTCGCCTGCCGGGGTGGAGGCCGTAGACCCACGTTTCATCTTCTGGATAAAAATCAATGCCCACGATGTAGCCGACATAGCCGGTTTGGGTTCGTACCTTCTGCCCCAGGTGTAAAGACGGTCGCGTGAATTTTACATTTTGAGAATCAAATACTGGGATGTAAATCAGCTTTTTTCGAAGAAAGAGCAATAAATTTCTGACCATCACAAATCAATCGATATAGATAGAAATCCTAACCTGAGAATTCACCGAATTGTTCACAACCGCTCAGCAAAACCAGTGCTATGGTCACCACAAGGCTATCTATAGCAATTCTGCATGATTTGTGGAAAGAGCGGTGGACTGACTCCGCCCCTCATCTCACTTGAACCTCACGAGCGATTGAGCATCGCCATACACCCGACTGATACAGCGGCAAGACTGTCGAACATTTTCAACTTACCGGTACCGGCTACCCTACACATAACCCCAGCGACATAGCGCAGCAAAGGTCACCGCAAAGACCACCGACAGAAAAACACCGTCAGCTAAGGTAGCACTTTTCAGCAGTACATGCAATACAAAAGTCTTGTGTTTGAAATAATCTTAAAGCAGATTTCAAACGCAAGGGCACGTATCCAGCTTGGTCTATGGTAGCTAGAGCGCCAGAGGAGCACTTTGATGGGCGCGATCGCACAGGTAACAGGCCTGCAAGACAGGTAAAAAGTGATCCAAACCAGGGGTTTTGTGTCCGCTGACCTTAGCCTGATCATCCCAAAGACGGAGCTTCACGGCGTCGGGGGCGTAGCGCTGATAGATAAATCGCTTCGCGTCGGCCTTGGAGAATATGCCCCCCTGCAGCTCTAGGCTCGTTTGTGATGCTGGCGAGAGGGAGTCCCAATACCGCTTGTTGATGGCGCACAGATATTGCTTGGCCTGAACGTGAAGCCGAATCGGCTCGGTGACCGCTGGGCCAAACAGGGAAGCGAGATAGCGCGGCGCCAGATGTTCGTGGCGGTCATTGATCCCCTGCTGTGCGACGTCTTCCCCAAGCTCGTGCAGCATATGTCCAATGTCGTGGAGCAGGCAAGCTGCGACCAGAGCGTCCGACTCACTGTTCTGCTGAGCGAGGGCGGCACATTGCAACGCATGCTCCAGGTAGGTCACCGACTCACTGCCGTATTGGCTGCCGCCCCGGTCGCGGAGGGTGATCATGAGGGTATCGATCGTAATCATTGCGAAAAATCCTGGTTTAGGGTTTACTGCTGTTGAAACGTATCTTCGAGGGTCCAGCTCTGCTGGCATATCCAAGCGGACTGACGCTGGTAGAACCGAAGCTCCCAGCCGGCGGGGGTCTCAGGGTCAACTAGGGCCTGAGCCAGCTCGCGCAGGTCATTATTCTGGGCTGGGTCAAACCCGTAGGCCAGGCTGACGTGAAGCCAGTCTTTAAGCCGCAGTGCCTCATTGGGCGGCGAGGGCGCCAGTTCAGCAAACTGAGCCGTTAGCCGCTTGAGCCAGGGCGCTTCGACCACAAGCCCGTGCCAATCTGCATGGAAGGCCATCGCGCTCACGCGGGCTACGGGGCGCGGCGGGGGCTCCAGCTGGTTTAGAGCCGCATCGATCGCGCGCAGATAGGCCGAAATGGTGACTGCCCCGTCGTGGAAAAAGCCGGTTAGGGTGCAGTGAGGCATATAGGCATGGGCCTTATTGGGGCCATAGCGGACCCGACTGCGCTCAAAGTACACCTCAAGCTGCTGGGCCAGCGGGCCAGTGGGGCAGGCGTAAAGAATCAGCGGTATTAGCGTATCGCCGTCGGCGCCAGAGAAGCCTGATGGAGATGGGTCTGAGCTCAAAACTGGTTTAGAGTCAGGCAATACGCCTTCCCTGTCGGCTGACGCTAGTGAGTCTGGGCACGGTGCCGTCGTGGTGCACGGTGATAAAATCTGCCCGCTTGCCAACCGCGAGGCTGCCGCGATCGCCATCCAGCTCAATCGCTTTCGCGGGGTTGAGGGTCACCAGCTTCACCGCGTCATGCAGAGGCAGCACCCCACGCTGGGCAATGACAAAAACCGCCTGCAGCAGGCTCTGGGGCACATAGTCTGAGGAAATCAAGTCCACTAGCCCGTGCTCGATCAGCGTCATCGCTGAGACGTTCCCCGATTGGGAGCCCCCCAGCACTAAGTTGGGAGCCCCCATCAAAATCTGTAGGCCGTGGCGGTGGGCGGATTTAGCTGCGTCCAGCGTCGTCGGAAACTCGGCGATCGCCGCGCCGTCATCGATGGCCTCTTGCACGTGGTCCACCGTGGCGTCGTCGTGGCTCGCAAGAGCAATGTCGTGGGTGCGAGCAAGCCGCGCCAGCTTCTGCCGGTTGGTCTGGGCGTGAAGCCGCTGATCTTCGATGCGCTTTTGGATAAAGTCGTCCATTTCTTCGGGGCTGACCCCGTGTTTACCCACATAATACGCCTTGTATTTCTCCACTTTGGCAAACTGGCGCTGCCCCGGCGTGTGGTCCATCAGGGACATCAGGGTCAGCAGGGGGTGGGTGGCGTAGCGCTCAACAATGTCGTGGGTGTTTTCATAGCCCAGCTCACACCGCAGGTGCAGGCGGTGATCCACCGCCAAGCGTCCGGCCTGCTGCGCCCCGCTGAGGGCGTCGATCATAGGATCGAACTGGGTCATACGCACCGAGTTGGGCAGCACGTCCCCGATGGCGATCGCGTCACACACCGTTGTGATGCCTGCCCCCGCCAGCTCCCGGTCGTGGTGCACCACAGCCATGTCCATCGGCCACATCACGCTGGGCCGAGGCGACATACACTGCTCTAGATTGTCGGTGTGCAGCTCCACAAAGCCTGGCAGCAGGTAATCCCCGCCCCCGTCTTGCCCCTGGGAAACTGCGCCGGGCTGAATGTCGGCGATGCGGCCATCGCGCACCACCAGGCTACCCAACACCTCTTGGTCGGGGAGCTGCAGACGATAGTTGGTCAGAACCTGTTCTGTCATAGTCGCTGGAGCTGTGATCATGATCACTCTAACCTTCAAACGTTAAGGTTCGGTTACAGACGCGATCGCGCACCGCCTGATCGTGAAAAATGCCCACCAAGGCAGAGCCCTGGGCGCGGCGGGCTTCCATCAGGCGAATGACCACCTCTCGGTTGGCGTCATCTAGGGCGGAAGTGGGTTCATCTAGCAGCAGCACCGGGTAGGGCACCGCGAGAGCTCGGGCAATGTTGACCCGCTGCTTCTCCCCACCGGAAAAGGTGGTGGGGGACAGCATCCACAGCCGCCGCGGCAGATTGAGCTGGGCGAACAGGCAGGCGACTCGCTCACGGGCCTCCTCCAGCGGGGCGCCCCAAGCGACAAGCGGTTCAGCGGCCACGTCCAGCGCCGGCACCCGAGGAATCACCCGCAGAAACTGACTGACGTAGCCCAAAGATCTCCGCCGCACCGCGATCAGTTCGTGGGGAGGCAATTGGGGAATGTCAACCCACTTATCTTCATGCCTGACCCACACTGAGCCGCTGTCAACGCGATAGTTGCCGTAGAGCGATCGCATAAAGGTAGATTTACCGGAGCCTGAGGGGCCCTGCAGCGCAATGCATTCTCCCGCCTCTACGGTGAGGCTGGTACCTGCCAGCACCGGGATTTCGGTACCGTGGTTGTGCAGAATAAATCGCTTGTGGAGGCGATGGGCTCGCAGGAGTGGACTCATTGCATCCGACAAATTTACAGGAGGGGCTAGCCAAATAAGCTCTCTCAAGTATCGCCTAATCTGGAGCGTTCGACTGTCGCTGGCTGCAGTAGTCCGTATCCGAGCAGATCCACATGCGACCGCCCTGGTCGTCGGTCACCACTTCATCTAGGTAGCTCTCCGTCGAGCCACAAATGGCGCAGGGCTTATCCCAGCGCTCTACCGTGAACGGGTAGTCCTCAAAATCCAGACTCTTCACTGAGGTGTAGGGCGGCACCGCGTAGATGCGCTTTTCCCGCCCCGCTCCGAACAGCTGCAGTGCCGGACTCATATGCATCTTGGGGTTGTCGAAGCGGGGAATGGGGCTGGGCTTCATCAGGTAGCGATCGTGCACCACCACGGGATAGTCGTAGGCCATGGCGATGTGGCCGTACTGGGTGATGTCTTCGTAGAGCCGCACGTAGACGGGGCCGTATTCTTCTAGGGCGTGCATCTTGCTGGCCTCGGTGCGAGAGGGCTCGATGAAGAACAGGGGCTCGGGCATGGGCACCTGGTACACCACCGTTTGACCTTCCCGTAGCGGCGTTTCGGGGATGCGGTGGCGGGTTTGGAGCAGCGTGGCCTCTTCGGTGCGTTCGGTGGTCTCGACGCCGCATACCTTTTGGAAGAAGCGGCGGATGTTGACGGCGTTGGTGGTGTCGTCAGCCCCCTGGTCGATCACTTTGAAGATGTCGGTCTGGCCAATCACTGAGGCGGTGACCTGGATGCCGCCGGTGCCCCAGCCGTAGGGCATGGGCATCTCCCGAGAGCCGAAGGGGATCTGGTGGCCGGGAATGGCAATGGCTTTGAGCAAGGCGCGGCGGATGGAGCGCTTGGTTTGCTCGTCGAGGTAGGCGAAGTTGAAGCCGGGTTCAGTAGTAGCGGTAGCCGGTCGGGGCGAATGGCCATTCGCCCGTACTTTGGGGGTTGGATCAGGCATCACACGAAGAACTCCACGCCGTCGTAGGGAGCCGCTTTTGCCAGCTCGTTGTTGCTTTGGGCATCGCCGTTACTCGGAACGGCACCGGTACTTTGGGTGTTGTGGTCCGCCCGCATCTTGCGCACCACGTTCAGCTCCGCCTGAAAATCGATGTAGTGGGGCAGCTTCAGGTGCTGTACAAAACCTTGGGCCTCTACATTGTCGGAGTGGTAGAGCACAAACTCCTCGTCCTGGGCGGGACCATCTATCGCTTCTCCCAGGTCTTTAGCCTGCAGCGCCCGGTCCACTAGCGCCATAGCCATGGCCTTGCGCGCGGTGTAGCCAAAGGTGAGGCCGTAGCCCTGGGTGAACTGGGGCGGGGTATCCTTGTTGCCCGTAAATTGGTTCACCATCTGCACCTCGGTTACTGTGATGTCGGCGATCGCCACCTCAAACCCCAGCTCCTCGGGGCAGAGCACCACCTCCACTTCTCCTACGCGAATCTCCCCAGCGAAGGGATGGTTTTTGCCGTAGCCCCGCTGGGTGGAGTAGGCCAGCCCCAGCAAGAAGCCCTCGTCGGCTCGGGCTAGGTTTTGCAGCCGCGCGTCTCGGCGGGTAGGGGTGGTGAGAGAATGGCGGGTGAGGTCGAAGGGCGTTGACTCCTGCGGCGCTGCGGCGGGCTGAATCAGGTCCTCTTGCCGCAGGATATCGGCGACGCGGGGGGTAGCCCCGTTTGAGGCGGTGCCTGTTCTGGGCGGCACAGCAGCATTTCCTTCCGCCGCTAGCTTGAAGTCCAATAGGCGATGCACATAGTCGAAGGTAGGGCCTAGCATCTGGCCGCCGGGGGCGTCTTTAAATATTGCTGAGATGCGCCGCTGTAGGTGCATTTGGCTGGTGTCTAGCGACTGGCTGTAGTAGAGGCGCGGCAGGGTGGTGCGGTAGGCCCGCAGGAGGAAAGCGGCTTCCACTAAATCGCCCCAGGATTGCTTGATAGCCAGGGCCGCTAAGTCCGGGTCGTAGAGGCTGCCCTCGGCCATGACCCGATTTATGGCCAGGTGCATCTGCTGCTTAATTTGTTTTAGGGATAGCTCGGGTACGCTAGTATCCCCGCGGCGGCGGGCCTTGAGCAGAGCCTCAGCGTTTTGTATGGCGCGATCGCCACCTTTGACGGCTACGTAGGGCATGGGTTGGCGGGAGGGTGTTGGGGATGTATGTCTATTGTGTCATCGCATTTGAGATGTCACGGGATGACTACTACTTTACGACGTGAGCCCCCCTCTAATCCGCTAGAGGGGGGCTCACGCTGTCAAAAATCAGAAGGCGATCGCCTTTTAGTACAAGGAAGCACCTTCCTCAGGCTCTTGAATTAGGCAGCCAGGCTGTCTACCTCAGGCATGGGGAATGCCGCCATGGTTCCACAGATATGCGCTGCCGTCAGTTCATCTTGATGCGTTTCGGTCTGGTTACCGATGCCTTCAGAGACGCTGAACAGCTCAGCACCCTGAAGTTCGCTTGCACTCTCAAGATTTGCTAGACCATAGCTGCTCTCAAAGGTTGAGGTCTGTCCACCACCAGTAGCATCACCCATCGAGCCCATGCCGCCGCTGAACCCAGCCTCAGCCATGGCGCGGACAAAATCGCCGCTGCTCTGAGGTACTGCGCCAAAGTCACTCGCCTCGCTACTCTGCCCAAAGGCCTGTCCCCAGTAGTGGTTGTAGTTGACGCTGCCCGTGTCGTTCTCTAGGAACGCGTAGCCAATGCCAATCTCAGTGAACTGGTCGTTGAGTAGATTAGCCCGGTGGCCAGGGCTGTCAATCCAGGCCTGCACAACCTCTTCTGCCGTGATTTGTCCCGCAGCAATGTTCTCACCCACAGTTTGAGGCATGTATCCGGCTTCCTGAACCCGGTCAACGATGGTGGACTCATCCAGGCCGGTATGGCTGAAGAAATCTCCCTCGGCCATATCTTGCACATGGTCTTGGGCCGCTTCGGTGAGGTCTTGATTGAGCGATAGGGGAGCAAGACCATTCTTGGCCCGGAACGCGTTGGTAAGCTCTAGTACCTCCTGCGAGAGTTCGCTTGCAGCGAAATCGCTGTTCGAATCAGAGAACTCAGGAGAGACTGACTCAACAGTGGACAAAGCAGGTGATGCACTAGCCGGGCCGGACGACAGCACAGCAGTGTCGTTCGCACCAACCTGAGTACTCGACTGAGGGACGTTTGCATCAGTGAGGAATCCATCAGTGCTGAGGGTAATTCGGTCTAGGGCATAGCCATCCGAGCGGCCAGTAACCTCTAGGCGATACTCGGTGTTCGCATCCAGCTTGAACGTCGCTGGCGATTTCTGGTGATTGACAGAAATGGTGGTTCCCCACTTGAGCTCCTCGTCAGACCTGCCTAGGTAAGTCGATGCCTTGACCTGGTCCTGAATCACTTCCCCTGTCTCTGCGTTGATCAGTGAGATGTACGAATCGTTGCCCGTGTCAGTACGCTCTTGGCCGTTTTCCAGTAGGTCGCGATCGCTCATGGCGTCTTTGACTCGTCCGAAGCGCATGGCAAGATTGTAATCACCTGCCTCGTCAGTGACAAACGAGTAGGAGAGCGTCTCTCCAGCTTCACCCCGTGCCGCCTTACTGTAAGCCGGATCCCACAGTACCGTGTCTTCCCCGTCGACCATTCTGGGTGTCCAGTGGCCCTGCAGCTCGGTGTTCTCAGCCTCGATAACCACTTGACCATTTTCAGCCATGAAGACGAGTGAATCTGAGCTTGTGTCAGTGGATGTCGGCACTGGTACGGGTTCGGGGCTAGGTTCGGGCGTAGATACAGGTGTAGATTGTGGGGAGGAAGTGAAGGACGGTGGGTTAGCCTCTAAGAAAGCTTTTGCGTCAAGCGGATCGCCATTCTCATTGCCAGTGATGGCGAAGAAGTGCATACCCGCATCAGAGGGGTCGTTGAATTTGTCTTCATTGTACTTACGGCCTGCCTCCAGCATGTGCTCTCGTAGCTCTTGAAGCAGTGGGTCACTGGTGCTGTCCAACCAGTTCCACTTGGAGCTGTTAAAGCCATTTCTATCGTTTGTCCCATTCTGATTCTCGATATCGATGAACGTGGCCTCCGGGAAGTCGGCCTTCAAATCGCTCCAGGTCCGGCTGCCATTTCTGGTGTAGTTTTCGTTGTTGGTGGAGTGGGAGAGCAGCGTGATGTTCTTAATCTTGTCTGGATCGGTCTTCTCGAAGGCCCGATAGGTCATTTCCATGCGGCCCCCTTCCAAAACAAGGACCTTCTGCCCGGAGTTGAAGATTTTCACCAGCTCATCGGTGGTTTGATTCAATCCAGATTGGTAGTCGTGGGTTTTGATCCCCAGCTTCTCGGCAAACGCCGCGCTGGCGCGCATGTCCTCAACCTGTCTCTCGATATTCGGCTCACCAATGTTGTTGCCGTAGAAGAAGGTTGACTTATCCTGCAACCCACTGGCGTTGGTTAAGGCAGCCGCGATGGGCAGCGCAGCAATGTCGTCAGTGTCTCTATTGTTGCCATCAAAGTGCGAGACGATGTGGTCAAACTGACTGACCAGCGCGTCGGGGTTTGTCGTGGGCGGGGTGGGGTCTGCGCCTAGATCGCCAGACCCAGTGTCGATGCCATCTTCTGGAGTGGTCGGAGTGCCGCCGCCTTCTGTAGGCGTTTCAGCGATCGGGGCAGAGCTGGTTGGGGCTGCTGCTCCGCTCACTTCATAACTTAGCTCAACTTCACTTAGCTTCTCACCTGTGGCATTTTGTCCGCTGTAAGCCTCTGCCGCAACGGTAAAGGCGCCATCTTCGAGTAGCTCCCCACGGAAGTTTCCGTCGGTATCTCCAAAAAGCGCATAGGGAGGGGTATTCTCAGTCCTAACTTCCTGACCATTGAGGAAGAATTTTACGCTCTCAACCTGGCTGCTGTCTGGGACGGCAATGATGGAAAACTCGTCTGCACCAGTGGTATCGGCGTCGATGGACTTGCCAGAGGTTAGCTCTTCAATGATTTCATCTGTGCCGGCATCTACCAGGTAAAGCTTCAAACCGCCACCAGATTCTGACCCTGAGGTATCTGGTTCAGCAGGTACCTCGGAAGTAGGCGAACCATCAGTAGGCGAATCGTCAGCGCCGTCGGTTGCACCACCTGCTTCACCGTCAGTCTGGGTGGGCATATCCACGCTGCCATCCACATCGCCCTCTGTCGGCTCAGCGCTTTCGTCTGTAACCGCATCGCCGTCAGTGTTGGGCGCCTCTGGCTCAGGATTTTCAGTAGGTTGGTCACTGCCGTCAGTGTCTACCGCCGTGTTACCTGAATCTGGTGCGGTAGTATCTGGTGTGCCTACAGCTACATCGTAAGTTAACTCAGCAGCAACAAGCTTATCACCAGTCCCGTCTGGACCACTGTAGGCTTCTACTTCAAGAGTAAAAGCGCCATCTTCGAACGCCTCTCCATGAAAGTCTCCACTCCTATCGCCGAACAGGGCATATGGAGGCGTATTTTCCGTTTTGACCGCCTTACCGTTAAGGAAAAATTTGATGCTCCCGACTTGGTTAAAGACACCGGCGTCGGGCTCTGCAACGATAGAAAATTCTTTTGCTGCGATCGCATTTGGGTCAACACTCTCGCCCGAAGTTAGCGGTTTAATGAGTTGATTTGTCTCAGCATTGATAAGATAAAATTTCATCAAACCATTTTCTCCTGTTGGATTATCGGATTCTGAAGACGGCATTTCGGGGCTTGATGTTTCTAAATTGGGTATCTCTGACGCAAAATCCTCCTCGGGTTGCATCTCGCCGCCATTGTCCGCAGCCATATCCTCGTTATCGAGATCGAGTGAAGTGGCATCCTGTGGACTTTCAGCCGCATCGTCAGCAGGCTCAGCCGTATCGCTCTCTTCTACGGTTTCCTCTGAGGTGCCATTACTCTCAGCAAGCGTGACAGTTAGATTACCCTCATGCTTGGGTCTCGATGAAGACTCAACCAGTTGATCTGCGCCGATGATGGTAGCGTCAACCAATTCAGTGGGTCGTGCAGCTTCCACCATGACCGGCTTAGGGTGATTGGGAAATATACTGCGAATGTCACGTCCCTCAACAGTATTTTCTGTTTCGGCGACAAAAGTTGGCTCGACAATCTTTAGAGGATCGCCGTCCTTGGTGTGAAGAAATACCCTCGTTTCTGCGATTATCGGATTCTCGATATCTACTTCATCTCCGTGGCCAATCGTAATTCCCATGTTTCCGATTTTCCAGGCAGTGAAGTCTTTGATGGGTGCACTATCTGGATGATTATCGAACGATTTACCGATATCAAGTGCAATTCCTGTCCACTTAGGAGGATAGCCCAAGCCTTCAACTCGGTCGAAATTGATTGTATGAGCTGTGTTTCCCTCAAACTGAAGCAGCGGCGTATCTTTTTTCCTTGCTAATCCTGTGCCCGAAACTTTGTCGGGATCGTTAAACCAGAAGCCTTGGCCCCCTCGAATGCCTACGGCGTGATTCCCCTCAAAAGCATTAGTTTGGTTAGTAATCCAAAAGCCCGTCGGGCGCTCTGGGGATTTCTTTTCGCTGTCAATCCGAAAAGCCTCAGCCGTCATACGCGGCATCATGGCTAAATTATCGACAAATCGATTGCCCGTTTCTACCCCGTCTTCAATGTAGTAGCTGTGGCTCATCGTTTCGAAGATCGTATTGCCTTCAATCAGTAGGTTGTCTGCCCGATGAACGACTAAGCCACGCTGGAATGTATGGTGAACCGATGAGTTTTTGACATAGGAGCCACTGGCATCGCCTGTGTGATGGAAGTGTACAGGGTAATTGCCTAATTCCCCTGAATTTCCTAGACCGTTGAATTCAACACCATCAATCTTTACCTCTGCGCCTGTTAAATACACTGTATGGCCGCCATAGCCAGCGCGGGCATAGTAGTCTGGATGCTCGCTTTGAGTGTCTAGAATTTGACTTTCGCCTTCGTCAGAGCCAGTGATGCTGATGTTTCGGGTGAGGTTTGTTACCTCTGCCCGCATGTCAAGCACTTTGCCGTTTCCTAAATCTTGTTGCTCACCATAGTGACGATACTCTAGAGGCTCTTCAAAGAATACAGTAGAGCCCTCAATTTTTGCGATAGTCCGTTCTTCAACTTCGAAGACGCTGAAATCAGTTGGGGCAATGGCGATCGCATCTCCCACGTTCCAACCTGCGGGGATTTCGGCAAGAGTAATCGACGTATCGCCAGCATTCGCAGTAGAATCCAGCTGAGTCCAGCTATCTACCTCAGCGCCGTGCAAATTTAGCTTACCGCCAGGGGCAACAATAACTGCCTTGTTATTGATGGGACTGGTCATGTGGTTAGCGTGTTCACCACCGTCCATGCTGTCGTGCATGCCATGGCCTTCACCCATCCAATCGGCCAGTACTACGTCTGGATCGGTCGATTTACCTGTGAGAACGATTTCTGTTTTGTGAGTGTGCGGGTTTTCTTCACTGCCCGCTGCCATTTCACCAAAAACGAGCACGTTGTCAGCCGTCAATTTAAGGTCTTTTTGATCAAACTCTAAAATACCATTTATTGCGAGTGTTCCAAGCTCTGGTGTGTCTTGATCAAGGATTACCTTTAGCCCCGTTGGAATCGTAACGTCGTCTCCATCTTTGGGTGTAAAGCCCAGCCACTCGCTAGCATCAGACCAAAGCACAGTTTGAGTACCGTTCATGTCTGAGCTATGCATTGCCATATTTGTTCCAGTTGACTGAAGATTACTTGTAGTTTCTAGCATGAATTAAATTCCTGATGAGTTGGTGCACAGACAAATATTCAGTCGTTCATAGACTGATAGAAGTTGGAATCGTCTGTCAGGTAGGCACCACAAAACATCATTCTGTAAATAGTACAATCTACTCCTTTCGCACTCGTCTGTTAGAGAGGTCGTAGAATGAACCGCTAATTAGATGATGTATCGCAAAACTTTCTTCCCGGAAAACTTATAGGCAAGCCATGGACATCTATTGGCGTTTTAAAGAGTAAAGTCATTCACCATACGTCGAACAACATAGCTCATTGCGCAAAGGTGCAGCATGCAGGCTTACGCAGTTCTACAGCTCTGCTCCATGGCTTCATAAACGTTTGACGGGAATATTTTGAATGTTGTAACGAGTTGATTGACGCGGCGTTTCAGATTATGTTTCCAGAGGGATGTATTTCGCGTGTAATTTCTCTGAAAGCCTTCTTTCTTTAAAGCTCCTTTGGGAGGCTAGTGATACAGGGCGACTAAATGTGCAGGTAAACGACCCTTTTCAACTCAAGCCCCATCAAGCTGAATCAAAAAATATTGATTGTTCGTACTTGCCCACACCCTTACATATTTCACGCATGGCTGCAAGTATGTAAAGCTACCATGTGCTCCGAAGTGACCTGAGTTACGTTCCGGTTTAGCCAATCTTCATCGGCTCTTGATACTCAAGCGATTTGCGATCGCCTGCTTTAGCAACTTATTAGCAGGCTTCAACGACAGCCTGAGCGATCGCTTGGTTCCCCGTTTTGGGCAGAACAATCTGCGTTGCTGGCGGCATCAGCGACTCCTCTAAAAAGCTCCAGCTTCCGTCCATGAGATGCTCAGGAGAGATAATGTGGTGATAGGACACCTGCTTAATGCCCTCGATCAAAATGGGGGCCTCGGCAAAGCCATCCCGAGTGATGGAAATAATTGGGACATCGTTTAAACAGGCTTCCGAAAAAGTGCTGTAGCCGGGCTTGCCCACGATGCAGTCGCACAGCGGCATCATGTCCACCGGGCGATATCCCCGGTCTATGACCTTGAGCAGGTTGGGCAGGTCTGGGGCGGTGCGGTCGAAAGTAATGAACTGCCAGCCCTCAAAGCGCTGTAGGCCGTCATAGGGAATTTGGGCCAGCCCCAGTCCGCCAAAGGTCAGCAGCACGGTCTTCTCCGCTGCGGGATTAAGGTCAAAGCGCTGGCGAAGCTCAGGTTCAGACCAGCGGGGCGTGCCTCCTGTGAGGCCTACATCTTCCATGAGTGGAAAGGCGGACATAGACTCATGAAACGGCAAGCGGAAGAGGCGATCGCACTGGCCAAAGCAATCGGCAATCCAGTCGGCGATCGCAGTGAACTCACCGCCCCAAGCGCGGTAGATGAAATCCCAGCCGAAGTTGCTCACCATCCAGCAGGGCACCCCGGCCCGCTGAGCAATGGGTGCAGCTAGGGGCGGAATGTCGGCTAGAACTAAGCTGACGCGATTTTGCTTTAGAAATCCGGCCTCGCTGGCGACTACAGCCGCTTGGCGATCGCGAATCTGCTGGAGCTTAGCCAAGGTGGCGGGCTTATCCATAGTGACGCTGTCGCTCTGCACCACCCCCACATCAAACCCTCTAGGACGATGGATGAAGTCTCCGGTGATATAAGATTCCAGCAGCCATCGGGGGGCAGTGGTTGCCAAAATCAGGGTGACGTCGGGCTTTAGGCGCTGGATCTCCGCTGCAACAGCAGCCATTCGGGTCGCATGGCCAAAGCCGTGGTCTGTAATCGCGATATAGACAATGGGCGACATGGCTGTTCAAGCTTCATTAAGTACGGTAAAGGCCATGCATAAAAATTAAAGGAAAATTCCGGTGAAGTCAGTAAAGATTAGATAAATCAGCTCACGCGAGAGCACCTCGCAGCGGCTCAAAATAGGAGAAACGTCATGAACATTGTCGATAGCCTACAGCGCGCACTGCAGTTTGTTTGGGAAGGGGTACTGCGTCTGTTCAGCCCTGATGACGGGGTTTACCCAGCGGTTGGGTTTCAGCCGTTTGAGGGCACGCCCTACCCCAACGTCCGGGCAAGACGTCAGGCGCTTTAAGCTTATTGTTTAGCATCGCCAATTTAGCTTCTAGTAGGGGCGCACAGCTATGTGCCCCTACTACTCAAGACGGTCTTCCCCATAGGCTAAAAGACTGTCAATGGCTGCGAGCCGATTTTCCCAAGTCTGAACACGATAACGACCGTTAATAGCCTGCAGCGCCATCCACTGGCTAAACTGAGCGCGGAAGCTCTGGAGCTCTTGTCTTGCCCCGCTTATGGTTTTAGATGAAGGGTCTTCCGACAGCTCCTCTAGCTCATCAGCAAGGGCGATCGCCCGCTCCATAAATTCTTCCCGCTGCTGGGAACCGATATACAGCCTGCCGTTTCCTAGGGCTACATCCCACTCTCGCTGCAGCACCCCATACCGCTCAACCGCCGCTACAAAGGGCTCTCGATAGGGAATTGCCGGCGCGTCAATGCTACCTTGGGTCCGCTGGAACACCTGCTGCAGCGCCTCGTTCTGGTTCAGGTTTTCGGCAGCGAATAGGGCATACCCGCCAGCGGGCAGATCTCGCAGGGCCTGAATCTGGTCCAGCGCCAGCGAATTGGGCAAATTGAGCAGGCGAATGGCCGGCAGGATCAACGCTGGAGACAGACTGGAATCGAGCCAGGGGTCCACTAGCGCTTGAAGCTGGGGAGTGTCGATGGCGTAGCTCATGGTGGCAATGATGTCCACTTTGCCCTCGCGGGCCCAGCGCTCCCAACCCTGCTGGATTTTGTGGCGGCGCTCGTGCTCCGGCATGGGAAACACCGCTGCGGATAAAATCGCCTCCGGGCGACGACGATCGATTAAGCGAGAGACCGCCGAGACAAAGGAATCCACTTGCTCAACGCGAAAATCAGTCCACTGCTCCCACAGGACGCGATCGCTGGGGGATAGGGTCGCCGGGTCAACGCCGGTCTGAGCCTTGAAGGCCCGGCGAGAGGAAGTGCCGTAGCCGTAGGAGCGCCCCGCGCTGGGGTCCTGAAACGGATAGCGAATGTAGTCGAGCTGGAGGCCGTCCACCTCGTACTCGGTCAGGATCTCGCCAAAGAGCCGTAGCAGATAGCGCCGAACCCCAGAGTTGGCTGGATCTAGAAATGGCTTCGTCTGTCCCTGCGGAATCGGGTTGCCCTGCTGATCTACGTTGGCCCAGTTGGGGTGCTGTTCTAGCACAGGACCGAGATAGTCCCATGGCTGGCCTACCAATGTGTTGTGCCGCTGATTTCCTGTTGCGAATACCCACACCCAGGCATGGATTTCGATGTCGCGATCGTGAGCTAGCTCTACTGCAGACGCCAGCGGATCCCAATCTTCTGAGATCAGCGGGTTTCGCTGTGGCGCAACTTCACTGGGATAGATGGGATAGCCTGCGTTAAGAGTTTCAAAGAAGACGGTGTTGATGCCGGCCTGGGCAATTTGGTCAAAGATACGGGCCAGACCCTCATGGGACTCAGCCGCCACAATCGTCCCCCGGTCGAGCCAGATGGCGCGGATCTCGGGCTGGGCCACGGGCCTATCGGTGGGAAAGTTGTCCCACAGGAGGCGCCTGGCCTCAAACCAAGCCTGACGCGCAGCGCCGTACTCTTGCTGGGCCACCAGCGTCGGAAATTCGTCTAGCGTGCGCTGTACTTGATCTAGAAGAGAATATTGTCTGTCAAGCGCCGATGGCTCATCGCGTTCAGTAATTTGAATTGAATCCGCCGATGCCACTAGCACTGAGTCATTGGTTTGGGCATTGAGCGAGGGCGCCATTGATTCAGCCAGCAAGAGCGCGCTTTCGAATCGACCCATCAGGCTCTCTAGCTCCTGGGTCATGAGGTTCGCTTCACGGGGCCAAATAGGAAGAGCCGCAGGCGCTGATTCCTGCACGACCTCCTGATTTGCGGCCTGGTCACTTGGGGCCTGGGCAGACAGAGCGGATCTTGTCCTTTGAGATGTAGCAGCCTGAAGCGCTGATTCAGTACCGTGAGCCTCATCGCTGGAATCGTCTACAGGTCCCCCGACAGCAAAGCTATGGTCAAACTGCAGAACCGATGCCTGAAGCCAAGCGCTGTCCATTCGTAGGTCAGTCTCTGCGCCCCAGTCCCACCCTAAAAACAGCACCTGACCCGTTCTGACAACGGCTGGCGAATCTTGAGAACCGGCGCTATCTGTCCAGGTCGCTAGGACTTGGCTATTGGTACCATGGGGCACGACGACCCCGCCCATCAACGCGTGTTCACTACTAGGCACGCTCTCTGCAGCGGGCGCCACACGGGCGGGCTCTAGCAGCGGAAACGCCCAGTAGGCCCCCAGCAGCGATCGCAGCTCCTGCTGAATAGCATCGGAAGAGGCCAAACCGATACGCCCCGCAACCACGAGCCGTCCACCTCTGTCTAGGAAGCGGCGCAGCAGCCCTATCTGCTGCCGAGACATCATCTCGGCGTTGAGGAGAAATAGAATAGGAGGCTCGCTGCCAGCAGCAGTCTCTGGGGTGAATGATGCGTCGCCTAAATCACCTCCAGTAGCGAGGTCTGACCAACGAATGAGATGATAGTTAACGCCAGCAGAGCCAAAGCGCTCAGCCAGCCAGGCCTCGGACAGCGGCTCCCCAGAATCTGACTGCAGAACCAGCACCGACCCGTCGGAGCGAGGCGTGAGTGCATGGGCTGGGGCGATCGCAGTTGGGAGCGTAACCCCTGCTGAATCAGCTAACCCTAATAGGCCTGCCGTCGTCACAACCAGGCCGAACGCAGACAGCAGGGTCCGTTGACGCAGCCTGCCAACGGATTTAGCAGAATTCAATATAGAACGCACGTCGACCAAAGTTGCACTCCTCACGGTTTACCTAGATGCTCCGCTTCATCAGCGCTGCGTCCAAGTCGTAGTTCATCTACCTTATACGGGCTCAACAAAACATATACTCCCAGGCTTTTCGCTTCATATCAAGGAAAATCCTATTAGTCCGCCATGACTTTACCAAAAATTTAGCCAGCATGGCTGAGCTGAACCTGAGACATGGGTTCTTAGCCTCCGTTCGCGTCTGACCGAGCCACCTCGAAGTAGTCGCTAAACTTTTCCTGGTCAAAGTGATAGACCGTTCGAATGGGATAGGGAATGTTGAAGTCGGCGTCGTCACAAGCCTGCTTCAGCGCTAAGATCACCCTGCTCTGGGTCTGTCTGACGTGAACTTTTTCCGGACGGGTCCAGTAGCGCACAATAAAATCGATGGCGCTATCCCCAAAACCCACCAAATCTACTTCTGTTGAGGGCTGGGAGAGCACGCCATCGATATCTGCGAGGGCCATCAGGAGAACCTGACGCGCTCTGGGCAGCGGCGTATTATAGTCAAGACCAATCGCTAAATCGGTGCGGCGGAAGTCCCGGTGGGTCAATACCGTAATCGGGCTGGTGAATACGATAGAGTTAGGGATGACGATTTGCTCTCCCTGGTAGGTGCGAATGTGGGTGGAGCGAATGGTGATTTCCTCGACCGTTCCCTCGTAGTCTGAGACAACGATTTGATCGTTGAGCTGAAAGGGCTGGTTGAGCAGCAGCAAAATCCCCGCCAGAAAATTCTTAAAAATGTCCTGAAAGGCGAAGCCAATGGCAACGGAACTCAAGCCCAGCAAGCCCAGCAAGTCCCCTGGCTCTAGGCCCGGAAACAGCACCGCCCCGGCTATCAGTATGCCGAGTACCCAAACGGCTACCGTGGTCATCTGATTGACCAAAGAGCGCAGCGAGTCACTGTTAAAGAGTCGGTCAGCAGTTGCCCCAGCCACCCTACGAATGGGTCTGACGACAAACGACGTAATTATAATGATGGCGATCGCTGCTATGAGTGCAGGAAGTGTTGCAACACCGTCCCGAACCATATTCAGCAGCGCCTCTTCAACGGTTTGGAGGATTCCAGTCACGGACACACCACGCTTAGAGAACAACATGAGTCATCATAGCGAAACGTCAGCAATAAAACTGAGCCAATCCATTGATTTGAACCCCGCTTGAGTACATCAACTTTGAGGAATGAGTTACGCCTTATGGTCTCAGCAGCGCTGCCTGGAGTATGGCAGACTCAAAAGGGCCTAAGAGCGGCTCACGCAATCATTCGAGGAAAGGCTGAGGAAACGCTATGGAACTGTATCAGTTTGAGATGTCGCACTACTGCGAGAAGGTCCGCTTTCTGCTGGACTACAAAGGACTAACGTACCAGAAGAAAGAAGTGACGCCGGGCATCGGCCAGCTTGATGTCTATCGCCTGTCGGGACAGCGACAGGTCCCGGTGCTGCAGGATGGGGCTGAAGCGATCGCTGATTCTACTGGGATTGCATTTTACCTAGAGGGCGCCTATCCCGATCGCTCCCTCATCCCCACTGACCCCGTTCAGCGGGGCTACTGTTTGGCACTTGAGGCCTGGGCGGACGACTCCATCGGCCTCAACGCCCGCAAAGTCATGCTGGGCGCCTTTGGGCAAAACCCAGACCTCCGCACGGCGCTGCTGCCGCCCCAGACCCCAGACTTCCTCAAAGGTTTGGTGGGTGCGGTGCCCCGCGAAGCTTTGGATATTGTGGGCAGCAGCCTTGGCCTGGGCCCGGACGTGGTCAAAGCGGCGCGGGTAGATGTGGAGCGCAGTTTAGAGGCCCTGACTCTCCTGCTGCGCGATCGCCCCTACCTGATTGGGGACGAGCCCACCCTAGCGGACTTCTCAGTGGCTGCCCTAACGATGTACGTCAAGTTCCCTGCTGCGGCCTATGTCGACATCCCGGCCTCGCTGCAGGGACGCGGCGTCCCCGGCATTGCCGACAACCCGGCCTACGCCCCTTTCTTTGACTGGCGCGATCGCCTCTATGCCGACTACCGCGTGGCAGGCCCCATGATGACCCAGACGCCCCCGGCTGCGGGCGATAGCCCCACGCGCATCAGCATCGATTAGGGTCTCAACCTGTAAATCTCAGGCCGTAAATCTACAGGCGGGCGGATGTCAAGAATCTTCAAGAGATGCAACGCAGTTTAAACTGCAGTGTCGCCTAGAACACATCTCAGGCTAACCTATGGACATCCAAATATGTGTATGGGAGGCAGCTTGTATGAAGCTTGTTATCCAAGGTAAGAACATTGACGTCACGCCTGCAATTCACGATTACGTGCAGCAGAAAATCGTCAAAGCCGTTAGTCGCTTTCAAACTGCAGCAATGGAGGTAGATGTGCACCTCTCGGTGGCGCGGAATCCTCGCATCAGCGCAAAGCACGCCGCCGAGGTTACTGTCTATGCCAGTGGCGCTGTGGTGCGGGCGGAGGAGTGCAGCGAGAACCTGTATGCCAGCATTGACCTTGTCGCCAACAAGATTGCGCGGCAGATGCGCCGGTTCAAGGAGAAGCGCCAGGATAAAGCCCATACTCCTGTCAAAACTGCTGAGGCGATCGCCAAAGCGCCTGTCGAGCCCACACTGCTAAAAGAGCGTGCCCCGGAACTGCCTCAGGAGGTGGTGCGCACCAAGTATTTTGCCATGCCGCCGATGGCCGTTGAAGAAGCGCTGGAACAGCTCCAGCTTGTGGGGCATGATTTTTATATGTTTCGCAACGCCAGCACTGGCGAAATCAACGTGATCTATGAGCGCAACCACGGTGGCTATGGCCTGCTGCAGCCCCGCAATGGTAACGGTCATGTCCACGGTAAGCTGGCTGAAATTGAGCACCGCGCTGCCCGTGCGGCTAAGAGCGATTCGATGGGTGAGGATGCTGATTCTGTCGCTGCGGTGCCGGTGATGTCGTCGTGATGGGGTCTGATTTCGGCAGGGTTCTATGGCCTTTGATGCTAGAAGAGCATACGGCTGTATGCCCCTACAGATGTGGCCCCTACGAATTAAATTGCATTTGATATAAAACCGGCGACTCCGCCTGCGAGCACAATCCAGGCGGAGTTTATTTTGTATTTGAACACCGCCACCGCTGCCGCGATCGCCAGCAGTACGGTGGGAATATCCAGCAGCGCGGCCTGCGCCAGGGTGAGGGTGACCACCGCCATCAGGCCCAGCGAGGCGGCGTTGATGCCGTCCAGAAAGGCGCTGAACCAGGGAGAGTTGCGCAGTGTCGTGACCCAGGGGCTAATCAGGCCTACCAGGAGGAACGCCGGCAAAAAGATGCCCACCGTGGCGGCGATCGCCCCCAAGTTCCCCGCCAGCAGGTAGCCCACAAAGGTGGCCGTAGTGAACACCGGGCCTGGGGTAAACTGGCCGATGGCGATGGCGTCTAGAAGCTGCTGGGAGGTGAGCCAACCGTTGCGCTCCACCAAGTCTTCCTGCAGAAAAGCCAGTAGCACGTAGCCGCTGCCGTAGAGCACCGAACCAATTTTGAGGAAAAACAGGAAGGCCTGCAGCCAGGTGACGGGCCTTGTGGTGACGTCTGTTGAAGCCTCCCCCACTTGGGCCAGCAGTCCTGTCACCGGCAGCAGGGCGGCAGAACTGCGGCGGCGCCAGTTTTTGTAAAGCATCACCCCCAACCCCGCCAGCAGCAGCAGCAAGATTTCATTGAGGCCGAGGAAAAACGCCGCGACCACTGCGATCGCCGCCGCGGCCGTTGGCGCATCCTTAATCGCCTTCTTCCCCAGCTTCCAGAGGGCCTGCAGAATTACCGCGATGATCACCGGCTTAATGCCGTAGAGCAGCCAGCCCACCTCAGGCACCGTCTGGTAGCGATCGTATATGGCCGCCAAAATCCACACCAGAGTCATGGCGGGGAAAATGAAGCAGGATCCCGCCACAAACAGCCCCCGCCAGCCGCCGCGCTCATAGCCAATATGGATCGCCAGCTCAGTGGAGTTGGGGCCGGGAATGAGGCTAGTGACGCCGATTAGGTCCAGCAACTGCTCCCGGGTCATCCACTGCCGTCGCTTTACCACCTCATCGTCCATCATGGCGACGTGGGCCGCAGGGCCACCAAAGGCCACGGTCCCCAGCCGAAAGAAGACCACAGCCAGCTCCTTAAGGCGCTGGGCATCCGATTCGGGCGGTGGCTCTGGGGCCGTCGGGTTAGGTGAAATCGGGTCAGTGGTCATGGCGTCGGCTTCCGTCGTTTTGGGAAGCATATCAGCCCAAGGTTAAGAAAAATTAAGGACCTAGCGTCACTGTCCATCGCCCAGAATGCGCCTAGCTGCGAGGGGTCACCCCTAAGGTTTCCACCAGAGCATCCCGCACCTGCTGGTGAACCGGGTCCACGTCCTCATCCGTCAGCGTCCGGTCCGCCGTTCGATATACAAGGCGCAGCGCCAGGCTGCGCTGCCCTTCCGGCACCCCCTCCCCGCGATACTCATCAAATAGCGCCACCGTCGACAGCAGCGGGGCGCCAGCCATCTGAATCACCTGCTCGATTTTGGCGAGGGACAGGTCCAGCGGCGCATAGAAAGCGATATCCCTATCGGCGGCGGGGTAGGTGGAGTAGGGCGAGAACAGGGGCACGTCGGCGCCCTCTTGGGTAATGTCGGCCAGCAGCGTATCCAGGTCGAGCTTAAACAGGTAAACCGCTTCTGGCAGGTCGCGCTGCTGCCGCATCTGGGGGTGAAGCTGCCCAAACAGCCCTAGATCCTGCTCCCCTAGCCATAGCGACGCTGTACGGCCTGGGTGCAGCCAAGGGTGATCGGCGTGGGGCCGAAACTCTGGGGCGATCGCCAATTGCCGAAATAGGCTCTCCAGAATGCCTTTGGCCTCAAACCAGCTTAAGGGCTGAGGCTGGCCGCCCTGGGTCCACTGGCCCTGCTTTGGGTCGCCCCCCATAATGCCGGCAATCACGTCTTTTTCAGAGCGCGACTCGCCCTCAGTCCAAAACACCCGCCCCAGCTCGAAGCCGTTGAGGGGGCCGCTGCCCTGCTCTAGGTTGTACTGAAACGCATCCAGCAGGCCCGAAAACAGCTCCATGCGCAGGGCCGAGTACTCAGCGTAGAGCGGGTTTGCCAGCTTAACCTGGCGATCGTCTTCGGGCTTCACCAGAGAATAGTGCACCAGCTCGGTGAGCCCTTCCCCTCGCAGGGCAGCGGTGACGCGCTGGGTAGCGGCGTAGCGGGGCGACAGTCGGCCCGCCTCACTCTTACCGGGCAGGGTGGTGGCGAAGCGGTTGTAGCCGTAGAGCCGCGCCACCTCTTCAATCAGATCAATCTCTCGCTCTAGGTCGCGGTAGCGGTAGGGGGGAATGGTGACTTTCCACACGCTCTCGCCTATCTCACGTCCAGGCATCGCCTCCATTTGGCACCCCAGCGCCACCAGAATGCGCACTATCTCCTCGGCGCTGAGGGCGCCGAGGCTCTCATCCGTTAGCACCACCGGACCCAGTAACTGGTTGACCCGCGCCTGGCGAAGCTCGACTGTGCGGACCTCATCTGGTCTGGTGTC
>JBHJHJ010000002.1:0-4414 GCA_050330955.1 Elainellaceae cyanobacterium | reverse complement strand
TAAGATTGGTCTGGCCCGCCCCCTCTCGACCCAAGAGGACGGCGATTTTCGCGCATTTCTCAACGAAGTTGGCATTCCCCACACCCCAGACGTGCGGCTCAAGATGACCTTTTGGGGGCTTGAAACCGGGCAGTCCCCGGTAGATGTCATGCGCCGCTATCAAGTGGCCATCGTCTCCCATGGCTCTCCCAACTCCACAGAGATTGAAGCCTTTCGGGTTGAGTTTGTGCGCGGCTTGGGCTATTGCCCTGAGACGCTGGCCTAGCTTTCGGCGGAACGACTCGCCTATTCGCTGGTCCAAAATACGTCCGCGATGTCGCCTGACTCTGCCGCCATCTCTTCAGACGGGTTAAGCAGTACTTTAGTCTGCGTTAAGGACTCCCCCGATCGGCGGGCGACTCTGCTGGGAATCCCGTAGCCATACATAACGTGGCCACTGCCTGCCAATACTACCACCCGAGTGTTTGGGGACGTCTCCCTGAATGCCGCGATCGCCTCGGCCATGGTCTCGTCCCACATCACCTGAGCGGCTAAGAAATTATCGAAATTGAAGTCACCGTGGGCGCCGTGCCCGCCGAAGGCCTCCCGAACAAATGCCTGGTAGTCAACGTTACTGGTGTCTAGCGCCTCTAGGGGCGGAATGTAGCGAAAATCTTGCGGCTGCAGGCTCTCTAGCCCTTCACGGGCCACCTGTCGTACGACTTCGCTGGGGGCGTTGAGGGCCAGTACTGGAATTTGGTGGGCTTGAGCAAAGCTGAGAATAGGAGCATAGTACTCCCAGGGGAACCCCCATCGCTGCTCATACTCGCTCTGCGCCACCAGTTCCGCCTCAGAAATTTCTCCGGCGATGTAGCGATCTAAAACGGGCTGAAAGGGGCGCTGGAACATCTCCAGGGCGATCGCCATGTCGGGATTTTCGGCGTAGAGCGCCAGGATAATCTCAAGCTGGGCAGCGTGGTCTTGGACGCTGTCGTGGCGCTCACCGAGGTAAACCACGTCCACCAGCAGCGCGTCTAAATCCCCAGACTGGGTTGACAGGGTTGCTGGGGCAAGGTCCGCAGGCAGCTCATCGGCCTGGGAGCAGCCCGCTGGAATTGCCAGCAGAATGACCATGCTTATAAGGCTCCAGCCTAGGCGCCAGCTCGAAAAGGGATGGGTCATTGGGGATAAAGCGTGGATGTTCTAGGAAATATTCTAGACAGTTGGGCCTAGACAATTGGACGGTTGAGTCCGCAGTGCAGCGTCAGGGCGATCGCGCTGGCCAAAACTGAGGAAGACAGCGCGTCACAGCCGCCGATCAGCATAGCCTGATAGCTGACAAAACAGGTGACTAAAGCAACCCCCGCCGGAATAGTGAGGGAATCCATTGACGCGTCAGCGACCTCGACAACCTGGTCTAGAAATTCCAGTAATAGGAGAAATTGGTGGAGTATTGCCATGGGAGTTGGCCTCAAACAATAGGGCAGATGTGCGCTAAAGCAGGTCGGCAATCCGACTGAGTAAAATTTGCCGGGGAACTCTGCCCACAAAGCGGTCAACCAACGTGTGGTTCGAGTCTAGCAGGGCGAGATGGGGAACACCGTTCACCTCAAACTGATTCACCTGCTGCCGCCATTGCGGGTCGTCGATGTCGAGCATGACGAAGTTCATCTGGCCGCCTACGCGATCATGTATGTCCTGCAGGGTTGGGGCTATGGACTGACAGGTGGTGCACCAGTCGGCGTAGAACTCGATTAGGGTCGGCTTGGGGTCTGTGAGGGCCAACTCCAGAGGCATCGCCGCTCGGGCGCTCGCCTTTAGGGCCATCAGCCCCGACACTGGAGATAGGGTCTGGGAGGCGGTATCGGGTCGGGTTAAAAAGACGGCGGCGATCGCAAACAGGCCCACTAGGGCGATGACGATTAGGTTGGTCTGACTTGGATTCGCTTGCTTTGCGGCCATGGCTACTGATTTTGAAGGGTTCTTTGGGATGCCGGCAGCAGGACATGGCGGTGCCATGTCCCTGCAGGAACGTAAATTCAATGGACGCCGTACTTGAAATGGGTGGTGGATTTCACCAGCTCGCGGAAAGAGGGGCTCATCTCTCCGTAGAGATCCAGCCATTCGTAGAAGGTCAGCTCGCCCTTCAGATGGGCCTCAGGATGGTGCGTCCCTTCCAACATGATATTGCTGATAAGCTGGTAGGCCTTCAGCCAGGCGTCAGCCATTTCCGCAGTCCAGTCCTGTTCAAGATAGTCTTCCAGCGCCTGCAGCAGCGCCTGCCCCACCAGCGGATAGTGATCTTTTTCAGTTCCTTTAGTGACGTGGTGCGCCCCTAGCCCATGCAGGGCGTGCGACAGGGCGCTGGGGTTGTGGAGGTTTTCGACGATCAGGGCCAGAGACGCCACCAGCTTTTTCTGCTGCAGTTCTGGGTTGACCTCCGCAAACATGGGCTTCAGCTCCGGGTTGTTCTGAAACAGGTGCTGGTAGAAGCAGTCCGAGAAGGCGATCGCGTTTGGCTTAATCTTCTCAAAGCTGCGTTCAATCAGGTCAAGAGTATCGGCCATGGGATGGGATGGGTTTGTACGAATAAATTGACGAACAAGAATGAGCATTGGTGAGTCAAGCAGCAGGGACATGGCGTGTCCCTTACAAGAGGCATACCCCTAATCGACTGCTACTGGTAGTAATAGGCCAGGGCAATGTGAAACACCAGCATCACACCAAACACGCAGACGAAAAAAATGTGGCTCACCAGCCAGAGCGATCGCAGCCCTCGGATCAGCGGACCTTTAGTCATCGGGGCCGCGCTCCAGGGAAGCTTGCCAAAGTAGCTGCGGGTGGATTCTAAAATGCCGGTTTCAGCCACCACTCCCACTAGGGCCGTGAGGGTGACCGCAAAGAACACCCACAGCAGCGCCGCATTGAAATTGAGGCCGTTAGAACCTAAGGTATGGACCAGCACCATTGCCACCAGCGCCACCCCTAAAAAGATGTGGATTTTGCGCCAAAGCTGCATTGAACCCGGTAACTTTAGCCTACTAATCCAGCTGCGGCCACGCTTGCGGACGGTAAGCAACACCTCCAGCACCACAAAGGCCAGCGCGGCGTAGCCTGTACCCTGCTTGTACAGCTCTCCCCGCACAAAGCGATGCAGTTCCACGGATTGCTCCCGCAGCCAGTCTAAATAGACCGTGCTAAAGGCAAAGGGCAGCAGCAGCAGCGCCGTCAAAACCGTTAGAGCGAGAAGAACCTTTAGGCTCGGCTGGATGCCTTTTGGGCGGGGCACTGGTGCAGTGAGCCGCTGCCCTGATGAAAGAGAGGCCTCACCCATAGAGGCGTTTTCTAACGCCGGGGTTTGATGATCGAGCGGTGGCTGCGGATGAGGAGTGCTCATAGGAATATTTGAGGATTCAATATATCTAAATGATGCCGAGAAGGAAAAGCTCCTTCCCGGCAAGATTTTGTTGCTTCAGCATACTGGCCAAAGCTTTGCCCTTGTGTAGAACCTAGGCACCTTCTAGCGGAATGTTGATTACAATACCGCCCATCACCTCGTCCATTTCGAACGTCTTATCGGGGTAGCGCTCAAGGTGAACCGGGTGGGTGTTGTGGCAACTGACGCAGGCTTCAGCCACGGCTTTGTCGGGGTACATTGCCGAGAAGAAGGTTTGGTCGCCAATTTCCTGGTAGTTCTTCACCGGCTCCCCGGTGTCGATCATCTCCTGCATGGCCGTCTCCTCAAACTCCCCTTTGGGGGCGTGGCTATCGTTGATGTACCAAGGGGAGATCAGGTTGTAGGTGAAGTAGCCCGACTCGTTGGCGATTTCTGAGCCCAGGCGGAACATCTGCGCCGGCAGAGGAATGCCATCGGCCTGCTGCCAGGTCTCAGTGGACTCGACTTCCAGCACGCCAGCATCCTTGGCCTTGCCCTCCAGGGTCTTAACGCGATTGACCACGTGCTTGGTGTAAGCAGTGCGGTCGGCGGCCAGCACGGTATGGATGTAGTCGGCCACCAGCTCTGGGGCGACGCCAGCAGAGGCTTGGGCAGTGGTACCGCCGCCGCCGCTGCTGCAGGAGATTGCCGTAACGGCAACCGCGAGCACGATTGCAATGAAGGCCACCGTTCGCGTACGGATGGCGCTAATCCAGTTTTCCAGAATTCCCATGGTTGTGTCCTTGGATACGAATAAATAAGCGATGAGAGATTAAAGTGCTTCCAGTGGATGTAAAGATGGAAGCGCAAAGAGTTCGTCGAAGCGAACGGGGGATTTGACGAAGCCCTATTCTTCGGGCTGATCATCGGGCTGAACGCTGGATTGACCCGATCGCCGCTCTTCTAGATCGCGCACTAGGTCAAAGGTCTCCAGCGATAGGGTGGGAGGCCGGTCAAAATTGGCTTCCACCAGCTCGTCGTCAAAAATACTGTTGTAGC
>JBHJHJ010000001.1:0-5574 GCA_050330955.1 Elainellaceae cyanobacterium | reverse complement strand
AGCCAGCGATCGCTCTCTAGCCCCGACTGGGCAGCCTGTACCACGGCATCGACAATTAGCTTGCCCACGTAGGCCACGGCTGCCGGCAGCAGCCCCGCCACCAAGGTCAGCACGGCAAAAAGCAGGGTGTAAACGCGGTGGGTACGCCAGACGAGGGCGATCGCTCGACCGCAGTAGCGAAAGAGAGAAGTAGATTGACGGAGGCGCTGCCAGCGGAACCGATTGAAAAGACTGTTCATAGCTCTACCATAGCGGTTTTGCCGGTTTTAGCTGAGGCCTGAAGGGTTACCATCAGTCATCTTCCGGCTCGTCTATTACCGCATCTGAAGAGATAAACACACATGCAATACGAATAGCTCTTAAGCCGCGTCACTATGGATTTGCTTAGTCTTGCCGCCGCTAATAACAACTGCCTCGACGGCATGAATTTCGTCAGTCAAGACCTGTCCGATCTAGATCTAAGCGGTATTTCTATGAAACGGGTAAACCTGCGGGGCGCCAACCTATCGGGAACGCGGTTAGTGGGGGTTGATTTAACCGAAGCCAATCTTTCCGAAGCGGTGCTCACGGGGGCCAATCTAACCAATGCTCTGCTGAGAAATGCCCGTCTAAAGAATGCCAACCTCCAAGAGGCAACGCTCTTAAAGACGAATCTACGGGGTGCGGACTTGTCCCGAGCTGACTTAAGGAATGCCGTCTTTGTCAATACAGACCTGACCCACGCCACGCTAATTGGCACCCTCGTTTCAGAGCGTGAGCTGAAGCTTGGCTGTACGCTCAACGCAACAACGTTGCCCAATGGCCGATTGGTCTCCCAAAAGAATGCAGCAGATATCCAGACGTAGGTCATGCACAGTTATCGGGTCGAATCGCTACACTAAACGAAGTGTTTTACCTTCGTGGGGACGGTTTCATGGCAAGCCATCGGTCTGGAGCTTCTCTTTTAGGCGGAGCAGTTGCTTTCACCTTGGTCACGGTGTTCTCTCCAGCGGCGATCGCTGAAGATCACCCTAAAAGTCGCGAGTCAGACGGCATTGAGGCCATAGGCCTCACCGAGGCGGAACCCGCACAGCCTGCAATCGTTTCGCTGCACGCCCTACCCCAGCCAAACGTAGCGCTATCAGACACTAGCATTGCGCTAGGTCAATCCGTCAGCCTTCCTGAATTCGGTGTAGAACCACCATCGACCGCTGCCCCATGGATTGATTCGCCTGGGGAAACCTGGACCGTTGCCCAAGTGGGCGGAGACGCTGTCCCAGAGGGCACATCGACACCAACTGAGGAGGCCGTCGAAAGTTCTGCAGATGGGGAAACCTATGAAGCTGATGCTCCAAGCCCGAGCCCCCTTGAGACTGAAGCTACAGAACCTGAATCAACAGAAACTAGCCCAACCGCGTCTCAAGCAGATGGCCCTGCCGGGGATGAGGATAGCCCTAACGAAGCGGAAGGCGCCGATGCTCCTGATAGCGGCAATGGTGATATCAATATAGAGCCCGATGCTGATGAAGCTGCGGAGGAAGATGGCGGGGAAAGCACTGGGGCTGAAACAGCCGACTCGGAGGAAAGCCTAGAAGAAGACCCCGAAGCCGCCGCTGAGGAAGCCGCCCGACAGCGACGCCTAGAGCTATTTTCCGAAGGCGATCGCCTATTTGAATTGGGCCGCTATGCCGAAGCAGAAGTGATCTATCGCTCGGCAAAGGGAGATTTCGAGGGCGAGGTGATTGAGCGCGCCGAGCCCATCCTCGACCCCGAGCAGCTCTCCCCGGCGGGCCAAGTCTACTGGCGGGAATACCAGGCTGGACTGGAGAGCGGCCTAGACACCCGCATTGACGTTCCGCTGCAGCTCTTGACCCAGGAAAACCCGGAGTTTATCCCGGGTCATTTGAGCTACGCCGAGCGGCTAAATCAGCAGGAGCAGCCTGAAGCGGCGATCGCCGTGCTGGAGCGGGCCGCCACCCTCTATCCCAACGACCTCACCCTCACCCAAGCCCGCATCGACGCCTTGGTGGCCCAAGAGGAATGGCTGCAGGCGGCGATCGCAGCGCGGCAGTTTGCCCTAATCAACCCTGAGGAACCGGCGTCAGCGGAGCTGGCCGTTTCTGCCGATGAGTACCAGGACCGCTTCCGCCGCCGGATGCGATCGCGCATCACCCGCAACGCCATTGGCAACGTGCTGGCGGGCGGCATTGGGTTTGCGCTGACAGGCAACATCTTCGGTCCGCTGTCGGCCCTGCAAACGAGCATTCTGCTGATGCGGGGCGAAGCGGCAGTGGGGGAGCGTACCGCTCAGCGGGCGGCGGAAGAGCTAGAGCTGATTACTGACGAAGAGGTCGTGACCTACGTCAATGAGTTGGGGCAGGAGCTGGCTGAGCTGGGCGGGCGCGATGAATTTGAGTATGAGTTTTATATCGTGGCGGCGGATGAACTGAATGCGTTTGCCCTCCCCGGCGGTAAGGTGTTCATCAACGCAGGGGCCATTCTTAAGACTGAAACGACGGCGGAGTTTGCGGGACTGGTGGCCCACGAGCTCTCCCACGCTATTCTGTCCCATGGGTTTCAGATTATGACTGGGGGAAATTTGGTAGCGAACGTCCTGAGAGTCGTGCCCTACGGTGGCGTAGCGACTAACCTCGCGGTGCTGAGCTACAGCCGCGATATGGAGCGCCAGGCCGACCGCCTCGGGACCCGTATGCTGGCGGCGTCTCCCTATGCGGCTGATGGCATGGCGCGACTAATGGAAACCTTAGAAGAAGAAAATCCTCGGGGCAACTTTGATTGGCTCTCCACACACCCAGACACGCCAGAGCGCATCCGCCGCTTGAATAGCTTAATTGAAGCAAACGGCTACAACCGCTATGCCTACGAAGGTGTGGATGAGCACCAGCGAATCCAGGAACGGGTGCGGCGGATTTTGATTCAGGCTGGGGTGCTGCTGGAGCTGGATGAAAATGGCGAGCCCATCGACCCAGAGGCTGTTCCTGAAGCTGAGACAGAGGAAAATTCTGCTCTGGACGACCCCTCTGCCCCGCCGGATGCTGGACCTGACGCAACTGGACCTGACGCAACTGGACCTGAGACTGAACCTGAAGCAATAGAAGCGCCTCTGGCCCCGGTGAGCCCAGGCCGATGAGGCTGCTGTGCCTCAGTAACGGCCACGGCGAGGACGCGATCGCCCTCCGAGTGCTCAAGGCGCTGCAGCAGCAGGCCACTAGCTTAGGACAGCCGCTGGAGCTAGTAGCCCTGCCCATCGTAGGCGACGGCCACGCCTACAGGGCTGCCGATATCCCGCTGGCTGGCCCAACGCAAATTATGCCGTCCGGCGGCTTTGTCTATATGGACGGGGCACAGCTTTGGCGGGATGTTCAGGGTGGGCTGCTCTCCCTGACGCGATCGCAGCTTCGAATCGCGCGTCAGTGGGGACAAGCGGGCGGCTGCATTTTGGCGGTAGGGGACATCGTGCCGCTGCTGTTTGCTTGGGCCAGCGGTGCACCCTATGCCTTCGTGGGTACGGCAAAATCGGAGTATTATCTGCGGGACGAGTCAGGCCCCTTGGCTCGGCGCACCTGGTTTGAGCAACTGGAGCGGTGGTCGGGCTCGGTCTACCTGCCCTGGGAGCGATGGCTGATGAGCCGCGATCGCTGCCGGGCAGTATTTCCCCGCGACAGCTTGACCACTGAGTTTTTGCAGCAGTGGCCCATTGCGGCGGTGGATCTGGGCAATCCGATGATGGATGGACTGCGGGTCGGCATGGATTACGCAACCCATTTGATGAAGGATGGGCAGCCTAGAGCAATCCTGCTGCTGCCGGGCTCCCGCAGCCCTGAGGCCGAGCGCAACTGGCAGAAGCTATTGGTGGCTGTAGCGTCAGTCCAGCGAGTTTGGCGCGGCGCCCGGTTTCTAGCGGCGATCGCCCCCAATCTAGATCTAAAGCGCTTTACCCAGCAGGCTGAGGGGCAGGGCTGGCAGCTGGTTAGCCAAACGCCAGGCGGTGGCCAGACCTATGCTCAGGGGGAGGCAAGATTGGAGATTGACGCCCGCTTCTACGACTTTTTGAACGAGGCTGAGGTGGCGATCGCTATGGCCGGGACCGCCACGGAGCAGTTTGTAGGGCTAGGCAAGCCTGCCCTGACGCTAGTGGGTGAAGGGCCGCAGTTCACCCCCGCGTTTGCGGAGGCGCAGACCCGGCTGCTGGGACCGTCAGTGCAGCTCGTCGATTCCCCATCCGAGGCGGGCGATGCTTTGAGACAGCTCTGGGCAGATCTGCCCAGACGGCAAGCGATCGCCTGTAACGGTCAGCGCCGATTGGGGGCGCCTGGCGCTGCCGAGCGTATTGCAGCTCACTTGCTGTCCGTCGTGGGGCAGGCAACATAACCCTTAGGGCAAACAGATTCCCCATCGATGCCATTGAGGCGCAGCTGAGGCGTAATCATTGCAACACGCTCACAGAAGTAAAGTCTCATTTCTCTGTAACTTTATAAGTTGTTACGTCAAGAAAGATAGATTAATAACTGTAACCAATGACGCAGTGAGGGCATCTATAGCGTTGGCCACTTTGCTTTGGACAGTTTTGGTGCTGAACTGGAGAATCCTGGGGCCAAATGACGCGCCATTGCGCACAAAGCTCTGTAGCGATGCCTATAGAAGCGCGATCGCCCTCAAAACATATCGCATCAGCCACTTTGCCTAGAATGATTTCAGGTTGAACCGGAGCGTTCTGGAGCTAAGCGGTGCGCCACCGTGCATAAGCCTTTATAGCGGTGCTATACGACCTTCGGACCAAGTCTTATTACCGCGTGGACAGATGAAACTTCCATCTGCAGATTTATCCTGCCTGAACGTCCAACCTGTTCATTACATCCCTAAGAACACACTATGTCCTTAACCACACTCCATTACGCTGATGCTTGTCTCAAGGGCGAGGATTTTAGCGGGGCAGATCTAACCAATGCCTGCTTTCGCAGAGCTGTTTTAGTGGACGCTAATTTTTCCTACGCAGACCTATCCGGTGCCGATTTGAGCGGTGCACAGCTTAACGGCGCTAACTTTACTGGCGCCAAGCTTAATAATACTATTTTTAGAAATGCCTATATGGAGAGAGCTAGCATGGTTAATGCGCTTCTGCAGCGCACTAATCTCAGAGGGGCTCACTTGTGTAATGCCTACTTCACCAAGGCCAATATAATCGCTGCTGACTGCACAAACGCTAACCTACATAGTGCCATCATCTCCAGTGGTCAGATGTCGAATATACGTCTTTCGAATGCGATCCTGCCTGACGGGACAAGATGTGAAGCCAATGTCTAATGGCTAACTAATGGCGAAGCGGATGATTAGAGATAGCGATCGCATAGCCTGAGTACGTGTTTAGCGTACAGCTAGGCGGCGTTATCAAGCACCATGGCATGGGCGACTTGTTCGATGAACGAGTCGCCTCGCTGCTCGCAGGTGGCAGCAAGGGATGCGAGGATAGCCCAAGTGGTTGCTCCGGTGGGCGTTTTGTTGCCGCACGAGAGCTTGCGAGAGATAACCGCAGGACGCAACTGGCGCTCAGCAAGGTTGTTGGTGGCCTCCACC